>JBCDIS010000434.1:0-1503 GCA_038748685.1 Acidobacteriota bacterium | reverse complement strand
GCGGCGGTGGCGGCTCCGCCCGCCCCCGAAACCGCCGCGGCGCCGGAAGTGACCGTCCAAAAGCCGACGGCCGAACCCAGGCCCAAGCCCGCCCCCCCAAAGTCTTCCTCCCCGACCCTGGACGCGACGGGCAGCGGGTCGGAGGCCCCGAAGCCGGCGCAGCAGGACGCTCCCAAGCCCCCCCAGGCGAAGCCGGACAGTCTGGAGCCGAAGGGCTCGGCGCCCGGGACGGCGACGGCCGCCGAGACTGCCCCGGCGGCGACGGCCTCTCCCCCCAAGGCGAAAACCAAGGCCGACGCCGGCCTCGCGGCCCTCACCGGCGGCAAGCCGAAACGGTCCCGCAAGGCCGCCGGTTCCGGTTTCGACGCCCTGGCGGAGCTCGAGAAGCTTCGCCGACAAACCTTGAAGCCCAAGGGGGCTTCCCCCCAGAAGGCGGCCTCCTCTACTAGTAGCTCTACCAGCGTCCCGCGGGAAATCCAGCGCGACGTCAAGCTGAGCCTCGCCGCCGACGACTTCCGGCGAGCCCGCCGCTTCTCGGTCACCCTCCAGGTGGAGGACGCCGACCACCGGGTCCTCGACCAAGCTCGCCAACTCCACCTCGACATCGACGACGTCTCGTCGATCGACCAGCTCCTGCTCCGACTCAATATCGCCCTCCGGTCCATTCCGTGACCCTCCGCCCGTCCCGGGCTTGCTCCGCGCCATGAAGTGCCCTTTCTGCTCCGCCAATGAAGACCGCGTCGTCGATTCCCGCGAGAGCCGGGACGGCGCGACCATCCGGCGGCGGCGGGAATGCCTCGCCTGCGGGCGGCGCTTCACCTCCTACGAGCAGATCGAGGCCATCCCCTACCTGGTGGTCAAGGTGGACGGGCGACGGGAGGAGTTCAACCGGGGCAAGCTGCTGACCGGCATCATGCGGGCCTGCGAGAAGCGCCCCATCCCCGCCAAGGCCCAGGAGGAGATCGCCGACATGATCGAACGGCGCCTCTACCAAAGGGAGGAGCGGGAAATCTCCACGGAAGACATCGGCGCCATCGTGATGGATCAGCTGCGGGACCTGGATCCCGTGGCCTACGTCCGCTTCGCGTCGGTCTATCGCCGCTTCGAGGACATCGGCGCCTTCGTCCAGGAAATCCAGCGGCTGCAAGAACCGCCGTCCACCTGAGCCCCTCCCACCCCGGACCGTCGGTACCGCCCCAGGACCCCGGCGCCGGTGAGAATGACATGAGCGATTTCCCCACCTTGGTCGACGGAGACGAAGACCTCCAGCTACCCGATGTCCTGCCGGTCCTCGCCCTCGACGAGACCGTCATCTTTCCTTTCGCCATCGTCCCCCTGTCGGTCGAGCCGGACGGAGGCATCTCGGCGGTCGACCAGGCGCTGGCGGAGCAGCGGCTGATCTTGCTCGCGGCCCGGCGCCGAGCCGGCGCCGAGGTGACGTCCCTAGACGACCTCCACGGTATCGGAACCGTCGGCCTGATCATGCGCATGCTGAAGCTGCCG
>JBCDIS010000433.1:0-1556 GCA_038748685.1 Acidobacteriota bacterium | reverse complement strand
CCCCGAGACCCGGCCGGCGGTGTGGGCCGTTGGCGTGCCCCTGGCGATGCTGGCGGTGACTGCTGTGCTCCAGGTAACGTGTTGGACAGGCTCCGCCGGCAGGCTGAGGTGGCTGCTGCCGGCCCTGGCGGGGAGCCTCTTGGTCTGGATTCCACTGCGGGTCACCGGGCTAGCGGACGGAGAGCCCGCCGCCTCCTGGCGTTGGGCGGCGTCCCTGCACCGCGCCCCCAGTGGGGGAGGGGCGTCCGGCGTCGCGGTAGGGGCGGCGGTGGGCCCGTCCCACTGGCCGGGTTTTCGGGGTCCGGGGCGTGACGGACGGGTGCCGGACTTCGACGTCACCCTGAACTGGAGATCCAGCCCGCCGCGGGAGGCGTGGCGGGTTCCCGTGGGCCCCGGCTGGTCCTCCTTCGCCGTCGCCGAGGGGCGGCTCTACACCCAAGAGCAGCGGGGGGATGAAGAGCTCGTTTCGGCCTTCGACATCGACACCGGCGAGGCCCTGTGGCGTAGTCCCTACCGGGCCCGCTTCGCGGAGATGGCGGCGGGGGCCGGACCGCGGGGGACCCCGACGTTAAGCAACGGGCGGATCTACGCCCTGGGGGCCACCGGGGTGCTGCGTGCCGTCGACGCCGCCACAGGCGAGGGCCTGTGGCACCGGGATCTTCAGGCAGACTTCGCCGCGCCCCTACCGGGCTGGGGCTTCTCGGCTTCGCCCCTCGTGGTTGCCGGCGGCGATGACGCTGGCAACGACGAGAGGGTCGTCGTCTACGCCGGGGGTCCGGGGGACGACGGCCTTCTCGCGTTCCACGGGGCAAGCGGTGAGGTGGCCTGGCGGGTGGCCACCGCCGGTATGAATTTCAGCTCCCCGCAGCCGGTGAGGCTGGGGGGTAGGGACCTGGTGCTGTGGGCGGAGCGGATCGGCGTCGTGGCCCTCGATCCGGCCGACGGCGAGGTGGTCTGGCGTTTCTCCCCCTCGGTCTGGGGGGGCGCCCCCATTGTCCAGGTCCAGAGAATTGGCCTCGACGACCTCATCGTTCCGCTGGGGGACGGGATCGGCATCGCCCGGATCCACGTCGAACATTCCGCGGAGGGCGAGTGGACGGTGGAGGAGCGCTGGACCTCCCGCGCCCTCAAGCCCACCTTCAACGACTTCGTCGTCCACGACGGCCACCTCTACGGGTTTGACGGCAGCATCTTCGCCTGCGTTGATGGCGTCACAGGGGAACGCCGTTGGAAGCGGGGACGCTACGGCGAGGGGCAGGTCCTCCTTCTGGGGGGGACGGGCCAGATGCTCGTCGCGGCGGAGAATGGCGAGTTGGTGCTGCTGCGGGCGGATCCGGACCGCCATCGGGAGGAGGGGCGGGTGCGGGTCCTCGAGGAGAAGACCTGGAGTCACCCCGTCGTCGTCGGTGGTCGCCTTTTCCTGCGCAACGCTCACGAAGCGGTGGGCCTGGATCTGGTGCCGGTACGCCCCGCGGATTGACGACGCAGCGCACGGCTCAGGGAGTCGTACGTTCGCCCGAACTGTGCCAAAAGAAACCGCCCGCTCAGGCAGAAGT
>JBCDIS010000432.1:0-1561 GCA_038748685.1 Acidobacteriota bacterium | reverse complement strand
CGCGTGGAGGGCCGACCACACCAGGGTCTGCACGCCGCCGCCGCCGAGGCGCAGGCACCAGGCGAAGGAGAGGAGCCACCCCCCCACGAGGGGGGAGCAGGCCACAAAAGCGCGACGGGTACCGTCCCGCAGGAGGGGCGCGGGGACCGCCACCACCAGCAGCGCCCAGGGGAGGAACATCCAGGCCACCAGCGCCAGCCGGTAGGCCTCCTCTTCGAAGGGGGGGGCGGCCCAAGCCTGGTAGCCGAGCAGGAGCCGCAGTGCCACCAAGGTCTCCACCGCCGCCACCACCAGCACCTGGGGCATCGACAGGCGGACCGCCCGGGCCGCCGCGATACGGGCGATGGCCAGCAGCAGCGCCAGGGCGCCGAGGGCCCAGGGGGCCCGGAGGATGTCGACCTGAACCGCCGCCAGATGTTCCGAGCCGAGCCAGAGGACCTGGCCCAGGCTCCCCGGCCGCTGCCCCCGTGGCGTTGCGGCGCTAAAGCCGTTGTCCTCCTCCGCCAGGGATCCCCGGGGATCCCGCGGCAGCTCCAGGATGGTCAGCGCCTCGAGGGCGACGGGGAGGGACACGTGGCGCAGGTACAGGCTGGCGTCCACCAGCTGCCAGCCCCCCATGGACAGGTGGACCCGGAGGAGGCCCTCCGGCTGGGAAGCTCCGTCCCCAGGGGCGTTGTCGGCCACCGGCGTGGACGTGGGCTCGGCCCCCTCCACCAGGTCCCCCGCCAGCTGCACCAGGTCCGGCCAGGGGAGCACGTAGACCTCCGGGGTGTCGAAGGCCACCGACAGGCTGCGTTCCCCGGCCCGCCAGCGGAAGCTCCTGCGGTCCCGGATGCCGCCGGCCTGGAATTCGTCCGCCGACCAGCGGGGGTGGCTGGCGGCGTAGAGACGGGCCGTCTGGCCGAGGTCGAGTGCGGGGGACGGTTCGAGGGGCACGCCGTCCCGCTCCACGGTGACGCCCCCGCCGAGGCGGTCGATCCAGAGGCTCGATCCCGCCAGCCCCGCCGGCTCCAGGAAGAAGAATTCGCCGGGGGCGCCGGCGGCGGGGGGTTCTTCGGGGCCGCGGTCGAGCCAGGCCACGGGGTAGGTGGCGGCGGCTGCGGGGGCCGCCCGCAGAATCGGATACGACAGGCCGGCGATGGGCAGGCTTCCGCGGCGCCGCGGCAATACGCGCCGCTCGGCCTCCTCGCTGCTTGTCGCATCTGCGCCGGCCGCGTCGAGCTCCTCAGCGCCAGGTGTCCCCCCGGAGGTCGTGTCCCCGGGTTCGGAGAGGGCGGGCTGCTCCACGAAGGAGGCGGGGGGACCGAAGAGGCCGCCCCGCTCGACCCGCCAGGTCCGCCCGGCGACGGTCACCAGGTCCCCCTCCAACAGCTCGACGGCGGTGGCGGGACGCAGGCGCCCGCCGTCCGAACGCAGGGCGATGAGCCCGGGGGCCTCGGGACTCGGGGACGGCTCGAGACTCAGTCGCCCGGGGCCGCCGCCGGCTGAGGGCACCACCGACACCCGGGCGACGGCGAGGGCCCGGGCGCGGGGGTCGTCCTCCGCCGGCCGGCCGCCGGCG
>JBCDIS010000431.1:0-1580 GCA_038748685.1 Acidobacteriota bacterium | reverse complement strand
GCAGGGCATGCACCAGGTGGCCCAGAAGTCGAAGAGGGTCACCTTGCCGCGGAACCGCTCCGAGCTCACGGTGGCGCTATGTTCGTCGAGTACGCTGAAGGAAGGCAGCTCTGTCGGCGCGGCTTGTGTGGCCGGATCCGGTGCGGCGGCGGTCTGGGCGGAAACAGCGCCGGAGAGCGATACGAAGAGGAAGGCGGAAACGACGGTGGCGACGGGTATGGCGGTCGGCTTCATGGAGGCTCCTTGGTCGGCGGGGATTGTAACCTGTATCGGTAACCGGGAGCGCCCCCGGAGCATCCAAAAGGCATAACGCACGAATAGGTTGATGATTGCCCGATGACAACGTCGAGGAGGTCCTCCATGGCCGAGATTCCCAAGACCGACGCGGATTGGCGCGAGCGGCTCACCCCTGAGCAGTACCGCATCGCCCGCCAGCAGGGTACCGAGCGCGCCTTCACCGGCGCGTATTGGAACCACAAGGAGCCCGGTGTTTATCGCTGCATCGGCTGCGACGCGGAGCTCTTCCGTTCCGAAGAGAAATTCGACTCCGGCACCGGCTGGCCGAGCTTCTTCGACGCCGAGAAGGCCAACGTCGAAACCCAAACCGACACCAGCCACGGCATGGTTAGGACGGAGGTCCACTGCCGCCGCTGCGGCAGCCACCTGGGGCACGTTTTCCCCGATGGTCCGGGCCCCTCCGGTCTGCGCTACTGCATCAACTCAGCGTCGCTGAAGTTCGTGCGGGGCCGGGACCAGGTCGCAGCCGCGGGTGGGTGATAACTTAAAGCCACCCCCGCGAACCGCGCTTCCAGGCTCGAGGTCGCCGCCCCGTCGGCGACCCGGACCATGACGATCCCATCAGACCCACGAGATCCGCGAGACGATCAAGGAGACCTACATGCGCCCACGTCCCATCCACCTCTGCTTCTTCGCCCTCGCCCTCTGCCTGGTGGCTTCGAGCGCCTTCGCACAGGCTCCGGACCGACAGTTGCCCACCTTCGAGCGCCAATGGCTTCCCGATCCGCCGAAGGTCCGGTCCCTGACTTCCCTACAGGTCGAGGTCCAACAGGCCTCCGGCCAGACCGCCACCGGCGCCTTCTACTCCTTCTCCGTGCCCGACGGCTGGCAACCCGGTGACGGCCTGGTGATCTGGAACCACGGCTTCGACCTCAACCCCATCGGCCCGGATCCCAGCCTCGGCCCGCTGGTGGACGTCCAGCTCAGCCAGGGCTACGCCGTCGCCGCCTCCAGCTACAGCCAGATCGGCTGGGCCCTGTTCCAGTCGGTGGAGGACATGGAGCAGATGTACGCCGCGTTCGTGTCGCAGTTCGGCGACCCCGGCCCGGTCTTCGTCTACGGCGCCTCCCTCGGCGGCGCCATCACCGCGCAGCTGATCGAGGAGGCGGATCTCGGCAACGTGGTGGGCGCCATGCCCATCTGCGGCGCCGTCGCCGGTAGCCGGACCTGGGACGGCGGCCTCGACGTTCGCCTGCTCTACGACCTGATCTGCAGCGACGTCCCCGGCGCCGCGGTCCCCGGCGGCGTCACCGGCCTCGCCTTCCCGCCGGATCCGACCTTCG
>JBCDIS010000430.1:0-1598 GCA_038748685.1 Acidobacteriota bacterium | reverse complement strand
GTGCGGTGGTCAAAAACAACACCGTGACGCCGCGGCGATCGAGCTCCCGGCGCAGGGTCTCGGCGGAGCGGAGATCGTCCACCCCGAGGCCCACCAATTCGGCGCCGTTGAGCAAGGCACCCCAGATCTCGAACGTGGCGGCATCGAAGGAGACGTTGGATACCTGGCTGAAGCGGTCCCCAGGGCCGAACTCGAAATACCGGCACCGAAGCACCAGCCTGGCGACGCCGCGCTGGGGAAGTATCACCCCCTTGGGCCTGCCGGTGGAGCCGGAGGTGTAGATCACCATCGCGGGGCTGCCCGGTCCGGACAGCGGAACCAGGGGCGCCGCGGACTCCAAGCCGAAATCCTCTTCGTCCAGGATCAGCTCCCGCCAACCGTTCGCCGCCGGCAGCAGATCCCGCAGCTGGCTTTCCGTCACCACCGCCCCCGCTTCCGAGTCCTCCAACATGAAGGCCATGCGTTCCGGCGGATAGGAGGGATCGAGGGGTACGTAGGCTCCCCCCGCCTTGACCACGGCGACGATGGACTCGACAAAAGCCACCGAACGCTCCAGGCAGACCGCCACCGGAGTCCCCGGACCCACCCCCAAAGCCCGCAGGCGCCGGGCGAGCCGATTCGACCGCCGATCGAGTTGCCGATAGGTGAGGCATTCGTCGCCGTAGGACACCGCCGCCGCGTCGGGCCAGGCCGCGGCGGACCGTTCGAACAGGCGATGCAGGCTCTGGTCCCGGGGGTAATCGGTTTCCGTGGCGTTCCACCGCTCCAAGAACCGTCGCTGGGACCCGGGGACCATCTCGAGCTGGGAGAGGCGAGCGGTGGGCGGCGCCTCGAAGGCGGACTCCAGGAGCCGCCGCCAGCTGGCGTGGAGCGCCTCCACCGTCGGCCGGTCGAAGAGCTCGGTGCGGTATTCCACCTCGACCCTCAGGTCGCCGCCGGACACCACCATCGCCACGTCGAGGTCCGCCGGGGGCCCGGTTGTTGGGTCTGCATCGTCGTCGCCGTCCCGTACCCGGAAGGTGACGTCGAAGAATGGATTTCGCCCACGGGATCGCTCTAAAGCCAGAAACTCCGCGATCTCCTCGGTCGGGACCGCCCGGTGGGCGACACCCTCGAGCAGGGTCCGACGGACGAGGCGTAGCGCATCTCCCAGGGAAGGATCCCCCGAAAGATCTGTCCGCAGCGCGAGGGCATCGAGGCCGGCATCCGTCGCCGGAAACCCAACGGTGGGACGATCGTTGCCCGTCAGTCGCGCGAGCCAGACCTTGAAGAGGGTTAGGAGGGGCAGACCGAGGGTCGGCCAGGTCTCGATATCTCCCGACCGGGGTACCATCGGACGCAGCCCCTCCAAAAGCTCCGGCGGCAGGGGCGTCGTCAGCCGCTCCCTGGCGTCGGAAGGCGCCGCACCCCTGGGCCGATCGTAGGGAAGCTCCAGGGGGACCGGATCCCGCAGCTGGCGGGCCCAGTAGGCCAGGTGCTCAGCATAGAGGAATTGTCCTTCGCGCTGCTCCGCCTCCGGCCCCCCCTCCGAGGGCGGCGCACCAAGTTCGTGATCGGTCACGTTGGAGAATTCCAGCTCTTTCTGGTGGAATTCCGCC
>JBCDIS010000429.1:0-1621 GCA_038748685.1 Acidobacteriota bacterium | reverse complement strand
CTGCTGTCGGGCATGGCCCCGGCGTGGAGGCTGTCCATGCCGGACCTGCGTTCCCGCGGGCAGGCTGGAACCCACAGCGGCCGCCGATGGCGTAGCGGGCTGCTGGCGGGGGAGGTGGCCCTTTCCCTCATGCTGCTGCTGGGCGCGGGTCTTCTGATGCGCAGCTTCGCCCAGCAGGTCTCCCACGATTTGGGCTTTGAAAAGGAGGGGGTCCTCCGTTTTTCCCTCGACCTACCGTCCTCGGAGTACGACTCGGAGGGCGCCGCGCGGTTCTTCGCCCGCCTCGAAGCACAGCTGGCGACCCTGCCGGGGGTGGAGTCCGTGGGCACTATGTTCGCCGCGCCGTTCGGCAAGAACCGGATTGGTAGCGCCTTCATGCCCCTGGACCGGCCAGCCCCAGGGCCGGGGGCAGAGCTGACGGCGGACTTCCACGTGGTCAGCCCGGGGACCTTCGAGACCCTCGGGATTCCGGTGCTGGCGGGTCGCTCGGTGGATGCCTCCGACCGCCTCGGCGGGCAGTGGGTGGCGGTGGTCAGCGAGAGCCTCGCCGAACGCCACTACCCCGGCAAGACCCCCATCGGTGAGCAAATGAACGTGGGCCTCAGCTTCGGCCTTGGGGAGGATGGGGACGTCTACACCATCGTCGGCGTGGTGGGGGATACTCAGTCCCGGAGGGTGTCGGACCGTCCGCGTCCCGCCATTTACCTGGCCCAGGCTCAGACTGGGGTGGACCATCAGTCGGTCCTCATCCGGACGTCCGCGGGCCGCAGCAGCGACGACCCGGCCCTGGTGGACGCCGTCCGGCGGGGGGTCCACGCCCTCGACCCCAACCTGCCCCTGCGGTCGGTGGAGACCCTGGAGCAGGCGGTGGGTCGGGCCCTCGGACCGGCGCGGTTCTACTTCCTCTTGTTGGGATGCTTCGCCGCCATCGCGGTGGGTCTCTCGGCGGTGGGGCTCTACGGCGTCGTTTCGTTCCTGGTGGGTCTGCGAACCCGCGAGCTGGCGGTCCGTTCCGCCCTCGGGGCCACCGCCGGCGATCAGCTTCGACTGGTGCTCGGCGACGCCCTGCGGCCGGCCCTGGCGGGGATCGTCGTCGGTCTGGCGGGGGCCCTGGCGTCGAGCCGACTCCTCGGTTCCCTGCTCTTCGGCGTCTCCGCCCACGACGGTCTGACCTTCGCCCTGGCGCCGATCCTACTGCTGTCGGTGGCGGGGACGGCGGCGCTGATCCCGGCCCTTCGGACCCTGCGGGTCGATCCGCGCTCCGCCCTCGGCAGCGACTGAACCCGATGCTTCGGGGGCGGTCGTCGGCCGAACCCGAGGTTTCCCAAACGCAAGACGGCCCGCTCCGGCCGCCGTTCGCACGATGCAAACGACGACCGGAACGGGCCTTTTTACCCCGAGCCCCCCTCGTGGTAAATCGGTAGGCCGACTGGCCAAAGCTTGTTGTCAAGGTGAACGGCGGCGTGGTGCGTGTCGCTTTTGGTGAGTATCAAGCGCCGTTGAATGACTGATTAGCAAGCCACGTGCCAGAAGCCTCCGGGGCCTGAATTTTTCTTAGGAAGCGTCGAGAACCCCCAAGAATCGCAGGATTGACGGGTCTTGAGGTGGGCCCGAGGGGGAG
>JBCDIS010000428.1:0-1651 GCA_038748685.1 Acidobacteriota bacterium | reverse complement strand
GGCCCCGCCGAGCTGGCGGAGGGCCTGGCCTTCGAATCCCTCGATGTCGACTACGCCCGAGCCCAATTCGACCTCTCCCTCGTTTTGATGCCAGATGCGGCAGACAACGGGGAGGGGGGCCTCATCGGCTGGATCGAATACAACACCGATCTTTTCGATCCCGGGACCATCGAGCGGCTGGCGACCCGCTACGGCCTCCTTCTGGAACAGGCGGTGGCGAACCCCCGGCGTCCCTTGCCGGACTTCGACCTGACCACCGAAGCCGAGGGGCGGCTGCTGGAGACCTGGAACGCCACCGCAGCGGCGGCCGTCGACCTGGAGACGCCGATCCACCTCCGGGTGACCCGTCTGGCCGACGAACACCCAGACCGGCCGGCGGTGGCCTTCGAGGGATCCCCCGCCCTCACCTATCGCCAGCTGGTGGACGACGCCGCCCGGCTCGCCAACCACCTTCGGACCGTTCTCGACACCCTAGATCCGCCGTCGGGGTCCGCGGAGGCCACCGTCGGCCTCGCCCTCGACCGACGTCCGGAGCTGGTGGTGGCGGAGCTGGCGATCCTGATGGCCGGCGCCGCCTATGTGCCCCTCGATCCCCACTACCCCGAAGAGCGCCTGACGTACATGCTGGGGGACGCCGGAGCGCGGCTGCTGGTGACCGGGGCCGAGGCTCCGGCCGGGCTGCGGGCCGCGGCGGAGGTGGTGGTGGACCTCGACGCCGACGCCGAGACCCTCCGGCGCCGTCCGTCCACACCTCCGGCAGTCACGGTGGACCCTCAGGCTCTGGCCTACGTCATCTACACCTCCGGTTCCACCGGGCGCCCCAAAGGTGTGCAGATCCCCCACCGAGCCCTCGTCAATTTCCTCGACTCGATGGCCCGGGCACCTGGTTTCAAGGCCGAAGACAGGCTCCTGTCGGTGACCACCCCCTCCTTCGACATCGCGGGGCTCGAAATCTTCTTGCCCCTCGCCTGCGGCGGACTCGTCGACATCGCGGCGCGGGAGACGACCGGCGACGGTCGCCGGCTGGCGGAGCGGCTCAGCACCTCCGGCGCGACGGTGATGCAGGCCACCCCCGCCACCTGGCGCATGCTCCTCGACGCCGTGGATCGGGATGGGGGCGCTGAAGACTGGGGCGGCGGGGAGGGCCTCCGGGCCCTCTGCGGCGGCGAGGCCCTGCCCAGGGACCTGGCACGGCGGCTGGGGGCCCGGGTGGACGAGCTGTGGAACGTCTACGGCCCCACCGAGACCACCGTCTGGTCCACCGCCCGCCGGATCGAGACCCCCAACGACGCCGAAACCGACGGATCCGACGCCGATCCCGCGGCGGGGGGCGCCGGCGAGACCGTCGGTCGGCCCATCGCCAACACCGAGGTCCACGTGGTGGATCCCGGAGGCCGCGCCCTGCCCGTCGGCGTCGCCGGCGAGCTGGTGATCGGCGGCGACGGAGTAGCCCGCGGCTACCGGAACCGGCCGGCCCTCACCGCCGAGCGCTTCATCCCGGACCCGTTCTCCGGACGCCCCGGCGCCCGCCTCTACCGAACCGGCGACCTCGCCCGCGGGCGGGGAACCGCCCCCGGCGACGGCGATCTCGAGATCCTCGGCCGCCTCGACCACCAGGTGAAGGTCCGCGGCTTCCGCATCGAGCTAGGAG
>JBCDIS010000427.1:0-1664 GCA_038748685.1 Acidobacteriota bacterium | reverse complement strand
CGCGAATGATTTATCTTCGCGCCCTATCATCGGATTCCTCGACGAGACCCAATGCGCAACGGTGACCACCGTCGGTCATCTCCGGTCCGTGCGAGCTCGATCCAATACAGCGCACGCCGCTCCGGAGTCGACCGTCATGACGCCCCCCGCCGAGCCCACTTCGACTGAGCGATCCGACGGGGCCGACGGCCCCTCGTCTTACCGCCCCCCCACGGAGGCCGAAGCAAAGCACCTCGACGCGTGGAACGAGGTCCCGGACGGGGAGAGGATCAGATCCCCGGAGGACATCTCCCTACTCCGGCGGATCGAAGCCCAGGTCGCGGCCCACCCGGAGATCGCCGCCGTCATCGATGGGGGGCGCTCCACGTCCTATGCCGCCCTCCTCCGTCGAGCCCGGGGGATCGCCCACCAGCTCCGCCGCGTGGCCCCCGATGTCGGCCCGGAAGGGGGCGTCGGCATCTTCCTCGAGCGGGGTCAGGGGGCGGTGGTGGCGACGGTGGCGGCACTCGCCTCGGGAAGCTACTTCGTTCCCCTCGACCCGACCTTCCCCGATCGTCGCCTGGCGGCCATGCTGGAGGACGCCGGCGTTCGGGCCGTGTTGACCCGCGACGGCCTGGCGCACCGCCTACCGCCGGCACTCCCCCGTCTCGTATTGGGCGATGGCGAGAACGACGAGGACACCCAGACGCCATCCGGGCCGGCAGAGAGCCACCCCCACGGCTCGACCACCCCGGCGCCCTGGCCTACGTGGTCTTCACGTCGGGATCCACCGGCAGACCCAAGCCGGTCGGCGGCGTCCACGGCGCCCTCCTCCACTTGATGACGGACTTGGAGACTAGGTGGGCCCTGGGGGCCGGGGATCGCTGCTGCTGGTCGGCGGGACTGGGATTCGACGTCAGCATCGGCGAAGTCCTCTGCACCCTCGGCAGGGGCGGAACCCTGGTGATCGCGCCGGAGGCGGTGCGCCAGGACGCCGAGGTCTACTTCCGCTGGCTCGCCGACGAGGGGATCCGGGTGGCGGAGATTCCCGCGGGCTTCCTGCCGGACTTCGGACGCTGGCTCGAATCCCCGGAGGCCGACGGCTTTGCGCTAGAGGTCCTCACCGTCGGCACCGAAGCCATCCCTAGGGGGAACCTGGGGGCGATCCATCGCCGAAGGCCCGATCTGCAGATATTCAATTTCTACGGTCCCACCGAGGCGACCGTGGAATGCATCGTCTATCCGTGGCCGAAGCAGCCCGGCGCCGGTGACCCCGAGCCCCACCGACCGGTGCCCATCGGCCGGGCGCAGGGGGGGCTACGGGCTCAAGTCGTCGACCCCCTCGGCCGTCGCCTACCGCCGGGGCAGGACGGCGAGCTTTGGATCGCCGGGCCGGGGCTCACCCGCGGCTACCTCAGGCGCCCCGCCGCCACCGCTGAGGTCTTCGTCCCCGATCCGTTCGCCACGCGACCGGGGGACCGCGCCTACCGCACGGGTGACCGGGTGCGCTGGCTGGTGGGCGCCAAGAACCCCCATGGAGGGCAGCTGGAGTTCGTGGGCCGCATCGACCAGCAGCTCAAGGTCCGTGGGGTCCGAATCGAGCCGGGGGAGGTGGAGGCCGCCTTGCTGGCCCATCCGAGCCTCGACGCCGCGGCGGTGGTGGCCCAGAACGATGGCGACGGCGG
>JBCDIS010000426.1:0-1665 GCA_038748685.1 Acidobacteriota bacterium | reverse complement strand
CACCTGAACCCGCCCATGGGCGCGGCCCAGGCCACCTCCCAGCACAAGCCGTCTGTGGCGAACCTGGCGCGGGGTGGGGCGAGCCTGCGCAGGCTCGCCTCGACCGCCGTCAAGCCGGCCGTGTCCATCGTGCTCAGCGCCTACCACGACCTGCAGCGCACCGCCGCCCGCGGCGACTGACCGTCGCCCTCTCTCGAAACCCAGCCCCGGACCGCCGGGGCTTTCGTCGTTCTGGAGTCCCCCATGCCGCGAATCCTGATTGTCTTCCTACTCGCAGTGGTATCCATCGGCGCCGACGCCCAGGTGCCCCCCGGCGCCTACACGATCCACCTGAAGGTCACGAACGCCGACGGTGTCTACGAGGATCAGGTCGACATCGACCTGACCGAGATCCCACCGGCTTCGTTCGTGCCGCCCCGCGTCACCGCCCTCGACGCCGGCGGCGGGCTCTTCCTGCTGGAGGCGCACACTCAGAACGCTATTGCCTGGGGCTGGCAGATCGAGGATCCCGCCTACGGGGATCGCCCCTGTCCGACGGCCCCCGCCCGCCGCTGCGTCCTCGTGGATGGCAGCCCCGACCACCGCACGGTTCCCTACCAGTGGCGAGAGCCCAACGTGCCCGGCACCTACCGCGTCGTCGCCCTGGCCCGCGGCTGCGTCGGGCCAATCGCGCTCCACGCCATCGACGTCGACGTGGTCACCATCGAGCCCCCAGCGCCGCCCACGGTCCTCGCCTTCGATCTCGGGGTCAACCCGTCGTGCGTATGTCAGCTCGGCTTCTGCGACTGCCCGATCGACGAGGAGCTGGCCTTCAAGGTCGACGTCGTCGGCGCCACCCACGTCGAAGTGGACTGGACCGGCGACGGTGTCTTCGGCCCGGCCCTGCCGATCTCCTCGACACTGCGCCACACCTACGACGAGTTGGGATTACAGCTGCCCGCGGTCCGGGCCCGCCGCGGGACCGCGGTGTCGACGTCGTACGCGCTGGACCGCTTTCTGCTGATCGTGCCGTGAGTCACCCCAGAGTTGGTGGGGAGGGTGCGGAGTGTCGTGGAAGGGAGGGTGGAGAGCTTCGGGACCGCCTCGGGCCTGGGGAGCAGCAAAAGCGGTGGAGTTCGAGGCAGGCGATGGACGCCTGCCGAAGACTTCGGAGGTGTTGCGGATGCTCTTCCCACTCAAGATCGACGAGGATTCGAAGAAGAAGCGCAAAGACGGCAAGGGCCGGACGTTCACGGTCCAGCTCCTGTCGTACGTACTCGCCGCGGGAATCTCGCCGGCGAGGGCGCCGGTGTTCCTGGCGGTGGCGGCGCCGTTCACGACGCTCCACGCCTGGCTCGCCAACTACCGCTCCGGAGCCCGGGCCGTGACGCCCCGGGGAGGCGTCTTCCAACAGAGCCGCGACGCGCCGGCCCTCCGGAGTCGGCAAGCGAGGCTCCCTGAGGGCGCCGTGGCGCTCCTGTGGTCGACGGCCCTGGAGCTGGAGCCGGATCACCTCGCGGCCATCACCGGACGGATCGACTTTGTGGCCATGCCCCGTCGCGACTGGCTCGAGGAGCAGGCTCGGCACCGGGGCGGCGACCTCCACGCGACGCGGGCCGCTCTCTTCTGCGCCTACCTCGCGAGACGAACCGACCTGCCCATCGCCACCGACCCGGCGTTCCAGGT
>JBCDIS010000425.1:0-1794 GCA_038748685.1 Acidobacteriota bacterium | reverse complement strand
CTTGGGGTCGGCCAGATCTTCGTAGGTGGTGATTTCGTCCCCCTGCACCCGGTCCTTCGCATAGACGATGACGCGGGCCCGCTTGGTGAGGCCGAACCACAGCCCCTCGGGGTGACGCAGGTGGGCGGGGATGCGCTCCTCCAGCACCGGCGACGAGGTGGCGGCGAAGATCCCCTCGGACTCCGCCTGAGCCAGGCGTCCGGCGTCGACGGCGACGAAGAGGTCAGCGGGGCTTTGGTCCCCTTCCCGTCGTAGCCGCTCGAGGAGGGCGGCGGAGTCCCCCTCGATGATGTTGACGCGAATACCGGTCTCCTTGTTGAACAGCTCGTAGACGGCGTCGTCGCTGTCGTAGTGGCGGGCGGTGTAAACGTTGACCACCTGCTCGGTCTGCGCCGGCTCTTCGGTCTCGGTGGGGGGGGTAGAGTCTTCAGGCTGGGCACAGGCGACCGCAAGAAGGAGCACGGCCAGGATGGAAGCGCGGAGTAGGGGATGGTGAGACATGTTTACCTCTCGGATATCGACGTCTTTGAAGCTGGATTTTTGCGGCGGGATTCTAAATGAGACTAATTCTCATCTTTCTGGGCGTAATTCTGGACACCAGCGGTCCTCTTTGTCAAGTCTAGGCCGGGGCCCGCGGCAGGCCTCGAAACTGGGGATGGGGGTTCAACTCAGCCCTCCGGTGGGAGCAGATCGGGAAAACGGTCCCGCACCGACGCACGTACCCGGTCGTCGTCATCCCGTGCGGCCTGTTCGAGGAGGTCGACCCCCAGCTCCGGCTCGAGCCTGGAAGCCGCCAGTAGGCGGACCCGGGGGCTGGAATCGCCGAGGGAGCGCTCATAGAGGCGGCGTCCGAGGGATGGACGCAGCTGACTGGCGGCGTTCTCCCGCAGTACACGAGGCAGATCCGCGTGAAGGGCATCCTCGAACGCGGGGGTGAAGCCCACTTCGGCGAAGAAGTCGAAGAAATCCCTCTGCCGGAAGGTCGACATCGCCCGCAGGGGTTCCCCCATGAAGTCCCGTCGCCAGGCGACGGCTTCGGCGTCGGCGAGACGTCGGCGAATTCGGTCCCGGGTGGCACCGTCGAGTTGCAGGGAGCCCAGGAGGTGGACCAACTCCGCTTCGAGGCGACCTCGGGTGTCGGCGTCGACGGCGCCGAAGTCCACCATCAGAAGGTCGAGGAACAGTTCGGCGAACGGAGCCCGGTCGATTGGCCTCGGGTACACCGGCGGGGTTCCCGGTGCCTCGACCGCGCAAGACCAGCTGGTGTTGGAGTAGAGGGCGGCCTCCTCGAACCGTTGCTCCAGGCGGGCGGCGTCCGATTTCCCCCTGGGGGAGTTGGAGGTGGCGATCCGAGTCCGTTCGGACCGCAGAAACCGCACCAGGCCGTCCTTTAGGGGGGAATAGGTATCCGCGTCCTGTCGACAGAGATTACACGGCCAGCCGACCCGCCCGCATTCCTGGTCCACACCCCGGTTGACCCGCTGCTCCTCGTCGCGGTCGCCGCGGGCCGACGCCACCGACCACTGCGGCTCGCCGAGCTCGGAAGCCCCCGCCAGCCCCCTCAGGAACCCGTGGACCTGGCCGTAGATCTCCATTCGTCCGCCGGGGATCTGGGTGCCGCTGTAGCCGAGGATGCAGGCGTTGGGGAACAGCTCTCGGTAGGCTTCTTCGTCCCCGGCGATTTGGTGGACGGCGGCGAGCAGCCGCTCCGACTGGCCCGGCCGAACCGTCGTCTCGTCGAGGATGTGTCTGACTTACTCGATCGGATCCCCCTCGAAGCCGGATTTGACGTCG
>JBCDIS010000424.1:0-1818 GCA_038748685.1 Acidobacteriota bacterium | reverse complement strand
GGCTGGCCGAGGCCGAAGCGCAGCAGCCCCCCCTTCGCCAGGTTGGAAACCCCGGGGGGCAGAAAGTAGTGGTCCATCACCGAGCGGCCGAGGAAGGGGTGGGGGTCGTCGAGCTGGAGCTCCGGCCGAGCGTCGTTTGGAACGTCGGCCACCGCCATGGAGCTGGCGTGGAGCTGCAGGTGCCGTCCCACCCGCCCGCCCCCGTTGCCCAGGCCCTCGGGGAACCGCCGGGAGCGGGACAGCAGCAGAAGCCGGGCCGACTCGACGGCGGAGCAGCAAACGCACACCAGACGTGCCCGGATCTCCCGCGTGGCGCCCCGGGCGTCGCGGTACCAGCAGCCCCGGGCCCGTCCGGACCGATCGACGGTGATCTCGAAGGCCGACGATTCCGGCAGGACCCGGCATCGGCCCGTCGCCTCCGCCCGCGCCAGGAGGGTGGCCTGGGTCGATCCCTTGGCGCCGGTGCGGCAGCCGACCCCCGCGCACATCTGGCAGTAGCTGCAGGCGGGTCGGCCTCCGTAGGGAACTGAGTTGACCGAGCGGGGGGTCGGGAAGGGGGTCCAGCCGAGGTCGCTGCACGCGCGGTCGACGGCGTCCGCCACTGGGTGGCTGCGGGTCGGCGGCATGGGGTAGGGGCCGGAACGGGGGCTGGCGTGGGGGTGGGCCGTTGCGCCGCCGGAGACCCCGACCTCCCGCTCCGCCTCGGCGTAGAAGGGCTCCAGCTCGTTGTAGCCGAAGGGCCAGTCCGCCAGCTCCCCGCGGTCGCCGAATCGGCTCGCCATGCGCAGGTCGTCGGGATGGAAGCGGTAGAGGTAGCCCCCCATGTGGGTGGTCCCGCCGCCGACGCAAACGGCGATCCAGCCGTCGTGGCCGAGCCCTTCCGGCTCCCCCGCGATCTGTACGGCGTGGGGCTCTCGGTCGAGACGCGGAACCCAGAAGCCCTCCCGGCCGGCGGCTACTTCGTCGGGCCGGTAGTCCGCCGCCGCGTAGCGGGGGCCCTTTTCGAGGACCGTCACCCGGTGGCCGGCCTGGGCCAGTCGCAGGGCGAGGGGGCCGCCGCCGGCGCCGCTGCCGAGAATCAGCACGTCGGTGCTCTCGGGCTTCACGGCGCGTCCGTCCCCGGGGTGACCTCGCCGCAGGCGTCGGGCCACAGGCCCGGCGCCAGGTCGAGGGAAGCCCATCCGATCCGTCCCCGGTTTCCGCCGCGGGAGGGATGGCAGAGGAAGCCTTCGAGCACCAGGTCCACCATCAAGCCCAGGAACGCCGGCCCGAGCCGTGGAAAGCGGCCCACCCGCTCAAGCACCGCGTCCTGCTGGGGGGCGGTCAGCCCGGCGAAGGGGAGCCCGTGGAGGCGCTGCGCCTCCGCCCCCAGCAGGCGGAGTCCCGCCGCGACGGTCCGGCGCTGCTCGGCGAGCCGGTCATCCGCCAGGCACCGGAGCAGGTAGAGACCCACCCCCGCCTCCGCCGCCCCTTGGCCGTCGCTGGAGGGCAAGATCCGCGCCGCCACCGCCGCGACGAGGAGCGGGTCGAGGGAGGAGGCTTCACAGGCCACCGGCTCGGCGGTCGGCGGGATCGGGGCTGCAACCTGGACGGGCATCGCACGCTCTCCTCGCTCCGTGTCTTGGGGGTCGCCGTCGGTCGCTTCGTCGTACCGTGGCGGGCTTCCCTCGATCACGCGAAGGCGGGCGGAAAACTCTCGCGTCGATTTGTGAAGACAGGTTTTTTGTTCAATATGGGATTCAGTCTCCACCTCCGGGCTGGGCCGGGGGAGCTTCCGAGGGCAAAACGCAAAAAGCCGGGCGACGCCTGCGCGCCGCC
>JBCDIS010000423.1:0-1838 GCA_038748685.1 Acidobacteriota bacterium | reverse complement strand
TGGACCTCCACCGGCTCGGCTTGCCCGATCCGATGGCATCGGGCGTTGGCCTGGCGGTAAGTCGACGGGCAGAAGCCGAGCTGGTGCCAATTGGCCGTCTTGAAGTGGGTCAGGCAGTTGAGGCCGGTGGAGACGGCCTTCGGATGCACGAAGAGCACCTGGGTCCCGGCCTCGACGACGCGCTTCAGGATCCACGCCTGCCGTTTGTGGGTGGGGACCTGCTGGGCGTCGAGCCAGAGGCAGCGCCTAGTGACGTTCATCTGCACCAAACGCAGGAGCCGCGCCGGTAGCTCGGCGGTGCCGGTGTTCTGCAGGAAGACGAGGACCGGGCGGTTGGCCCGTAGCTCGGCTTTCAAGGTGGCGAGAAGGTGCCGCTCCTTCGGGGTGACGTAGCTCGCCGGCAGTGCTTCGGCGCGGACCACCAGGTCGCCGCCGCAGGACTCGGGATAGCGGATCTCGTAGTCGCCGCAGTCCTCAGTGGCGCGGTCGAGGAACGTGGGCAGCTGGATCAGGGCCGAAAAGAGCTTGCCGGCCCGCTCGGACCACCGGTCTTCCTTGATGCGGCGCAAGAGGACCCGTTCGAGGCGCTTGTACTCGTCGAGCAGGGCCTGGTCTCTGGGGTCGGTTTCCGGGAACAGCGGCGTCGAGCCTTCGGAGAGGGGAGGCAGCGTCGCCTCGACGTCGGACTTGTGGATGACGAGGCTGCCCCGCAGGAGGTGGCGGAGCATGAAACTGGGGTGGACACCGGGGGCCTCGGCGTAGGCCTTGCCACCGAGCTTGCGGTCGGAGCGGGTTCCCCGCTCGTCGTCTCGCCTCACCGGTTTCCAGAGCTTGCGGAAGCCGTACCTGTCGAGGAAACGCCGCAGGTCGTCGCGGCCGTAGGTTTCGCGGAAGCGCCTCGACGTCATCCAGTAGAGCTGGAAGAGGCTCGACGCGTAGCCGTTCATGAGGCTCCCGGTCAGGGCCAGGACGCGGATGTCCGGCAGAGCTGCGAGCCGCTGGGCAGCCTGGGACTGGGCGCTCTTGGAGTGGTTGTACTCGTGGGCCTCGTCGATGACGAGAAGCTGGAAGGCGTGGCGGTGTCGACGGGCGATGTAGCTCGCCAGAGGGTACGTGCGGGGTCCGCCGCGGTCGGCCTGGAAGAGGGGCTCTCCGCAGGTGTGGCGTTCCCAAGCGGCGGCCTTGTGGCACGTCTCGAACACCCGTTTGGCGACGTCGAGGATCGGCTGCTCCGAGGGGCTCGGCCGCTGGAGGAGCCGTACCTGGCGGTTGACGGTCTGGCGGGCTGGTGCCATCGAGGCGTCACCCCGGGAGATGAGCTCGGCGTGCAAGGTGCGCAAGAGCGCCACGGCGTCGTCCTGTCGTCCGAGGTGGCGTGCCGCCGCGGCGAAGAGATCCAGGGCGAGCACGAGGTGGGGCCCCAAGACGTCGAGAGATCGACGAGTGAGGTCGTAGAGCACACGGACGCCCTGGCGGCCGAGGGGTTTCGGTGCTTCCCGGCGAAGCGCCAGCCGGGCTGCGCCTCGGCCCGCGGTTTTGAGGAGCAGGGCGGTGCGTCGATAGGGGAGCAGGGCGACAGCGAGGTCTCTGGTGAAGCGGGCCAGGGGGTTTCGGGGTGCATAGGTCTCGGACCTGCAGCGGGAGCGGCTTCGGGCGAGCTTCTTGGGATCCGTGTCCTGTGGCAGATTGGCGCTGCATTTGGGACAGCGTCCACCGGTGACCCCGCGCCAGCGATGGCCGAGCTTCGCCTTCTCGCGGGACAGGAGCGCGATGGACGGTCCCGGATCCGTCGCCGCCCTGTCGACGTCACCGCATCGCTTCAGGATGTGGACCGGTAC
>JBCDIS010000422.1:0-1926 GCA_038748685.1 Acidobacteriota bacterium | reverse complement strand
ATCGCACTGCCGAACACGCTATTCGATCAGCTGGGAGTGCCCCGGCTGTCGACGTAACCTCAACTCTTCGAACCGCCGTATACGGACCCGTACGTACGGTGGTGTGGGAGGAGCCGGCCGGGACGAACCCGGTCGCCTCTACCCGATCGAGGCAGGTCCCGAGCAGCCACCGGGGGCGGATCGGACCTAGCCCCCTAGGCGCTGCTTCAGGCTATGGAGCAGGTTCAAAGCCGCCAGGGGCGTCAGCTCGTCCAGATCAGTATCTTGGATTACCTGCGCGGTCACTTGCTCCGGAGGGGTGAACAGCGCCAGCTGATCGGACCCGGGCTCCGACTCCGGTCGTCCGGCCCCTTCGGCCCGCCTCGGCTTGCCCTTGGGGTCGTACTCCTGCTGCTCCAGGTTCGCCAACACCTCGCCGGCCCGGTCGATCAGCTCCGCCGGCAGGCCCGCCAGTCGGGCCACGTGGAGGCCGTAGCTCTTGTCGGCGGATCCCGGGACTACCCGCCGAAGGAAGACGATCCGGTCCTGCCATTCCTTCACCGCCAGGTGGCGGTTCACCACGCCGGGGAGCAGGGACGAGAGCTCCGTCAGCTCGTGGTAGTGGGTGGCGAAGAGGGTCTTGGGACAGCGGTGGGCGTGCAGGTGCTCGACGATCGCCCAGGCGAGGGACAGCCCGTCGAAGGTGGCGGTCCCCCGCCCGACCTCGTCGAGGATCACCAGGCTGTCGGCCGTGGCGTGGTGGAGGATGTTCGCGGTCTCGATCATCTCCACCATAAAGGTGGATTCGCCGCGGGCCAGGTCGTCGCTGGCGCCGACCCGGGTGAAGATGCGGTCCACCACGCCGAGGTCCGCCTTCGCCGCCGGCACAAAGCTGCCGGCCTGCGCCATCAGGGCGATCAGCGCCACCTGACGCAGGTAGGTCGACTTACCCCCCATGTTGGGGCCGGTGAGGACGACCAGCTTGGCGTCGCCGCCGAGATCCGTATCGTTGGGGATGAAATCTTCCCGGCTCGTGGCCTCCACCACCGGGTGACGTCCATCGCGGATCTCGATGGGCTCCCCCTGGGGCCGCATCCACGGTCGGCAATAGCCCCGGAGGGCCGCCTGGTCGGCGAAGGCGGTGAGGACGTCGAGGGTCGCCAGCGCGGAGGCAAGGGCGCGGAGCCCTGGTCCTTCGGCGACGATCCGCTGCCGAAGGACCTCGTAATGCTGCTCCTCCAAGGCCAGCTGGCGATCCTCGGCGTCGAGGATCTGCTCCTCCAGCTCCTTGATCTCCGGCGTCACGTAGCGCTCGGCGTTCACCAGGGTCTGCTTGCGCACATAGTGCTCAGGTACCAGGTGCTGGTTCGCCTTGGTGACCTCCAGGTAGTAGCCGAAGACCTTGTTGTAGCGAATTTTGAGGGAACCGATGCCGGTCGTCTCCCGCTCCCGGGATTCGAGGGCCAGGATGTGTTTCTTGGAGTCCCGGGCGAGGGATCGGCAGCGGTCGAGCTCGTCGTCGATGCCGGCGGCGATGACCCCGCCGGCGGCGAGCCGGGCGGAGGGCTGCTCCTCCAGGGTCTGCTCCAGGGTGTCCGCCAGGTCGTCTAGGACATCCACCTCCGCCAGATCCGCCAGCAGATCCGCCTGGCACTGCCCCGCCGCCGAAAGGGCCGCCGGAACCCGGCGTAGACCGTCCCGCAGGGCCGCCGCCTCCCGCGGCGTCAGGGTGCCGAGGACCGCGCGGCTGAGCAGACGCTCCGGATCCCCCACTTGGGCGAGGGCGTCGCGGATCTCCCCCCGCAGCATTCCCCGCTCGGTCAGCTCCCCCACCGCGTCGTGGCGTTCGGCGATGGCGGAGGGGTCCCGAAGGGGACGGCGGAGCCAACCCCGTAGGAGCCGACCGCCGGCCGGCGACACCGTACGGTCGAGGACCGCCAGCAGGGT
>JBCDIS010000421.1:0-1983 GCA_038748685.1 Acidobacteriota bacterium | reverse complement strand
CGCCGGGCATCGAGTTCGGAGTCTTCGACGTGATGGAGGGCCCCCTGCCCGGCGAGCCCTACGACCTGATCTGCCTCTTCGAGGTGATCGAGCACTTGGAGGACCCCGGCGCTGCGCTGGAGAACCTCAAGGCGTCCCTGCGGCCGGGGGGGCTGGTGGTCCTGTCGACCCCGAACAGCGAAGACGGCGACACCGGCAGCCATCCCTACCATGTATACCAGTTTTCCCAAGAGACCCTGGCGGGGCTGCTGCGGAAGCATTTCGAGCTCGTCGAGGTCTACTCCCAGGGGGCACCGAAACGGCGCCGGGCGCTGGAGGAGCGCAAGGAGGGGAGCGCTCTCGTCAGGCTGCTGCGGCGCCTGGACGTCCTCCACCTCCGGGACAGGGTGCCGTTCGGCCTGCGGCGCATGGCGATCCGCGGGGCCACCGGCGTCGACCTGAAGGAAGTCCGGGAGGAAGTGCATACGATTGACCCCGAGCCGCGGGAGGATGCCCGGTGGACCGTAGCGGTCTGCGGCTAGTGCCCCGAAGCGGGGGGTGGAGGTGACGGCGCCCGAGACGCCGAACCGCAGAGGTAGCCGTAGCCGGCGGGGGCCGGACCCGTCCCAGGACCACTTCTTGAGCGACCTCTCGTGGTCGTACCTGCGGACCTACTTCACGGCCCGCCGGTCGCTGTTCCGGCACTACCAGGACCTCTTCCTCGCCAGCCACGGCGGGGCGCTCACCGGTGAGGTTGTCGAGCTGGGGGCGGAGCGTCAATACGCCCACGGCCGCTTCTTCCCCAATTGCCGATCTTTCCGGGTCACCAACGTCGAAGGTGACGTGGACGAGATCCGCGATGTCACCGACATGGCGCAGGTGGCCGACGGCTCGGAGGACGCCTACGTCTGCGTGTCGGTGCTGGAGCACGTCGACGATGTCCAGGCCGCCGCGGCGGAGATCAGCCGCACCCTCAAGCCCGGGGGAACCCTGCTCCTCACCGTCCCGTTCGCCGTGCCGTACCATGACGTCGTGGACTACTGGCGCTTCTCCAGGGACGCCTATGCGCGACTCTTCCCCGAGCTCGACATCCGCGGGATGACCCGTTTTGGCGGGGTCTTCTCGTCGATCGCCAACACCCTCCAGCGTCCCCGGGGGCGGCTCGGGTTGCGCTACGGCGTGTACAAGACCTTGGGATTCGTCATCGCCCTCCTCGGCCGGCGACTCGACACGGCGGACGGATTTCCGCTGGGCTACGGGATCGTCGCGGTCAAGCGGGGGGGCGGGGCGGATCCCGGGCAGGCCCCATGACCGACGCTGCCCCGGCGACCCCCGGCGGCGGCGGACGACCTCGGCCGACGGTCACCGAGAGGGTCGGAGACTGGCTGCTGCTGCCCGCCGGCGCCCGCCGGCCGGATCCCCGCCGCGGCGAGGGGCCTTGGCGGCGGGTGGATGGGGACGGCGTCGCCGACCTCTTCGAGAGCGGCCCGGGGTCGGATTGGAGCGGCTGCCCCCGCCGGCGTATCGACGTGCCGGGCTGGAGGCTTTGGGTTTACGGCGAGCTCTATCCGGTGGCGGAGGATCCCGCCGAGCTGCTGCGGGCCGCCTGTGGCCGGGATCTGGACGGCACCGCCACCTTCGACCCTGCGGGGCTCGACGGGCACTTTCTGCTGGTGGCCCGGGGTGAAGGGGAGGGGGATTGGCGGCTGTTCACCAACCGTTTCGGCACCCTGCATGGATACGTCGGCCGTTCGGGTGACCGCGTGGCGGCCGGAAGCGGCTACCGCGACGTGGCGGCGGCGGTGCATGCCGACCGCCTGGATTGGATAGGGCTGGCGGGCCTCTTCTCCCACGGCTTCTTCCCCGACGATCGCACCCACTTCGAAGAGGTGCGGCAGCTCCGCCCCGCCTGCGGCTACCGCTGGACGGCCCGGTCGGACGCCGTCGGTCCGGTGGGGCGACGGTATTGGTCGTGGGCCCGGCGGACGTGGGGACACGGGCGGG
>JBCDIS010000420.1:0-2012 GCA_038748685.1 Acidobacteriota bacterium | reverse complement strand
GATGGACGCCTGCCGAAGACTTCGGAGGTACTGCGGATGCTCTTCCCGCTCAAGATCGACGAGGATTCGAAGAAGAAGCGCAAAGACAGCAATGGCCGAACGTTCACGGTTCAGCTCCTGTCGTACATGCTCGCCGCGGGGATCTCGCCAGCAAGGGCGCCGGTATTCATAGCCGTGGCGGCGCCATTTACGACGCTCCACGCCTGGCTCGCCAACTACCGTTCTGGAGCCCGGGCCGTGACGCCCCGGGGAGGCGTCTTCCAACAGAGCCGCGACGCGCCGGCCCTCCGGTGTCAGCAAGCTCGGCTCCCTGAGGGCGCTGTGGCGCTCCTGTGGTCGACGGCCCTAGAGCTGGAGCCGGATCCCCTGGCCGCCGTGACCGGACGGATCGAGTTCGTGGCCATGCCCCGTCGCGACTGGCTCGAGGAGCAGGCTCGGCACCGGGGCGGCGACGTTCATGCAACGCGGGCCGCCCTCTTCTGCGCCTACCTCGCGAGACGAACCGACCTGCCCATCGCCACCGACCCAGCGTTCCAGGTCCAGCTCTACGAAGCGGCCCTGGACGAGCCCTGGACGGGTGAGCCGGAGCTCCAGGGAGACGTCGGCTACGCGGCGCCAGTCACCTGCTTGACCAACGCCAAGACCTTCGAGCCCTTCCTCGTCGCTCAGACCGAAGCCTTCTACGGCTCCTGCAGTGCCCAGCCCCTCGCCATCGCCGCGTCCCACTGACCCCGGAGGAAAACATCCCATGGCCCGTATCGCGTCCCGGCAGATCGCCGGCTACTACCCCGTGCCCGAAACGCTCCTGCCGTCCATCGCCTCGACGGTCCAGATCGAGCAGCCGCCCTACTTCCGCAACCTCGGGAAGGAGGTTCCGGGGCTCACCGTCTTCGATCCCTGCGCCGGGGAGGGTCGCGCCCTCGACCTCCTCGCCCGCAGCTGGAAGGCCGAGTTCACCATCGGCTGCGAGCTGGAGGAGGGTCGTGCGGCGCACCTTAAGCAGCGCGTTGCCCACGCCATCTCGGGCGATGCCTTCCAGCTCGTCTGGACGAACTCGGACGGCGCTCACCTCCTCTGGCTCAACCCGCCCTATGACCACGACCCAGACTTCCGGCGCCTGGAGCATCGTTTCCTCAAACGCTTCACCGACGCCCTCTGGCCGGGCAAGGGCCTTCTCCTCTTCCTCGTCCCCGGGACCGCCCTCGGGGCGTCGGCCAAGCACCTCGCCACCCACTTCGTCGACCACCGCTGCTGGCGGCTTCCGGACGAGCACTACCGCGCCTTCGGCCAAGTCCTCCTCGTCGCCCGCAGAGCCTCGACGCCCTGCCACGACGACGTCGCCGAGCGCCGGATCCTCGGCTGGGCCCGAGAGCCCGGCGCCCTTGCAGCGCTGCCGCAGCGCTGCCCCGATCCCGTCATACTGCGACGGGAAACGCCCAGGTACCAGTGCCCCTTCAACCCCAGCAAGTCGCGCCTCGAGGTCGACAAGCTCGCCCTGCACCTGCGTTCGTGGAATCCCATCCCCGACGCCTGCCAGCACGATCTCGGCCAGCTCCTCAATCCCAAGTTCCTCACCGCCGCGCCCCCCAGAGCCGCCCACGTGGCCCTGGCCCTGACGGCGGGCGTCTTCAACGGCCAAGAGTTGCAGCCCGACGACCCGACGCGGCATCCGGCCCTCCTCGCGTCCGGACGCTTCAGCACCGAGCTGAGGACCGTCGGCGCGACCCACAACGACAAGGGCAAGGTCACCGGGCACCACAAGGTCGAGCGGCCGAAGCTGCAGCTCACCGTCCTCGATCTCTCCACCCACCGCTTCCACCGACTCCAGGCAGGTGCCGAGCCCGCCGGCGGCGACGATCCCGCCGACTGGACCATCGCCGACCTCATGGCCAACTACCGCCGCTCCCTCATGGCGCAGCTCGAAGCCGCGTTCCCCGTGCTGCACGACCCACGCGGGTTGGACCAGAAGGTCGAATTGCCGGACCTGCCCCGCTCACCCTACCCCTACCAGG
>JBCDIS010000419.1:0-2063 GCA_038748685.1 Acidobacteriota bacterium | reverse complement strand
CGCGCCTGGGGCCTCTACCTCGCGGGGATCCTGGCGCTGCTCCAGATCGTGCTCTTCGTGGTCCAGCGCATGCTGCTGTCCGGAGCCGAGACCTCCCTCCTCGACGCCCTCGTGGGCTTCGGCCGCCGCTACGTGTGGATGGCGCTGTGCGTCTCCGTCCTGCTGGGCTGGCCCATCTTCGGCCCGGTACTGGTTCAGCTGTTCCTGGAGATCGCCATCGACGTCACAGGCTTGCCGGCCCTCTCGCCCGCCACCCTCATCGACCAGGGGGTCGGCCTGGCGACCACGATCTTCTCGTCCCAGAGCCTGACGATGTGGACGATCACCGGGCAGATCTTCCACTTCATCCTCATCGTCCTGCTGCTGGCCTTCGCCTACGTGACGATGGCCATCGCCGTCGCCCGAGTGCTGGTGGAGAGCCTGCTCGTAGTGACCCTGGGCCCGCTGTTCTGGGCGACATCCCTCTTCGAACACACCGCCGCCATCGCCGAGGGCCTCGTGCGGGCGGCGGTGAAGGTGGGGGTGAAGCTGTTGCTGCTGTACCTGATGGTGGACTGGCTCGGCGGCTTCGGAGCCCTGTGGGCCACAGACCTCGAGGCCATGGCCTGGTGGAATCCCGGCGACCAGCTCGGCACGTTGCTGAACTACGCCGTCGCCGCGGTGCTGATCTCCACCCTCGTGAGCGTCCTCCCGGGCTACTTCGCGAGCCAGCTGGTGGGCAGTTGGTCGCCGCCGCTGCGGCAAGCTCTGGCGATCCGTTGATGGGAACAAGACCCCCAGAGGGTTTGACGCCCGAGGTCCTGGCCCAGATCGAGGCCGAGACCCTCTTCGGCATCGCCCGCCGCGAGAAGCGGGCGTGGCAATGGCTCTGCTTCGCCCTCGCCGCCATGCTCGTGTGCTTCGCGGTCGGCCTGGTGCGTCTGAGCCTCGCCAAGCACTACACCCTGTGGGCCGTCGAGGTCAGCCCCCTCGGTGAGGTGCTCTCCGTCGGCCCGGTGCCCGAGTGGGAGGGCGACGAAGTCCACGAAGCGGCGTTCCTGCGCACCTGGATCCACAACGCGCGGGTCGTGGTCGGGGATCTCGAGATGCAGCGCCGGTTCTGGCGCGCCGCGTTCGCCGCCGTCCTCGGCGACGCCAAGGACTCGCTGCGGGCCTACTACGGCGCTGAGGACTGGACCTCCCTCGGCCGCCGGCAGAGCCGGATGGTCTACGTCGAGGCCCCCGTCGTCCTCGAGCGGACCCCGGCCTCGGAAGGTGGGACCACGCTCTGGCAGGTCAGCTGGGCCGAGGTGGTCATCGATCGGACCCGCGGCACGGAGCGGTGGCACCGCTACGAAGGTTTTCTCCGCACCACGCGGATCGCCCCCAAGGACACCGAAAGCCTGGGTCGCAATCCGCTCGGTCTCTACATCGAACAGCTGCGCTGGCGACAGGTCGGCGCAGAGGATCAAGGAGTTTCCCGATGAAGTCGTTCGTTCTTGCACTTGCTCTCGCGACCCCCGGTCTCTTCACCGCTCCGCCCCTCGAAGCTGCGCCCCTCGGCCGAGAAATGCCGATCCAGGGCCCGTGGATCCACGCCGTCTACGGCCAAGCCGAACCCGTCGAGGTCCGTTGCGCGCCCCTGCGCCTGTGCGGCGTCCTGCTGGGGAAGGGGGAGCGGATCCTGTCCATCGGCCTCGGCGACGACCACCGCTGGTCCTACGAGCGGGGCTACGCCGGCCGCGGCGGCGACCAGGAGATGGTCTTCGTGCGACCCAGCGGCTGCGACCAAACCACGAACCTGCTCATGACGACGGACGCGGGCCGGATCTACGACCTGCGCCTCGTCGCCCTGCCCTGCGGCGGCCGCGACCGGACGGGCCGCAACCACGATCTCGACCACCGATCCGTAGTCTTCAACTACCCCCAAGCCGTCGAGACGTGGACGACCCGAGCCGAGGCCGAGGCCCGCGTGCCGGAGCCCCCAAAGTCGACGGCGACGCCCCGGTTCGTCTACACCTGGACCAAGCGGTGGCGCTTCCCGGTCGCTCCCCTGGCGATCTACCACGACGGCCGCGCCACTT
>JBCDIS010000418.1:0-2091 GCA_038748685.1 Acidobacteriota bacterium | reverse complement strand
TCTTCGGCCACAAGAGCGGCGCCTTCACCGGTGCCGACCGGGACCGCGTCGGCCTCTTCGAGGCGGCGAGCGGCGGCACGCTCTTTCTCGACGAGATCGGTGAGCTGCCCCTGGACGTGCAGGTGAAGCTGCTCCGCGTGCTCCAGGAAGGCGAGGTGCGCCGCCTCGGCGAAAACGCCGCGCGCCCCATCGACGTACGCATCGTCGCCGCCACCAACCGGGACCTCGAAGAAGAGGTGGCCAACGGCGGTTTCCGTGAAGACCTGCTCTACCGGCTCAACGTGATCACCCTGGAGCTGCCGGCCCTGGCGGAGCGTCCCGACGACGTCCTCCCGCTCTTCTACCACTTCCTCGGGCAGACCTGCGCCCAGACGGAGCGGCCGGTACCCAAGGTGACGCCGGAGCTGGAACAGGTGCTCCAGGGCTACGGCTGGCCGGGGAACGTGAGGGAGCTGGAGAACGAAGCCAAGCGGCTCCTGGCGGTCTGTGTCGAGGGGCAACCCCTCACCGTCGACCGCCTGTCCCAGCGCATCCTTCGGGCGGCGGAGAAAGAGAAGACCGCCCCCGCGAGCCTGGCGGAGCAGGAGCGGCGCCTCGTGGAACAGCACCTGCGGCTGGCGGGGGGCAACCGGACCCGGACCGCCAAGAGCCTGGGGATCAGCCGGGAAGGGCTACGGAAGAAGATGAAGCGGCTGGGGATCGCCTGAGATGGCTGGTCTGCCGAAGCGCCTTGCGCTTTGGATCGTCCCCCTGGCGTTCGCGACCTGGACCTCGGCGGCGGAGGTGGACCGCCTTTTGCCGGCCAAGCCCCGGGGCGAGGTGGAGATCGAGGTCGCCGCCGGATCCCTGCGGGTGGTGGGGGAGGATCGGTCGGACGTCGCCGTCCGGGGCACCCTGGGGGCCGGCGCCTCCGGGCTCGACACCGACGTCGACGGTCGCTGGATCCGCCTGGCGGTGGCGGCCCCCCGCCCTGAGGTGGACGGGGCCCCCGGCCCGAGAAGCGACCTGGAGGTCCGGGTCCCGTTCGGCAATGCGGTGACCGTCAAGACGTTTTCCGCCGACGTGGCGGTGGAAGGGGTGTCGGGGGAGCTTTCGTTGGAAACCGCCTCGGGGGGCGTCACTGTGGACGGCTCCCCGCGGGCCGCCACCGTGCGAACGGTTTCCGGCGCCGTTTCCCTGGATGTCTCCAGCGCCGTCGTTCGGATCGACAACGTCTCCGGGCCGGTGACGGTGGCGGGGGACATCGAAGACCTCGCCGCGGAGATCGTCGACGGATCCCTCGCGGTGTCGGCGCGGATCCGAAACGAGGCCCGCCTCGGCTCGGTGGTCGGAGACGTCGGTTTCGAGGGTACCCTCGATCCCGTGGCGCGGCTGCGGGTGGAGGGATCCACCGCTGACCTGGAGCTTGCGCTGCCGGAGCACGTCGAGGTCGCGGTGGAGGCGGTCGGCGGGGTGCTGGAGAGCGAGGGCGGTCCGTCGTTCACCGCTGAGCGGGGGGAGCGCCTGCGGCGGGAGCACACCTTCGGCGACGGCGGGCCGATCGTGGCGGTGAGCACCTTTGGCGGCCGAGTGCGGCTGACCTCAGCCCCTTAGGGGTGTCCCCAAAACGGCGAAGGGCCGGTCCCGAAGGATCCGGCCCTCTGCGCCTTGCCTGTACGGGGCGTGGCTCTACGGGGTGTCAGTTGCCCCCGGCGGCCTCCCGCTCCAACTCCTCCATCTTCTTGCGCAGGCTCAGGGGGCGCATGTCGGTCCACACCTCTTCGATGTAGTCCAGGCACTCCTGCTTGGTGCCGGCCTTGCCGACGTCGTTCCAGCCGAGGGGGTTCTCGCGGTCCTCAGGCCAGATCGAATATTGCTCTTCGTGGTTGATCACCACCTTGTAAACGGTGTTGTCGTCGCGATCGTCCCAATTGCTCACGGCTAGTCCTCCGAGTTTGTCGCGGGGCCCGGCTCCGGTCAGGGGGGCAGCGGGCGGGCGGTTGGCGAATTGCGAATTTAGCACGCTAAGTCTTCGGTTGCACTTCTCTTCTGGTCCGAGGGCATGAACGGTCAGCGATGGGGTTCACGGACCGGTCCTCCGGGGAACCGCCG
>JBCDIS010000417.1:0-2138 GCA_038748685.1 Acidobacteriota bacterium | reverse complement strand
CGGGCCCGCCGCAGGATCTCCCATCTCCGGCCGGCAGGGTCGTCGCCCCGCTGGAGCGCCCCGTCGTACTCCGCCACCAGGTCGAGGTCGAACATCTCGAAGGCCGGGAGGGTCCGCAGGAACTCGGCGCGGAACCTCTCGTCCCGGGCGAGGAGGCGGGACACCAGCCACCGTTGCTCGTGCTCCGACAGCGCACCGAGGAAGGTGCGGGTCAGGAAAGATTCGTCGATTCGAAGCCAGGTAGCGTCCATCGAGCTTTCTCTCGTCGGTCGTTTCGGTAGGCAGGGGGGCGCCGTCTCCGGGCGGTGGCCAAAGTTATCTAATAGAAGAGAATTCTTCAAGAAAAGAGTTTTCTGGATAAAAAGTTCTTTGAATATTGTTGTCTTCCGGTGGAGCTGGGGATCGAGGGAATTCCTTCGCCCATCGTCGCGTTGACGGCGAATGTCCGGCTCCGACGACCCCAATCCCGCGCTCTACCGTCCCTCGCCTCCCTCTCCCGGGCTCTTCCGCCCCGCACCGTCCACCCAGAGGCTCCGCATGTTGAAGATCCGCCGTCCCCGCTTGTTCCGTGGTTCCCTGGCTCGGATGGCCCTGGCCATAGCGACCGTCCTCCCCGCCTTCGCCGCGGCCCAGGGGGCGACCGATCCCCCGGCCGAGCAGCTCGTCCTCTTTACCCAGCCCGCCGCGGGCAGCGCCGTCGCCCGGGGGCTGGCCGACGGACCCATGGGCGCCATCCGCGGCGTCGCCGACGAGCTGGGTCTGCCGCTGCGGGTGGTTGACGTGGGGGAGGAGGGCGCCCCCGGCGAGGTGGGGCTGACCCCTCTCCTGCTGCACCAGAGCGCCCGCGGCCGGTCGTTCTTCCAGGGGCGCTACGTGGACGCCGGCAAGGTGGCCCACTTCGTACGCACCAGCCGGGCCATTCCCCCGGCCACGGAGCCCTACCGGCGCAGCGGCGTCGCGGTGGCGCGGACGGGCCGGGCCCAGGTGGCCGCCCCCCTCAAGATCACGGCGCTGGCGGGGGACCTTCCCGCGGGTCACGACGCCGAGGCCTTCGCGGCCCTGGGACGCAGCGCGGCCCACGACGCCCTGCGCCGTTTCACGGTGAAGCCCAGCGTCGAGCTCGGCCCGTCGGACCGCTCCTTCTACTTCGACCTCTACCCCTACCGCGCCGACGACGGCGGGTTCTACGTGTCGGTGGCGCTGTTCTCCCAGTTCAACTGCATCGATCCGATCTTCGAGAATTTCGACACGCCGGTGTCCGGAACCTGGGACGACGCCCCCGCCGTCTTCGGCCGCGCCGCCCAGCTGCTGGAGGCCAAAACCTTTGAGCTGATCGCCACGTCGACCCTGGGGGACGGTTTCGATCCGGTGCCGGCGTCGGTCCGGGCCGTGTCCTGGGACGGCCTCGGCCTGACCCTGCCGAAGGCGGCCCCGGGGGTCGATCCCGCCGCCGCCGACCTCGAGCTCGGCCGGCGGTGGCGGATCGCCCCCGGCGGGGACGGCGGCCCCCGCCTCACCTTCCGCTTCCCGTCGCCCCTCGAACGCTATTCCGGCGAGGTCACCGCCCTCGCGGGGGCGTTGGAGCTCGGCGAGGGCCTCAGCCTGGAGGGTGCCCAGGGCTTCATCGAGGCCGACACGTCGTCGGTCACGATGGGGGAGCCGGGGCTCGACAACGCCATCCACGGCAAGATGATCAAGGTGGCGGCCTTCCCCACCTCCCGCTTCGAGCTGGAATCCGTCGCCGCCGGCGCCGAACCCGTGGCCTTCGGCCGCCTTTCCCAGCTGTCCGCCACCGGCACGTTCTCCCTCGTCGGCCGCGAGATCCCCGTCGATGTGGTGGCCCAGATCGAGCCCCTGGTGGCGGAAGACGGGGCACCGCGCCTGCGGGTGCGGGCCAGCTTCCGTATCCGCCTCGAGGACCCGTTCGGTATCCTGGGGCCCGACGGCCCGGCGCCGGCCAACGACACCCTGCAATTCAACCTCGATTTCTTGATGGTCTCCCGATGACCGATCGATCCGGGGTTCCGGCTGGATTCCGGGACCCCTCACCCCTGGCGCTCCGGGCCTTCGGCGCGCTCTACCGATAACCGGGTCCGCCCACCGGCGCCTTTTCAAAAAGCCAAGGGCGGGCCTCCCCT
>JBCDIS010000416.1:0-2163 GCA_038748685.1 Acidobacteriota bacterium | reverse complement strand
CCGCCGTGGGCGGGCGGCCCGCCACCAGATCGGCGAGCTTGTGGAGGGTCGAGGCCACGACCCCGCAGATCTGGGCCACCTTGTCGAGGGGGAAGTCCACCAGCACGGTGTCGCGGAAGGCTTCCCAGCCGACGGTCCGCCGCTCCAGGTAGTCCCGGTCCTCCGCCCCGAGCTCCACGAGGCGCTGCATCAGCCCCAGCGCCAGGGCGCCGTCGGTCCCGGGGCGGAGGGGGATGTGGAGGTCCGAGTGCTTCGCGGTAACGGTGCGCACCGGGTCGAGGGTCACCAGGGTGGCCCCCCGGTCCCGGGCGGTCTTGAGGAACGGCCAAAGGTGTCGGTTGGTGACGATGGTGTTGGTGCCCCAGAGCAGGATCAGCTTCGAGTGGACCAGGTCTTCGGGGTCCATGCCGGCGGCGGAGCCGGTGGTGTACGACATGCCGACGTGGCCGGCCACGGAACAGATGTTGGGGTCGTGCCGGGACGCGCCGAGGGCGTGGAAGAGCCGCTTGCCGGCGCCGACGATCCCCTGGATCCAGCCGACGGTGCCGGCTCCGGCGTAGGGCCAGATGGCCTCGGCGCCGTGCTCTGCGATCACCCTATGCAGGCGCCCGGCGATCTCGTCCAGGGCTTCGTCCCAGGTGATCCGCTCGAAACGCCCTTCCCCCTTGGCGCCGACCCGCCGCTGGGGATGGAGTAGGCGGTCCGGATGGGCGGCGTAGGCCAGGTAGGGCTGGGTCTTCACGCACAGGGACTTGCCGGTGAAGGGGTGGCTTCGGTTGGCCCGCAGGGCCACCGGACGACCGCCTTCGAGATCGACGATCCAGGAGCAGGCGTCGGGGCAGTCCAGCGGGCACGCCCCCAGCACGCTGGTCTTCGCCGGCGGGTGTCCGAGCCGCTGGCCGAGGACGGGAGCTACGGTTTCGTTTGCCATGTCCGAAGCGTGGCAGCCGGCGCCGGGTCACGAAAGTGGCGAAATCGTCAAACTTCGCTACAATCACGCCATGCCCTCCACGAATCCCCGCCACCGCATTGCCGTCGCCATCTACGACGGCCTCCTCGGCTTCGAATTCGGCATCGCCTCCGAGATCTTCGGCCTCGATCGCCGCGGCCTCGGCGTCCCTTGGTACGACTACCTCCCATGCCGGGTGGAGCCCGGTCCCCTGCGGACCAACCACGGCCTTTCCATCGAGCCGCAGGGGGACCTCGACGACCTGATCGCCGCCGATACGATCCTCCTGCCGGGGTGGCGCCGCCCCCCCGAGCAGCTGCCGCCGGCGCCGTTCCTCGACGCCCTGCGCGCGGCCCACCGGCGCGGCGCCAGGATGGTGGCCATCTGCACCGGGGCCTTCGCCCTCGCCGAGGCGGGCCTGCTCCACGGCCGCCGGGCCACCACCCACTGGATCCACGCCGAGGCCCTGCAGCGCCGCTTCCCCACCGTGCGGGTGGACGCCGACGCCCTCTACGTCCACGACCGGGGCATCTCCACCTCCGCCGGCTCCGCCGCCGGCCTCGACCTGTGCCTGGCGATCGTGCGGGAGGATTTCGGCGTCGCCGTCGCCAACACCGTGGCACGGCGCATGGTGGCGCCGGTCCACAGGGACGGCGGCCAGTCCCAATATGCCGAGCTACCCTCCCCCATCCCCGACGACGCGGGCCTCGGCAGCGTCCTCGACCACATGCTGGCGCACCTCGACCGGGCCCTCGTCGTCGACGACCTCGCCCGCTCCGCCGGTCTCTCCCCCCGCACCTTCCAGCGCCGGTTTCGGGCCCAGACCGGGATGTCCCCCCACCGCTGGCTAACAAGGCAGCGGGTGGTGCGGGCCCGCGAGCTGCTGGAGTCCACCGACTACAGCGTCGAGCAGGTGGCCACCCGCTCGGGCCTCGGCTCGGCGGCCAACCTACGCAAGCACCTCGCCTCCCACCTGGGGACCACCCCCAGGGCCTACCGCTCCGCCTTTCGGGCCGGGGACGGGGAGTCCACCGACGGCTGATCCCCCGCCGCCCCCTGCTTGGCCGGAGGATCCTGCCCCCTGGACCGGGGTCAGGCGAACCCATACGGCGAAATTTCGTACACTCGATCGAGATCACCGCCCGCGCCCCCGGCACGATGTCCAATCTACGTTCCTCCTGGGATTCCTCATGTCGATCGATGCCTCCGCGATG
>JBCDIS010000415.1:0-2204 GCA_038748685.1 Acidobacteriota bacterium | reverse complement strand
GTAGGTGGAATAGGTCGTGTCCTCCGACGGGCCGTAGAGGTTGTAGACCCTCTCCACGGACGGCTCGGCGTAGGCCCGCTCCACCAGGTCCAGGGGCAGGGCCTCCCCCGCCAGGTTGACGGTCCGCACCGTCGCCGGCAGGTGGCCCTCCCTCAGCAGCTCCCGCAGCGCCGAAGGAACCGTGTTCACCAGGGTCACCGGCACCGGCGCCGACTCCGCGGAGGCTCCCAAACGAGGCAGCTCCAGGAGGTTCTCCGCCAGGATCACCGCCCCCCCACAGGTGAGGGTGGCGAAGACCTCGAACACCGACAGGTCAAAGCACACCGACGTCGAGAAAAGCACCCCCGCCAGCTCGTCGTCCGTGAAGGCGCCGCTGCTCCAGTTCACCATAGCCACCGCGTTGCGGTGGGTGATGGCCACCCCCTTTGGACGGCCGGTGGAACCCGAGGTGTAGATCACGTAGGCAAGGTCCTCGGCGCAGCCCGGCGCCGGAGCGCGCCCCACGGGTTCCTCGGTACCGGCGGCGTCCGCCAGAAAGCGATCCACCGTCAGGACCGGCGGGCGATCTTCCGGCAGGGCCTCCAGAAGACCTTCCTGGGTCAAGAGCAACCGGGCGTCGGCGTCCTCCAGGGTGAAACGCAGGCGCTCCTCCGGGTAGCTCGGGTCCAGGGGCACGTAGGCGCCGCCGCTGTGGACCACGGCCAGCATCGCCACCACCAGGTCGGCGGAGCGATCGAGGCAAAGGGCCACCAGCACCCCCGGCCCCACCCCGTGGCCTTCCCGAAGCTCCCGCGCCAGGCGGTGGGAGCCTTCGGAGAGGCGCCGATAGGTCCACAGGACCGACGGGTCCGCCGTCACCAGGGCCACGGCGTCGGGGGTGACGGCGGCCTGGCGGTCCAGCAGGTCGCCGAGTCGCTCGTTCCGTGGATAGTCCTCGGCGGTGGCGTTCCAGGTCTCCTCTAGCAGATGCCGATCCGCCGGCGGAATCACCGGCAGCTCCGACAGTCGGCGAGTCGGATCCTCCACCGCCGCCGTCAGCAGGGTTTCGTAGGCCCCCAGGAAACGCTCCACGGTCGCCGGATCGAAGAGGTCCGTCGCGTACTCCGCCTCGATGCGCATGCCGTCGGTGCGATCGAAGACGGTGACGTCGAGATCGAATTTCGCCGTGCCGACGTCCAGGGGGAGCCGGCGGCACCGGAGGCCCGGCAGATCCGGCGCCCAGTCCATGTCGAGGACCTGGAAGAAGAGCTGGAAGAACGGCTGCCGCGACGTGTCCCGCTCAGGCTGGAGCGCCTCCACCAGGCGTTCGAATGGCAGGTCGCCGTGGGCCTGGGCCTCCAGGACGGTCTCCGCCGTCCGAGCCGCAATCTCCCCGAAGGTGGGGTCCGAAGAGAGGTCGGTCCGCAGCACCAGGGTGTCGATGAAAAAGCCCACCAGGCCCTCCAGCTCGGTACGGCGACGGCCGGAGCTGGGGGCCCCCACCGCCACGTCGACGCGGCCGGAGTACCGGGAAACGAGGGCCTTGAAACCCGCCAGCAAGACGACGAAGGGCGTCTCCCCCCGAGCGCGGGCCAGCTCCCGCAGCCCCTCCGAGAGCCCCCGGGATACCCGGTGCTGAGCCACCGAGCCCCGATAGGTCTGCATCCGCGGACGGGGCCGGTCCGCGGGGATCTCGGTGGACGCTTCGAGACCCGCGAGTCGATCCCGCCACCACGCCAAGGGCTCCTCCATCGAGCCGCCGTCCAACTGCTCCGCCTCCCAGGCGGCGAAGTCGCCGAACTGCACCGGCAGATCCGGAAGCGGCGACGGCTCACCCCTGAGGATCGCGCCGTAGACCGCCCCCAGCTCCTGGACCAATACCTCCAGGGACCAGCCGTCGCAGGCGATGTGGTGCAGATGGAGAACCAGAACGTGGCGTTCCGACTCCGGCTGGGCGAGCCGCGCCCTCAGTACGGGGCCGGTTTCAAGGTCGAAGGGGGTCGCAGCCTCTGAGGCGAGCCAGGCCTCCAACGCCGCGGCGCCGGCCCCGAGGTCCTCCACCTCCAGGGGGATCTCCGACGGCGGAAGCATCACCTGCACCGGACCGCCGTCCCGCTCCTCGAAGCGGCTGCGAAGCACCCCGTGCCGACGCACCACCTCACCCAGCGAACGACCCAGCGCATCGACATCGAGGTCCCCACGGATCTCCAACGCCAGGGGCACGT
>JBCDIS010000414.1:0-2213 GCA_038748685.1 Acidobacteriota bacterium | reverse complement strand
GTTTGGGCCCGAACGGGGGGTGCCGCGTCATTCCATCGTGAAGAGGGCCGCCATCAGGTCGATGCCGAGCCACAGATTGGCCACCCGCAGGTTCTCGTCGGGGCCGTGCTGTTTGTTGTCGTGGTTCGCGAAGGGGACCACCACCAAAGGCTGGCCGAGGTGCTCCTCGAAGAGATAGAGGGGGAGGGAGCCCCCGAGGGTCGGCATCAGGACCAGGGGCTCCGTGGCGGCCCGCTCCATGGCGCGGGCGACATCGGTGGCCATGGGCAGATCGGAGGACGTGCGGACGCCGGGGTATCCCGGCTCGCGGACCACCTTGGCGATTTTCGGGTGGGTCAGCCGGGTCTCGAGGTCCGGATCCTGGCGGACGATGTGGTAGCCCTGGGCGGCGATATGGCCCTCCAGGCGGTCCGCCGCCATGTCGGGGGTGATTCCCTTGGCCAGGCGCATGTCAACGCTGGCGGTGGCGGTGGCTGGCACCAGATTCCGCGCCTGCTCGCCGACGGTGGCGCTGCTCAAGCCCTTGACGTTGAGGGTGGTGAGGAGGAGCCTTTCGAGCATCGGCGCGTTTCCGTCGGCGCTGCGCACGATGCCTAGCTCTTTGCGCAGTTGATCGTCGTAGTCGGGGACGGACGCCATGGCCCGCCGGTCGGCGTCGGTGATCGGCGCCGCGCCGTCGTGGAAGCCCTTCACCTTCACCACTCCCTCGTCGTCCACCATCGTCGCCAGCAGGCGGGAAAGCATCATGGCGGGATTCGGAGCCCAGTTTCCGTAGTGGCCGCTGTGGAGGTGGCGGATGGCCCCGTAGGTGGTGATCTCCAGGCCACTGTAGCCCCGGACTCCGAACACAAGCTGGGGCCGACCGCTCTGGTGGCTGGGTCCGTCGCAGATGAGCCAGCCGTCCACGTCGATGAGGTCCCGGTAGCGCTGGAGGTAGTCGCCGAGGTGATTCGAGCCCGCCTCCTCCTCCCCTTCGAAGAAGAAGACGATGTTCGAGGTGGGCCGAAGGTCGGCGGCTTTGAGGGCATCGAGGGCTGTCCAGATGGCGGGGATGGGGGCCTTGTCGTCCGCGGCGCTGCGGGCGTACAGCCGCCACTCGGGATCGATGGCCTCACCGGGGCCGGGAAGGGGCCGGGGCTCGCCGCCGTCCTCCATCGCCCGTGTGTAGAGGGTCGCCTTCCACGGATCGTGGGTCCAGGCGTCCGCATCGACCGGTTGGCCGTCGTAGTGGACGTAGATGGCCAGGGTCCGAGTCGCCCCCGGGCTGTCGAGCCGACCGTAAACAATGGGGGGCACCGAGCGGTCGTCCAGATCCAGCAGTCGAGCCTCGACCCCCCGGCTGGCGAGGCCGTCGCGGATGTACTCGGCGGTTCGCCAGATGTTCTCGGTGTCCGCGGCGACGTTGGGGTAGGTGAGGAACTCGGCGAAGTTGGACAGAATCTCGGCACCGTGGGCCTGCCGCCAAGCCCGGGCGGCTTCGACCGCCGGATCGGCGTCGGCGGGGTGTGGCAGGAAGGCGAGGAGAAGGGCGGCGACGGTCGAGATCCGCGTGGTGAAGGGCACGTTGGACCTCCTGTGGGCAGCTGGATTCCGGGACGTTGGGGGCGAATAGGGCATGGTCGGTGACTATAGCTTTGGCCAAAGCGCGTGACAAACCGATCCGGACCTTTCCCTTTTGGTCGATCGGCCTGGTCTGCTGGCCATGTGGGTCTCGATAAGATTGGGAGATGGTCCCCAAATCTCCAGATCAGGCCCAGAAGGTCGTCGGCCTGAGCGCCCTCGCCCTGGTGGTGATCGGGCCTCTCCTCATGGTGCCGCCGGTCTTTCTGTTCACCCCCCTGGATCGCACCGCCTGGTGGGCGGCGCTAGGGATAGGAGCCGTGTTGGGCCTCGTCCCGGTGGCTTGGGTTCTGGTGCTGGGACAGCGCGGCCTCCTCGATTTGCCGCAAAGTGTGATCGGAGGAGGCCTTCTCCTCCTCGGCACGGCGGGGCTTGGGTGCGGCGCGACGCTCCTTCTCAATGGCCTCCTGGACCGGGCCCCAGCCCTGCCCGTCGAGGCCCGCGCCGAGGAGTTTCGACGGGAATGCTCCGACCACCGCCCCCAGAACTCCACCACCACGGTCACCACCTGCCGGAGCTACGGCAGCTTCAGCATTCCCGGTGATGGAGCCCGCGACCTTCGCGGGGTGGAGCTGCCGGAGGGCACGGTCCTC
>JBCDIS010000413.1:0-2267 GCA_038748685.1 Acidobacteriota bacterium | reverse complement strand
CGGCGGGCGATGTAGCTCGCCAGGGGGTAGGTCCGTGGCCCGTTGCGGTCGGCCTGGAAGAGGGGCTCTCCGCAGGTGCGGCGTTCCCAGGCTGCGGCCTTGTGGCACGTTCCGAAGACCCGCTTGGCGATGTCGAGGATGGGTTCGCCCGTGGCGTCTGAACGCTGGAGGAGGCGTCCTTGGCGAACGATGGCTTGCCGGGCCGGCGCCAAAGCGGCGTCGCTTTGGGCGCCGAGCTCGGCGTGCAAGGCCCGCAGGAACGCCACCGCGTCGGCCTGCCGTCCGAGCTGGCGTGCCGCCGCGGCAAAGAGGTCCAGAGCGCACCCGAGGTGAGGGCCTAGGGCGTCGAGACTTCGACGGGTGAGGTCGTAGAGCACACGGACGCCATGTCGGCCGAGGGACCTCGGTGCCTCCCGGCGAAGCGCCATCCGGGCTGCGCCGCGGCCCGCGGTCTTGAGGAGCAGAGCGGTGCGCCGATACGGGAGCAGGGCGACGGCCAGGTCGCGGGTGAAGCGGGCCAGGGGGTCTTGGGGGGCGTAGCTCTCGGACCTGCAGCGGGAGCGGCTCCGTGCGAGCTTCTTGGGATCTGCGTCCTTTGGCAGGCCGGCGCTGCATCTGGGGCAGCGTCCACTGGAGACCCCGCGCCAGCGGTGACCGAGCTTCGCCTTCTCGCGGGACAGGAGCGCGATGGACGGTCCCGGATCCGTCGCCGCCCTGTCGACGTCACCGCATCGCTTCAGGATGTGGACCGGTACGTCGTCCCCCAGGGTGGCGACGATCTCGTCCTTCCACGACGCCAGCAGGTGGGGCGGGCACAGGACCAGGACCCGGCTCAGCTCCGGCAGCGCTGCGGCAGGGAAGCCCTGGTCCTCCAGCTGCGCGGCCGTTTGGGGTCGGTGCTGTGGAAAGAGGCTCGCCGCGAGGACGAGGGCCATGGTGGTCTTGCCGGTGCCCATCTCCGCTTGGATCTTCGGGTGCTCGTCTCCGACGGCCATGAGCTTCAGGGCGGAGGTGATGGCGTCGGCCTGGTAGGGGTAGGGTGAGCGGGGCAGAGTCGGCAGCTTGAGTTTCTGGTCCGCCTCTCGGGGGTCGTGCAGCACGGGAAACGCCGCCTCGAGCTGCGCCATAAGGGAGCGGCGGTAGTTGGCCATGAGGTCGGCGATGGTCCAGTCGGCGGGATCGTCACCGCCGACGGGCTCGGCACCGGCCTGGAGTCGGTGGAAGCGGTGGGTGGAGGGATCGTGGACGGTGAGCTGCAGCTTCGGCCGTTCGACCTTGTGGTGCCCCGTGACTTTCCCCTTGTCGTTGTGGGTCGCGCCGACGATCCTCAGCTCGGTGCGGAAGCGTCCGGACGCGAGGAGGGTCGGATGCCGCGCCGGGTCGTCGGGTTGCAGCTCTTGGCCGTTGAAGACCCCCGCCGTCAGGGCGAGGGCCACGTGGGCGGCCCTGGGGGGTGCGGCGGTGAGGAACTTGGGATTGAGGAGCTGACCGAGGTCGTGCTGGCAGGCGTCGGGGATGGGATTCCACGAGCGCAGGTGCAGCGCCAGTTTGTCGACCTCGAGGCGCGACTTGGAGGGGTTGAAGGGGCATTGGTACCTGGGCGTTTCCCGGCGTAGCACGACCGGATCGGTGCAGCGCTGCGGCAGCGCTGCAATAGCTCCTGGCTCCCGAGCCCAGCCGAGGATTCGGCGCTCGGCGACGTCGTCGTGGCAGGGCGTCGAGGCTCGGCGGGCCACGAGGAGGACCTGGCCGAAGGCGCGGTAGTGCTCGTCCGGAAGCCGCCAGCAGCGGTGGTCGACGAAGTGGGTGGCGAGGTGCTTCGCCGACGCCCCTAGGGCGAGCCCGGGGACGAGGAAGAGGAGGAGACCCTCGCCCGGCCAGAGCGCGTCGGTGAAGCGTTTGAGGAAGCGATGCTCCAGACGCCGGAAGTCGGGATCCTGGTCGTAGGGCGGGTTGAGCCAGAGCAGATGAGCACCGTCCGAGTCGGTCCAGACGAGCTGGAAGGCGTCGCCGGCGAAGGCGTTGGGGGCCCGCTGCTTCAGCTGGGCCGCGCGACCCTCCTCCAGCTCACAGCCGATGGTGTACTCGGCCTTCCAGCTGCGGGCCAGGACGTCAAGGGCGTGCCCCTCGCCGGCGCAAGGATCGAAGACGGTGAGCCCCGGCACCCCCTTCCCCGGATTGCGGAAGTAGGGCGGCTGCTCGATCTGGACCGTCGAGGCGATGGACTGCAGGAGCGCTTCGGGCACGGGGTAGTAGCCGGCGATCTG
>JBCDIS010000412.1:0-2288 GCA_038748685.1 Acidobacteriota bacterium | reverse complement strand
TCCCGTCACCGCGGGTCATGGGGTGGCAGGTGGTGAAGGTGGTGTTCTCCGTGGGGCCGTAGCCGTTGATCACCCGGGCCCCCTCCGGCAGCTGGTCGAGGGCCTCGCGGACCCGCTCCGCCGACAGGGTGTCGCCCCCCGCCAGTAGCTGGCGGACCGACGGCAGGTCGGCGAGGTGGCCCCCCTCCGCCATGGGATGGAAGAGCCCGGCGGTGAGCCAAAGGGAAGTCACGCCGGAGCGGCGGATCTCCGCCGCCAAAGAACCGAGGTCGAGGTCCGCGCTCGGCAGCTGGACCAGCTCGCCGCCGTTCAGCAGCGGCGCCCAGATCTCGAGGGTGGAGGCGTCGAAGGCCGCCGGGGCGAAGCCCATCCACACCTCGTCCTCGCCCATGGAGGCGAAGTCGTTGCCCCGCACCAGGCGGACGACGTTGCGGTGGCTCACGGCGACCCCCTTGGGGCGACCGGTGGAGCCTGAAGTGAACATCACGTAGGCCAAGTTATCGGCGGTCGCTACGGGTCCTTCGGCGAGGGGTGCACCGTCGCCGGCGTTCCAGTCGAAGCCGTCGAGGTCGACGACCCGGAGGCCGTCCAGCAGCGCTTCCGGCAGGTCGGCGCCGGCGTCGCCGTGGCGCAGGATCACCCCGGCGCCGCTGTCCTCCAGCATCACCGCCAGCCGCTCCTGGGGGTAGGCGGGGTCGAGGGGGACGAAGTAGCCCCCCGCTTCGAGCACCGCCAGCTGGGCCACCGGCAGCTCGACGCCGCGGCCCACGGCGAGGGCGACGGCGGTCTCCGGCACCACCCCCAAGCCCCGCAGATGAAGGCCGAGGCGCGCGGCCCGGGCGGCCAGCTCGCCGTAGGTGAGGGACGCGTCGCCGCAGCGGACCGCAACAGCGTCGGGGCGCTCCTGGGCCGTTTGGCGGAAGAGGCCGTGGACCGTCGCGTCCCTAGGATGCTCACCGGGGCGTTCCCCCCACTCCCGGAGCCGGGTCCGTTCGTCGTCCTCCAGCATGGAGAGCTGCGACAGGCGCTTGTGGGGGTTGGCGATGGCGTCGGCGGCGAGGGAGAGGTAGTGGTGGACCATCCGTTCGATGGTCTCCGGCTCGAACAGCTCCCGGTTGTACTCCCAGGTGACCATCGCTGCGAGGTCGTCCTGCCGGCCCTCCTCCAGGCCCACCCGCTGCTCGGCCTGGGGGGCGACGATGATGTTGATGTCGGTCTTGGCGGAGCGGTTGGTGCGCACCTGCCCGTGGGCCCGAACCGCGCCGAAATCGGGGCTCGGTACCTCGGCGTCGTGGAACGAGAACATGGCCTGGAAGATGGGGTTGCGGCTGACGTGGCGCTCAGGCCGGATCGCCTCCACCAAACGCTCGAAGGGCATGTCTTGGTGGGCGTAGGCTTCCACCGCCGTCTCCCTGACCCGGCGCATGAGGTCGAGGAAGGTGGGGTCGCCGGAGAGGTCCCCCCGCATGATGATGGTGTTCACCATCATGCCGGCCATGGTCTCCTGCTCCCGCTGGCGGCGGTTGGCGACTCCGGCGCCGACGCCGATGTCCTCCTGGTGGGTGTAGCGGTGGAGGAAGGTGTAGAAGGCGGCGAGGGTGAGCATGTAGAGGGTGTAGCCGTGCTCGCGGCCGAACTCCCGCAGGCCCCGGTAGAGGTCCGACGGCAGAGCGAAGATGAGGGCGTCCCCCTTTGTGGAGGGGCGGTTGGGCCGCGGGTGATCCGTCGGCAGGTCGAGGACCGTGGGCATGCCTTCGAGCCGCTTCCGCCAGTAGTCCACCAGCCCGCCGAGGACCTCACCGGAGACCGCCTCCCTTTGCCAGGCGGCGAAGTCGGGGTACTGCATCTCCAGGTCTTCGAGGGGCGACGGTCGCCCGGCCGCAAAAGCCTTGTAGATCGGTGGGATCTCCTTCATCAGGATGCCGATGGTCCAACCGTCGTGGACCACGTGGTGCTCCACCTGGATCAGCATGTGTCGCTCGTCCGCCAGCTTCACCAGCTTCCATCGCAGCAGGGGCAGTACGGAGATGTCGAAGGCGTTCTTGGTCTCCGCCACCAAAATCTCCTCGGCGGCGTCGTCCCGCTCGTCCTCCGGCAGGTGGCGAAGGTCCACCTGGGGCAGGTCCACCTCCCAGGGTCCCTCGAAGATCATCTGGGGTTTGCCGTCGATGGCGGGGAATCTGACCTGGAAGACCTCGTGGCGGCGCACGATCTCGGTGAGGGTGCGGCGCAGCGCCTCGACGTCCAGGGGCCCGTCGAACCAAAGGGTGAGCTGGAAGTTGTAGGCC
>JBCDIS010000411.1:0-2291 GCA_038748685.1 Acidobacteriota bacterium | reverse complement strand
GACGGTCCTAGTTGCGGCGTGGCTGGTGGTGCCTCTGCTAGAGGTCGCATTCCGCGCGCGCGGCCGTGTTGAAGTTGGGCTTCGAGACGCGTGTCGTTCTCGCTGTCGGGTCGCATTCCGCGCGCGCGGCCGTGTTGAAGGCGTGACCCTAGTGCTGCTTGACGCCAGCGGCCCGTCGTCGCATTCCGCGCACGCGGCCGAGTTGAAGGGGCGACAACCTGCTCATCCCGACCTAGATCTACGACTTCGCATTCCGCACACGGTCGGTCTCCTACTCTCGGAGACGACTCTGCCGTGTCAGCTTTGATTCCAAGGACAGGAGGGCCCAAGTCGAGCCCGGTTCAGGAATGGCGCCGAGTGTCCAATTTTCGTCCGCCACAAATGTCCAATTTTCGCCCACCGAGGACACTGTCAACGCCGGACGAAAATTCGACACTTGTGGCGGGTGAAATTAGACACCGCTAACCCTCCTCTGGTGCGCCCATGGCGGTCGATTGCCGAAAGCCCATGCGCGGCTGAGTTGAAGGCCGGCCAGGGTGGTGCTGGAGGTCAGGTCCGCCTCGTCGTAGTCCGTCCAGCGGTGCCGACCCGTCTTCAGCGTCGTCCGCCTGCGGGCCCAACCGTGGACCGCCGTCAGAAGCTGGAGGCCGGCGCGGGGTGGGCGAAATGGTAGCCCTGGGCGTAGTGGAATCCCAGGTTGCGGCAAGCCATCTCTTCTTCGAGGGACTCGACCCCCTCGGCGATCATCTCGATGCCCAGGTCTTCGACCATCTCCACGAGATGACGCACCATGCCCTGCCGGGCTCCGGTCGCGCGGTGCAGGCCACGAATCCAGATCTTGTCGAACTTCAGGTACTGCGGCTCGACCTCCGCCAGCTCCAAGAGCCGGGCCTGGCCGGTGCCGAAATCGTCGAAGGCGAGGTCGACCCCCAGCTCCCTGAGTCCGCCCCCCAGGCCGCCGAGGGAGAGGGGCTCCACCACCGCTCCCTCGTGGACTTCCAGCACGAGGGGCCACGGCGTGGCGGAGCCCGCCAGCAGCCGCGCCATGGAGGTGAGAAGTGGGGCGGCGCCGTGCTGAAGCTCCGCCGGATGGGTATTGAGGAAGATCCGGGGGCGTCCTTCGAGGCGGGGGGCCTCGGCGAGGGCCTTCACCCGCAGCCGATGGCTCAGCTCCACTTCGAGACCCGCCATCTCGGCGATCTCGAAGAGGGCGTTGGGGGCGATCACCTCGGAGCCGATCTTGCCCCGGCCGAGGGCTTCGAAACCCAGCAGATCGCCGGTCCCGAGATCCACCAGGGGCTGGAAGTGGATAAGGAAATCGTGGGTCTCCAACATCCGCTGCAGCTCCCGCTCCAGGGCCACGGGGTTGGCCGGCAGCACTTCGGTGTCGATGGCCACGGTGTCCGTGGTCTGGCCGACGGAGGTGCGCTCGCCGATGTGGACGAGGCGAAACTCCTGGCGCGCGAAGCGCAGGTGGTCCCCCTCGTCGAGCCGCACCGACGAGGCGACACGATGGCCGTTGACGAAGGTGCCGTTGGTGCTTCCGAGATCCGTCAGCCACACGCCTCCATCCCGAACCATCAGCTCGGCGTGGCGATTCGAGATCTGGCCCGACGACAGCAACAGGTCGACCCCCTGCCTGCGTCCGACGCAGAACGGGTAGCGGTCGAGGGCGGTGCGCCAGACGTTGCGCTCGTGGTCGATGAAGCCTTCGAGGTACCACATGAGGGGGGAGGGACCCGGCGTACCGGGCCGGGCCGCTTAGTCTACTCCAACTTCCGACCGTTCGGCAGGCTGAAACCGGTCCTAGGCTTCGAAGGCCACAACCACAAGGGTGAGGTCGTCGGAAAGCTCGCCGGCGGCGAATCTCCGGGCTTCTTCCACCAGGACCTCGGCGAGCCCCGAGGCCCCTTGGGCGCGGTGCTCCCGCACCAGCTCGACGAGGCGTTCCTCCCCCAGCTGCTCACCCTCCGGGCTTTGGGCTTCGCTGACACCGTCGGTGAACAGGACCAGCCGGTCCCCGGGCCGAACGACGGCCGCGCCGTGGCGAAGCTCTCCGTCGGCGAATAGGCGGGCGAGGGCCTGCCCCCCTGTTTCGAGCCGTTCACACTCGCCGTCCCGCCGCATCAGGATGGGGGCGTTGTGGCCGGCGTTGGTGTAGGTCAGGCGACCGGCCTCCGGGTCGACGAGGGCGTAAAAGAAGGTGACGAACTTGCCGCCGGAGAGGTTCGAAGCCACCACCCGGCGCACCCGACGGCAGACCTGGTCTGGGGTGGCGTCGGGGGCGGCGG
>JBCDIS010000410.1:0-2310 GCA_038748685.1 Acidobacteriota bacterium | reverse complement strand
TTGTGGACGCTCCGACGCTCGCCGCCCCGTTCTTGGTCTTTCAACGGGTGATCTCCATCGGCACCCGGGCCATGACTTTTCAGCAACGTCGGTCCTTGGCCCTGATGCTGGTCGAGGGGGCGGCCGCGGAGCCCCTGGTGGCGCTGAGCAGCGAGCTCGCCCCACTTCGGGACGCCTGGGCCTCCCGCCTCGTTGAGCTTGGGATCGAGGGTCGTTGACGATAGGAGCACGGGTGTCTCTTGGACTTCCTCCCACCCCGCGCGCGCTGACCCTTTGGCGCCGCGGGGTTCTTTTTCTCTCCCTGGTCGTCGGCCTCTCTGGGCTGCCGGTGGTGGCAGGTCTGCGGTGGCTGTCGGAGGGCAGTCAGCCGACGGGCTTCTACTGGAGGTCGAGTCTCGGAGAGGTGGAGCGGGGGATGCTCGTAGAGGCTTGCGTACCGGGGTTCGTCGACGTCCTGGGCCGGGGCAGCTGCCCCGACGGGTCACGACCGATCGTCAAGCGGGTGGCCGCGGTGGCAGGCGACGTCGTCGAGGTGCGGGCAGCGGGAGTGTGGGTCGACGGTCTGCGTCTGCCGGGCTCGTCGCGGCCCGACGTCAGGCCACCGCGGCCGTTCCTGGACGGAACCTACGTCCTGAGCCCCTGCGAAGTGTGGCTCCACGCGGGGCACCACCCGCGGAGCGTCGATAGTCGTCTCTTCGGGCCCGTGCCCGTCCGCTGGCTGCGGGCGGAGTGGAGGCCGTGGCCATGACGGATGCGTTCCTCGAGGTCCGCAAGTTCGGGCCGCGGGACGTGCGCCGTCTGCGGACCCGGGGCGCGGCGTTGTGGCTAGTGGGAGCCTGGGCGACGGCCTGGAGCGCCACGCAGGGCATGGCGCGGTGGCTCGACTTCGCGCCAGCCCTGGGCTCGCCTTCGGTCGTGCTTGCGTGGCCCTGGGCGGTGGGGCTGGGGATCGTCCTCGCCCACGCAGGGGCGTGGCTGCTTCGTAGGCGTCCCGTCGCTTCTTGGATCCTCCTTCCGTTCGCGCTGGGAATGCTGGCCAGCGGCGGTTCTCTCTACCCGGTGGCAGAGGGCCTGCGGTGGGCATGGCGCCTATCGTCTTCGCAGACCCACGCGTCCCTGCTCCTGGGCTTTGCTGCCGCCGTGGCGACGTGGTGGCTTGTGGGGATCGCCCTCGTGGTGGTCGAAGTCCGCCACCAGCGGCGAACCCTCGAAGACGCCCAGACCACCCACGGCTCGGCGGGCTTCGCCAGCGGGGCGCAGGTGGAAGCGCTGGGTCTTCTCGACGGCCCCAAACCCGGTGGCGTCTGCCTGGGGGACGTGGAGGTGGACTCGGGCTTCGGGGCCCCCCGACGGGAGCGGCTGTGGGACAACGGCCCCGGCCACGTGCTGGTGGCCGCCGCGACCCGTCGCGGCAAGACGTCGGGCTTCGTGGTGCCGACGGCGCTGGAGGCGGTGGGCAGCCTGGTGGTGATGGACGTCAAGGGGGAGATCTACTCCATGACCGCAGGACGTCGGGCCGCCATGGGGCAGAAGGTGCTTCGCTTCGATGCCTCCGCGAAGGGCTCGTGCTCGATCAACCCGCTGCTCTGGGTGCCGACTGGGGACGCCGAAGTGGCGGCGCTGCAGGAGCTGGCGCGGGGTCTGGTGGACCCGGCAGGCAAGAAGGACACCTTCGACTTCTGGGACAACCAGGCCGCCAACCTCCTAGTCGCCGGGATGCTCGACGTGCTGTATGCGGGTGACGAAAAGAGCCTGCCGGAGTTGGCGCGGTCCTTCGATGGGGACGTCCAGCGGCTGCTGGCGTCGATGGCGCTGACGGACCACGACCCGGAGCGCAAGCGGGGCTGGCTGACGCCGGACGGCGCCGAGACCTCGCGGCACCCTATGGTGGAGGGGACGGCCCGGGCCCTGCTGTCGATGGATGAGCGGACCCGGTCGAGCGTGGTGGCGTCGACGACCCAGTACCTCCAGCTGTTCAAGGACCCGGTGCTGGCGTCGCGGATGGTGGGCTCGGACTTCCACCCGAAGGACCTTCTGCGCCATCCGACGTCGCTCTACTTGACCGGCACGCCGCGGGACTACGAGCGGGTGCGCCCGCTGCTGCGGATCCTGATCCAGCGGCTCTTCGGCGAGTGGATGACCGAAGCGCCGCCGGTGGAGGGCTGGGGCCCAGACCGGCAGAGGGTACTGGTGCTGCTCGACGAGGTGGCGCGGCTGGGCAAGATGCAGAGTCTGGAGTCGGACCTGGCGGTGATCGCGGGGTACGGCGTGCGGGTGATGGTGGTGGTGCAGAGCCTGGCGCAGCTGCAG
>JBCDIS010000409.1:0-2312 GCA_038748685.1 Acidobacteriota bacterium | reverse complement strand
GCCGGGCACGTTCACCGGCGCCAGGCGCTCGGCGAGGTCTAGACTGACGGTGGTCTGGGCCGCGGCGGGGGTGACCGACGGGGCGCCGACGATCCAACTTCCCACCACCAGACAGGCGGCGATCACAACAAGGCTCCAAGGGCGGCTCGATGGCATCATACGGACTCCTCTGACGACGTTGGGTCGCTTCACGGGTTGAAGATTCTGCAACGGTAGTTTTGGCCCTGGCACTATACCAGCGGCCCTGCGGCAAGAGGTCCGCCGAACGCCGTGGGTCGCACCGTTTGCGGTACCCTCCGTGCATGGACCGCCCCCTCAGCTCATGGGCCTTCACCGGCCCCGCCCTCCGACGCCCCTGGCCCTTGACCTGGGCCTGGATCTTCGCCGGCCTCCTGGCCGTCGCCGCGTCCTCCGCCGGCGCTTCCGGGCTGCCCGTCTGTCCCCTCAACAACGAGCCCGCGGCCACCGCCGCCGGCCGGCGCCTGGTGGGGGTCAGCGCCAAGGAGCTCAACCCCCTCAATCCCGACCTCCCCTCCCCCGCCGAGGTGGCCCGCCTGCTGGCGAAGGGTGGGGCCGCATGGGTCGGCAACAAGCTCCACTGGGAGCGCCTGGAGCCGGTGGCCGGGGAGCCGCGGTGGGAGATCTACGACGACCGCTTCGCCGCCTTCACAGGCCACGGCCTCACCCCCGTGGTGACCCTGCGGGGGACCGCCCCCTGGGCCTCCAGCGAGCCCGACGCCGAGAACCCTGCGCTCCACATGCCCAGGGACCTCGACGACTGGCGGGACTTCGTCACCCGGGTGGTGCAGCGCTACGGTCCCGCCATCCGCCATTGGGAGATCTGGAACGAGCCCAACCAGCCCCAATTCTTCCTCGGAGACGCGGACGACTACCTGGAGCTCCTGCGCACCGCCTACGGCGCGATCCGAGCCGTCCAGCCGGAGGCCCGGGTCTGGGGTCCGGCGGTGATCTTCCACCCCTGGAGCCACGACGCCTACGACTTCGTGCAGGCGGTGATCGACGACGGCAGTTTCGACGTGCTCTCGATCCACCTCTACTTCTTCGACGTCGAGGCCGCCACCGAGGTGGCGACGACGGTCCGCGGCATGCTCGACGCCGCCGGCAGGGGATCCACGCCCCTGAGGGTGACCGAAACCAATCGGGTGGAGTCCATCGTCGATTGCGGCGCCTTCAACGGCTGGCCCGAATCCGACCACGCCGCGCAGCTGGACGCCACCTACGCCTGCCTGTCCAACGTCGGGGTCGACACCGTGTTCTGGTTCAAGGCCACGGACACGGGACTCTTCTGCGACGAAGCACCCCTTCTCGACGGCCTCCTGGGCGTCGACCTCGAACCCACAGAGCCCTACCATCGCCTCCGCGCCCTCGCCGCCGGGCTGCAGGCCGCCTCCAGCCTCTTCACCGACGGCTTCGAGACCGGCGGCACCGCCCGCTGGTCGCGGACGCACCCCTGATGCCCCGGCGCTTCCATCCGGGGAGCCTGTTCGCCCCCGCGGCCCTGAGTCTGGCGACCGTCGCCGCCTTCCTGGCGGCGCTTTCCGCCACGGGGGAGGCCACGACGACCTGGGCGGACGCCGACGCCGGTCTCGCCCTGGAGCTCGTGGCGGACGGCTTCGGGCGGCCCTCCGGCCTGGCGTTCCCCCACGACGGCTCCGGGCGGATGATGGTCCTGGAGCAGAAGGGGCGGATTCTGGTCCACGACGGCGGCGCGGAGCCCGCCGTCTCGACCACCCCATTCCTCGATCTGACGAACCGGACCCCCTGCGTGGGGGACGAACCCTGCGGTGAGCGGGGGCTCCTCGGCCTCGCCTTCCATCCCCGGTACGCGGACAACGGCCTTTTCTTCGTCTACTACGTCAACGTCGACGGCGACAGTGTCCTGGCCCGCTACGCAGCCGGCCCCGACCCCGACGTCGCCGACCCCGCCTCGGAACAGATCCTGCTGACGATCCCGCAGGTGGCAGGACGGCACTTCGGCGGCCACCTCGCCTTCGGACCGGACGGCTACCTCTACGTGACCCTCGGGGACAACGACGATCCCGTCCACGCCCAGGACCTCTCCAGCCTCCAGGGCTCGGTGCTGCGGATCGACGTCGACTCCCCAGAAGCGACCTACGGCCACCGCGGCCCCGGCTACGCCGTGCCCCCGGACAACCCCTTCATCGGCGATCCCACCGCCCGCGGTGAGATCTGGGCCTTCGGCTTCCGCAACCCCTGGCGTTTCAGCTTCGATCGGACCACAGGAGACCTGTTTCTGGGGGATGTCGGGGAGACGCTCCAGGAGGAGATCG
>JBCDIS010000408.1:0-2319 GCA_038748685.1 Acidobacteriota bacterium | reverse complement strand
TGCGCGTTTCCCACAGTTCCCACAGCCTCGACGACGGCGCTATCTCTCGGTCGTCGATCTACAGAGAAGCATACAAGGGGCGGGGCTTGCCCCCGCCCGTCTTAAACCGCCGAGGTTTCGGATCCTCGGATGGGCGCTGCCGTCGCCTATCGATCCAGACCAGAGCAGCCACATCCGTGTGTCGGCGTGGGCCAGACTCTGCTCCGCGGATAAGACTCAGGACCACGACCTCGGTCGTGGTGCCGTGCTCGGTGGAAGGTCGACCAGCGAGGACGGGTCGCCCGAGAGGGTCTTCGGACTGTCGCCCTGAGTTTCATCTCGCTTCGGCAGTTTCCGGCTAGCGTTCTTGCTGCGCGGGCGGGGGCAAGCCCCGCCCCTACCCCGGAGACGGTTCGGCGGGAGGTCGGTTCATGTGGAGGGGGTTTGCCTTAACACGCCCCAGGGGGCTTGGCAGAAGCGCCCCTCGGTGCGCCTATCCGACGAGGGTCGAGCGTTCGAGCTCTTCAGTTCGAGCGTAAAGGATCTCTTCGTTCACTTCGAGGTCGTTGATCATACCGAGCGCCACCAGCAGGCCGTCGGAAACCGCGTCGTCGTCAGAATCCCCGAACTCCACCTGCAGGATCTTGTTGGTCGCCCCTATGTCGTCGGAGACCCCCTCCGGATCGAGCCAGGTCCCCTGAACCTCCATCTCAGTGACCGCCAGCATGAACCGTTCGAGGGATCCCGCCTTGACGGACGGGAGCGTGACGGTGAGGAAATCCCGGCGGGTCCGCCGCAGCTGGACCCCCTGGCGCTCGTCGCAGAAGAGCAGGGCGTAGAAGAGGTCGTGGGCCTCTTGGAGGAGGGCCTCCCCCGCCGCGCTTCGATGCCGGGATCTGAGGGCCTCCTTGCCTTTGTGCGGAGCATCGACGAGGTAGCCCTCGGCCTCCAGGGTCCCGCGGTCGAGGGCTCGGAGACGTTCCTTGGTCTCTCGGAGCTGGTCCTCGGTGAGGGCCATCCCGCGGATCCGTTCGAGCCGCTTGCGCCGCTCCGCGAGGGGCTCGACGTGCCGCGCCTGGCGCGTGAGCCTGCGGCCGGGGGCTTCGTGGAGGTGGCGGTCCTGGAGCACCCGCTGGACCAGGGCGTCAACGAGCCAGGCCCGATCCTTGGCCTCCAGCTGCGCGCGCAGCTTCCCTACGAGCTGGTCCTCCAAGTCTGCGTCGAGGGCGGCGACGAGGTCCTGCAATTCGTTTCCCATCGTGGGCTCCTCGGAGCGGGTCGGTGCTCGCCACCCGGTCAGGCGGCCGCGGGGTAGTTGAAAAGGAGGAAGTGCAGGCTGTTGAGGCCGAGGTGCACCAGGATGGACGCCTCGATGGCCCGGGTCCGCTGGTAGGCCAAGCCGTAGGCGCCGCCCGCCAGGGTCGCCAACAGGACGAATTGCCAGCCGCCGCCGACATGGGCGACGCCGAAGAGGACGGAGGCCACGACCCAGGCGGCGCGGGCGCCCCAGCGGAAGCGGCCCAGGGCCCGTTCGAGGCCGCCCTGGATCAGTAAACGGAAATAGGCCTCCTCCGCGACGCAGGTGAAGAGCAGGTTGCGAGGCGCCCACAGGGCAAAGAGCGCCGGCAGCTTGGGATCCCACGACGCGTAGCCCAGCAGGAACGTCCCCACCAGCACGACCGCAATCGCGACCGCCAGCATCCCGAGGGTCCAGGGCAGGATGCGGCGCCAGCCTTCGAGGGTGGTGAGCAGGGAGCCCCCCGCCGCCAGCAGGAAGAGGCCGATCAGGGGCTTGTCGAAGTTGAGAAAGAGGGAGAACGACTGGCTGCCCGGGCTCAGCCGTACGTCGGGCGCCACCAACCAGCCCGCGAAGCCCGGCACGACGTGCAGCATCAGCGCTCCGCCGAGGGCGACCACGACCAGAGAGCCCGCGAGGCGACGGCGCGGCGTGTCTCCCCGCTGGGACTGCCAGGAGGCCGCCGCCAGCACCGCCATCGCCACCAGGCCCGGCCAGCTCAGCCAGCCCGAAGCGAGGCCACATCCCGAAGCCAGGATAAGGAAGGCGATCCAAAGTCGGCGCGGCGGCGCCCACAGGGCGGCGACGGCGGCCGCCAGCAGGGCGAAAGTCGCGATGGTGAGAGGGTCCTGCGCCATGGCTCGTCTCGGTCTCCACTCGGTCGGAGAGAGTTTCTGAGAAACGGGGCCGAGAGTCCAGGGCCGCCTTGAACCGAAGTCGGGGGGGGCCGGGGGGGGGCGCGCGGGGGGGCCGCGGGGGGCCCGGCCCGCGAGGGGGGGGCCCCCCGGGGCGGCGGGGGGTCGGGCCCCGCGGGGTCGGGGGGG
>JBCDIS010000407.1:0-2367 GCA_038748685.1 Acidobacteriota bacterium | reverse complement strand
GGGGGACACCCCGCCTCGATGAATGCCGTGGCCACCCGCAGCGGCGTCCAGGGCTCGGACGAACCGGGGCGGAGCACCAGCGGGGTCTTGAGGGGAATGGCGGGGATCCACAGGTTGTGCACGCCGGGGGAGTTGTTGGGGAGGATGGCGCCGAGGTTGTCGGTCAGGCGCTGGTAGCTAAGGCGCCGACCCCCGGCCTCCCCCCAGCCGCCGTCGAGGACGGACAGGTCGAGGCCGCGGGTCAGGCCGTCGAGGACCCCTTCGATGGCCCCGAGGACATGGCCGATCTTTGCCATGTTGAGGCGCCCCATGGCGACGGGCATGCCGGTGGTGGCCGCCAGCTGGTCGAGGTACTGGTCCGGGGACTGGCGAACGTCCGCCCCGGGGTAGAGGGGCAGGTCCGACTCGGCGAAGAGGGCGCCGGCCCGGTGGCAGATTTCGATCAGCTCGGCGACGGGCAGGGCTTCCAGCTTACGCCGGTGGTCGGCGGCGTGCCGGAGGTCGCGGGCGAGGATGCCCGGGATCGCCTGGCTCACCTCCGCCACCGGGTCACCGGTGCGCACGTCCCGCAGGGTCGAGGTATCGAGGCTGAAATAGGGCCTACCGGCGCGCAGCACGGGGATCTGGACGGTCATCAGTAGACCCCCACGGCCACGGTCTTGGCCAGCTTCGAGAACAGCCGCAGGTTCGAGACGCCGTCCCACGGGAACTGGTCGATGGGGGCCGCCCGCTCACCCTCGTCCCGTTCTGCGAAGCGGGGCATGAAGAACTCTTTGGTGAGGGTGGTGAGCAGGACCCGTCCGGTGGCGCCGTAGGGCACCACCTCGTCGAGGTTGTCGGGGTTGACGATCTCGAACATGGCCCGCGGAGAGGGGGCGTAGTAGGTGATGGTGTAGTCCTTCGTCACCGGGTCGAAGTCGGCGCCCCGGGCGAGGCCCATGAGGGTGTTGCCGTAGACCGGGATGAAATCGGCGCCGGGGACCAGCTCTTCCCGGGCGAAGCGGTGGAATTCGGCGTTCATCTCGGTACCGCCGCAGAAGATGCCCTTGATGCCGGCGGCCACCAGGTCGATCTTCCCCGCCAGGTGCTCCAGCAGCTTGGGGGTGGTGAAGAGGCACCGAATGTCGTGGGCCCGCAGGACCTTGAGGGCCTGGCCGGTGATGTGCTCTTTGTAGGCGTCGAGCTCGTCCCAGCGCTTCTTCTTCACCAGGCCGCTGACCCAGCGGGGATCGAGGTCGACGTGGAAGGCGATACCGTCGCGGTACTGCGCCAGGTGCTCGATGGCCAGGCGCAGTCGCCGCGGACCGGTGGGTCCGAGCATCAACCAGTCGGCGCCGCGGGGGAAGGTCTCCTCCCGCAGGCCGTCGGCGAACAGCTCGTAGTCGGTCTCGAAGTCGTGCATGTTGATCCGGCTCTTCGGCACGCCGGTGGTGCCGCCGGTCTCGAACACGTAGACCGGCTGACCGACGAGACCCTTGGGGACCCAACGACGCACCGGGCCGCCCCGCAGCCACTCGTCTTGGAAGTGGCCGAAGCGTTTGAGGTCGGCGAAGCCCTGGACGTCGGTCAGCGGATCGAAGTCGAATTCCTGGGCCTTTTCGAGCCAAAACGGACAGCCGGTCTCCGGGCTGAAGTGCCAGCGAACGATGTCCCGAACGTGGGCGTCGAGATGTTCACGGGCCTCTGCGGCGCGGGTTTCTAGGTCGGTGGCTGCCTGGGGCATCGCTTCCACGGTGGTCGTCATGATGTGTCCTTGGGTTGTCTTCGGGCTCCGTCGGCCTTAGCGGGCCTTCTTCGCCTCGTCGGTCTTCTTGGCGGGGGTGGCGCCCTCTTCAATGGCGAACAGCTCGTTGCGGGCGAGGATGTAAATCACGCCGTCCTTGGCCAGCGGCGTCGTGTACACGGCGGCGCCGACGTTCTGCTCGGCCAGCTCCACGAGCTTTTTACCCTGCTTGAGCACGACGATGTCGCCGTCCTCGTCGCCGAGGTAAATTTTGCCGTCGGCGGCGTAGGGGGAACCCCAAACGGCGGCGAAGGCGTCGTAGGTCCAGTAGTGCTCGCCGGTCTTGGCGTCGAGGGCGTAGAGGAAACCGGAGAGATCGGTGATGTAGAGGATGCCGTCCTGGATGGCGGCGGTGGAGATGGTGCGGTTGAAGTCCTCACCGCCGCGGTGCCAGACGGCGCCGGTCTTGGTGATGTCGCCGGACTTGGTGGCGTCGATAGCCCAGAGGTTGCCGGGGCCTTCACCGTGTTCCGGATCCTGCCCGACGGCGATGTAAACCTTGTCGTCGTGGATGACGCCCATGCCGATCAGGTTGTTCTTGGTGCCGGCGCCCCCGAGCTTCCACTCCGAGCCTTCGGGGTTGG
>JBCDIS010000406.1:0-2372 GCA_038748685.1 Acidobacteriota bacterium | reverse complement strand
TCCGCCTCGGGGCTGGCGGCGAGGAGCCGGGCGAGGGCGTGGGCCAAGAGCCCTTCGCCGGGCATGGAGCGGTAGGCCGTCACGAGATGGTCCTTGGCTTCGGCGTAGCGGCCCAGCTCCGCCAGGACGGCGCCGTAGTCGAGCTGCGCCAGCGGGTCGGCGCTGTTGCCGCTAGCCAGCTCCTTCAGGACGGGGGCCGCCTCGTCGGGCCGGCCCAGCCGGCGCAGGGTCCGGCCCAGCTGGGTCTGCGCTTGGCTGTCCGCCGGATCGAGATCGATGGCTTTGCGATAGGCCACCACCGCACCCTCCAGATCGTTGCGCCGTTCGGCGATCAGCCCGAGATTGAAGTGGGCGCCTCCGTTCTTGGGGTCCTCCTCCAAGACCTTCCGCAGCTGGGCCTCGCCGGCGTCCAGGTCGCCGGCCATGGCGAGGGCGGAGCCCAGGTTGACCCGCGCCCGCTGGCTGGAGGGATCGGCCGCCACGGCCTTGGTGAAGGCTTCGGCGGCTTCGGAGTAGCGGCCCACCTTGAAGGCCCTGCGGCCTTCGAGGAGAAAGACCCGTTCGCCGGTGCGGCGTTCGTCAATGGCGGCCTGGACCGGATCTGGAGGCTTGACCCCGACGGTCCCGTGCTTGCCGAGGTGTTCCCGCGCCTTCTCGAGATCCCCTTTGGCGCGGTAGGCCATGGCAAGGGGGTAGTGGAGTCGATTGGCTTCGGGCACCTGCTGCAAAGCCAGGTCGAGGTGGGAGATCGCTTCGTCGTGCCGCCCCTGGGCGAGGGCGAGCTCGCCGAGACCGGAGAGGACGGCGGGGCTGGCGGGCAGAAATTCTAGGGCCTTGCGCAGCAGCGCCTCCGCCTCGTCGGGCCGGTTCTCCTGAGCCAGGATCTCCGCCAGGTAGACCAGACCCGCCGGATTCTTGGGCGCGATCCGGAGGCTTTCCCCCAACCACCGCCGTGCCGGTTCGAGGTCCGACTGTTGCTGGTGGGCCCTGCCTAGGGCATAGGGCCAGTAGGGATTCGACGGCGCCAGTCGGTTGGCGTTGAGGTACGCGGCCTCGGCGGCGGGCCAGAGCTCGTGGGCGTGGTAGAGGTATCCCAGATCGGCGAAGGACTCAGCCAGGGACTCCGCCGACGGAGGGTCGAGGAGGGCCTGTTCTAGCCCCTTCTGTTTCTCCGCCACGAGCTCCGCGACCGCCGGTTCCAGGGCGCTGGTGTCGGGGACCGGCATGCGGACGAGGGTGACGTCGCGCCCTCCCCCTGGGGCGGGCTGGTCCTCTTGTTTGGGGTCCGCCGGCTGGGGGGACATCGATTGGGGGACCGCCGGCTGGGGGGGCGCCGGCTGGCTAGTGGTCGACTGGGTGGCCGCCGGTGCGGCGGCGAGCAGCGCCACGGCGGCGGTCAGAGAGAGCTTGGCGAAGAGGGGCAGGGAATTCACTGGGGTTCCTCCGGTCGGTCGTCGGGCCCGCCTGGGCCGAACCGACTCTATCGCGGCTCAGGTTCCCCCGAGATGCTTCCCCAGGGTCTTCAACACGAACCCCCACGCATTCTGGAAGTAGCCGTAGGCGTCATCCCACTCGGGGCCCGAGCCAAAGCCGAGGTGGGTCAGCCGCACGGCCGTACCGGTCGCCGAGGGCTCCAACTCGACAACCACCCAAGTCCGGCGCTCCCGGGCGTCGGCCAAGTTCGGCGGCGTGTTCCAGGTGAAGCTGATCATGCGGTTGGGGATGTAGCTCAGGATCTGGCAGCCGTTGGAGCCGACCTTACCGTCGAAGAGCCATTCGTAGTTGCCCCCGATGGCGAGGTCGAGGTCCGCCTGCAGTTCGGCCCACTCTTTGCTGAAGGTCCGGAAGAAGGCGTCTCCATCGGAAAGCGTAGCGAAGACGGTCGCGGGCGGGGCAGGGACGTCGGCGGTCAGCTCGAAGCGGCGCACGTCCGGCCCGTCGGCGACGAAAAGGCCCGAGTCGATGGGTCGCCGCTCGTTCGGCGGTGTTCGCTCGGAGCCTGCGTCCTCCCCATCGGCGCCGGATGTCGCGGACAGGGAGGCGAAGAGGGCGGCGATCATCAAGGCTTGGTGCATGGTGTTCTCCTGGTTCAGGGATGGTTTGGGATGGCGTCGGCGGTCAGCCGGTCGAAGTGGTCGCGGAGGACCCGTACGGAGGCGTCGAAGGGGGCGAGGTCGTCGGCGGCCCGGGCTTGCAGCAATCCCCCCTCCATCACCGTGAGGACAAAGGTCGATAGATCGTCGAGATCGCAGTCCGCCGGCAGGCGGTCCGCCGCCCGGCGGAGCCAGCCCCGGATGCCCCGGCGCCACCCTTCGAGGTTGGCTTCGATTCCAGGCCGCACGGCGGGGTAGCTGTCGCTGGTTTCGAGGGCC
>JBCDIS010000405.1:0-2408 GCA_038748685.1 Acidobacteriota bacterium | reverse complement strand
GTCCACGTGTCCAATCAGCCAGGCGACAGCGGCCATGGCCTCGGGCTCATCGCCCCACGAGGCAGCTTCGAAGCACAGGCCCCGCAGCGCATCACGGGAGGGAGGGGTGTCGAGGTCGGGTTGGCCGTGGCCGAACCACGTCACGGGAGTCGTGTTGGACATGGAAACCTCCTGTTGTCCAAGGATAAGGAGACGGCAGCCACCCCTGTGGCTGCCTTCACCGTGGACCGCTTTTGCCCTCGCCTCCCGGGACGTCGGAACTCGAAGCCGATGCCCCCTCTCCCCCTCATGCCACCTCTTCCAGCAGCCTCTTCTGGGCGTCGTCATCGGAGATCTCGACGCCGAGCTGGCCGATGGGCTCTGCGCCAAGGAGGAGGCCCGGTGCCGTGTGGTGGTGGTGGGGACGCACCAGCCTCTGCCATTGGGGGTTCGAGAGCGGAGACACGAACCGTGGCGCTTCAGAGTCCAGGCCCTTCTCGAAGCGCCACCAGGTCGCGAGCCACGCCTCGGCGGCCTCACGAAGGGATCGGTGAAAGCGGCCTAGCGGACGTCGAGGCGCCAGCAGCTCAATGAGGGCCAGGCGACGTGGGGTGGTGAGATGACCGAGTTCGAAGCGTACGGAGGTCCGCGACGCCGAGGACCGGGCAACCAGGTAGCGCTGCCAAGCTTCGGGCCAAGTTGGGCTCGCGGCCGTTGACCAGAGGGCGGACCAACTCCGCCACTCCGTGAGGAACGAGTCCACCGTCATCCACTCGGGTTTCAAGATTCGGCGGACGAGGTAGCGGGGGAATGGCAGGTCTATGGACCCGTCGGCGGATTGGACGACTCGCACGACATCGAGATCGACCTGACCGGTCCAGGGGGCGACCGGCTCGAAGGGATCGCGGACCGACGGGCCTTGGTGCTCGCAGAGGATGAGCGTAGAGACGACTCTTGAGGGGCGCATCGTCGCCGCCTCAGAAGAGCCGCATCTGGCCGGCGTTGAGTTGTTGGGCGGTGACGGCGACGGCCACGAGCTTGACCGGCTTCAGAGCTGGGGCGGGGTGAGGTGGAAGCTCCGTCCTTTTCGGCGGCTCCAATCGGCGAACCGGCTTGGGAGAGGGCCTCGACTCCACCACCGCCCGGGTCGTCATCGCATCGAAGAGGGCTTGACCCAGGGACATCGAAGACTCCAGCGCCGCGTCCCCGCCCCCGGCTCCGGCTGCGGCGAGGGCGGACCGCAGGTCGAGCCCATCGACCTGCAGGGCCGTCTTCAGCTTGGCGGACATCAGTCGGAAGGCCGCCGCCTGCGCGGTGTTGGCGTAGTAGGGGACGTGGACTTCCACGGGCTCGGCTTGCCCGATCCGATGGCAGCGGGCGTTCGCCTGGCGATAGGTCGACGGGCAGAAACCGAGCTGGTGCCAGTAGGCGGTCTTGAAGTGGGTCAGGCAGTTGAGGCCGGTGGAAACGGCCCGCGGATGGACGAAGAGCACCTGAGTCCCTGCCTCGACGACGCGCTTCAGGATCCACGCCTGTCGCTTGTGGGTGGGGACTTGCTGGGCGTCGAGCCAGAGGCAGCGCCTCGTGACGTTTCGCTTCACCAGACGCAGGAGCCGCGTCGGCAGCTCGGCGGTGCCGGTGTTCTGTAGGAAGACGAGGACGGGGCGATTGGCCCTCAGCTCGCCTTTCAGGGTGGCGAGAAGGTGCCGCTCCTTGGGAGTGACGTAGCTCGCCGGCAGGGCTTCAGCGCGGACCACCAGGTGGCCGCCGCAGGATTCGGGGTAACGGATCTCGTACTGACCGCAGTCCTCGGTGGCCCGGTCGAGGAACGTCGGCAGCTGAATCAATGCCGAGAAGAGTTTGCCGGCCCGCTCCGACCATCGATCCTCTTTGATCCGGCGCAGGAGGACCCGTTCGAGGCGCTTGTACTCGTCGAGCAGGACCTGGTCGAGGGGGTCGGTTTCCGGGAACAGCGGCGTCGAGCCTTCGGAGAGGGGTGGCAGCGTCGTCTCGACGTCGGACTTGTGGATGACGAGACTGCCCCGCAGGAGGTGGCGCAGCATGAAGCTGGGGTGGACGCCGGGGGCCTCGGCGTAGGTCTTGCCACCGAGCTTGCGGTCGGATCGGGTGCCTCGCTCGTCGTCGCGCCTCACGGGTTCCCAAAGCTTGCGGAAGCCGTAGCGATCGAGGAAGCGCCGCAGATCGTCGCGACCGTAGGTTTCGCGGAACCGCCTCGAGGTCATCCAGTAGAGCTGGAAGAGGCTCGACGCGTAGCCGTTCATGAGGCTCCCGGTTAGGGCCAGGACGCGGATGTCCGGCAGCGCTGCGAGCCGCTGGGCGGCCTGGGACTGGGCGCTCTTGGCGTGGTTGTACTCGTGGGCCTCGTCGATGACGAGGAGCTGGAAGGCGTGGCGGTGCCGGCGGGCGAT
>JBCDIS010000404.1:0-2504 GCA_038748685.1 Acidobacteriota bacterium | reverse complement strand
TCGACGCTGACGGGGGACGTGCTCTGGAGTGCCGCCGATCTTCGCCGCGGAGACGGCGGGGAGATCGTCCTCGCGGTCCGCGGCGACGCCGTCTCCGAAGCTGGAGACGGGGCGGTCGTCCGGCTCTACGGAATCGCCGCCGACGGTTCCAGGACCCCAGTCGCCGCCTACCCCTACGCCGTCTCCGCCGCGAACCCAGTCCCTGAATAGGAGGCGCATACGCCGGCGACGGTGACGCGGTGGACCGTTCCCCGGACCTCCGGGCTGGGCGGCCCGCCCTGCCCCTGGCCGGGGGAGGGTTCGGGCATGGATTCCCCTCCGCACTCCCCGACCGAGGGCTTCTCCCTTGACAAATACGCTCGCTATGGCATGATTCGACCGACCGGTCGGTATTCTTACGGTTCCCGATCGGATTTTGATCTCTACCAAGCCTCCCCTTCGCTTTCTTGGAGATCCTTCTATGCGAGTCCAACTGTTACTTTCCGCCTTCGCCCTGATCGTGGCCACGCCGGTATTCGCCGACTCCACGATCCCCCCGTCCACGGCCAACCACGCGGCAGTCGACGCCTCCGCCGAAGCGACGGCGGAGTTCCAGACCTGGTTGCGCAAGGCGCGCCTAGCCCAATCCGTCTCCGGACGGGATCTCGTCGAGTTGGAGATCGTCGCCCGATACCGCTACTTCGACGACGGTGGACGGACGATCCTCGACCACACCCGGATCCGGGACACCTCCATCTGGCAGCAGCGGGACCTGGGGGACGGGCGCCTGGAGCGCTTCCTCGGCCCCGAAGGGGCATGGCTCGAAACCCCACGGGGCAGAATGGAGTTGGAGGACGATCTCCGGACCGAGTTCGAGATCTACCACTGCCTCCGTCGCCTTCAGCTGCTCTCGATCTGCGCCGGCCTCGATGGTTCCGTAGAACCGAGCGGGGGCGATGCCGACATGATCTGGCTGCGGTTCGAACGGGGGGGCTCCCTCTTCGCACGCCTGGGGCTCGATCGCCAAACCGCCCTCGTGGAGCAGATCGCCTACCCCCTGGCCCTCATGCCCTCGGAGGATGCGGACATGGAGCCCGCCCCCGGCGACATGGCCCTGACCCTCTACCGGGATCACCGGAACGTCGACGGCTGGCGGCTCCCCCACGCCGCGGAGAGCTTCCGCGGGGAACTCGCGACATCGACCTACGAGGTCGTCTCTGCGAAACCGCTCTTCGCCGAGGGACAGGCTCCAGAGCCTGAGATGGGCCGGCGATAGGAACTCGCCGACGGGGTTCATCGCACCAGCTGAACCCCTTCCGGAACGCCTTTGGACAGGGAAACCTCCTGGGGCAGAAACTCGCCCTCGATCCAGACCATAGTCTGGGACGCCACCGCCAGTGTGATGTCCTCCTGCATCTCCACCATGCCCCGGGGCCCGGCGAACGCCCGCACCGAAGGCGGCGGCGCCAACTCCCCCTTCGCCCTCCGGTCGGGCACCCAAAGGTAGAACGGAACCCGGATCCTCTCCAGGTACCGCGCCGCCTTGCCGAGGGTGAGCTGGCTGCGGTCCCCGTCCGGGGACCCCGCGAGAATCACCACCAACGCCCTGGGCCGGTTGGTGCGGGCGGCCCTGGTCCCCGCCACCGCGACGGCGTCCCAGATCTGCAGAGCACCCCGTTTCGGCCGATCGGTGGACCCGGGGAGCGCCTTGGGTCTGGGCATCCGAAATCGATAGACGTCCGCCCACAGACCCTTCAGGGGATGGACTCCCCCCAGATCCCAAAGCTCGAAGGTTCCGCCCTTTCGGCTCGCCGGGCCCACCGCCAGGGGCCTGGGGGCGGCGGCGTGGATGGAATAGGTCAACAGCTTGGGCCGCCGGGCCCGCCCCAGATCCCAGCGGCGGATGGCGTTGTGGACCTGCTGGAGCGCCACCCGGGCGCCCGGTTCCTTGACCATGAACACCACCCCCGCCTCGGCGGAGGTGGAAAAGGGCTTGGGCACTGCTCTGTCCCGACGGGCCGGGGCCAGCCAGCCCTCGACGTCTTCGAGGGTCCAGGACTCCCCGGGGGGTGAGGTCACGGGAACCGCCGTCAGGGCGCTGGTGACCCGCTCGCCTAGAATGCCCCCGAAGGCGAGGTCGACCCGCACCACGTTTTGATCCGGGAAAGTCAGCTCCGCCTCCAGCGCGTGAACCCCTCCGGGGTCATGGGGGGGCACCTGGAAACGACCGTCGGCCTCCACCGCTAGGGGTCTGCCGTCGAAGCGGAGGTCGATGGCCTCGGGGGAGAGGTCCAACACCGCCCGCCACACCAACCGGCCGCCGCGGGCCCGCCCGGGGATGGCGTTGTCGAGCAGCAGGGCCGCCCCGTAGCTGGGTCGCCCGTAGTTGACCACCTGGACGGACCGGGCCACCTCCCGTCCGACGGCGTCGAAGGCGACGGCTTCGAGGCGCTGGGGCGCCAGCTCATCCCCGAAGTCGACCTCCGCCCGCCAGGGCGGCCGAAGGAGCTCCGCCACCGGCTCGG
>JBCDIS010000403.1:0-2506 GCA_038748685.1 Acidobacteriota bacterium | reverse complement strand
CGGGGGGAAAGGGGTGAGGCCCATGGCCTTGCTTACGTGTCGGACCCGGTTTTGTTGGGGGTCTTGCTGCTGCCGTCGCGCTGCCCACCTGCGGCGGCTTCGAGGTCCCCCAGCTTCTGTTCGACCCCGTCGTTGGTCGGCTCCGCGTCCAGGGAGCGACGGTAGGCGGCCCTCGCCTTCCCCGGTTCGCCGAGCTCGACATAGAGATCCCCCAGGTGTTCGAAGACCGTGCCGTCTGCGGGCTCCAGCCGCGCCGCCCATTCGAGGTGGGGCTTGGCTTCCTCGAAACGCCCCAGCTGGAAGTAAATCCAGCCCAGGGAGTCCACGTAGGCGCCGTTGTCCGGATCCTGGGACACCGCGCGGCGGACCATGTCGAGGGCCTGTTCCAGGTTCTTGGATCGCTCCGCCCACATGTACCCGAGGTAGTTGAGGGCCGGGGCGTGGTTCGGCGTCAGCTCGAGGAGCGTTTGGAACGTCGTCTCGGCGTCTTCGAATCGACCGTCCCGTTCCTGTGCCGCCCCGAGCATGAATAGCGCCGGCCCCGCCCCCGGCCGGGCGTAGAGGAGCGTCTCCCAGAGGGGTCAAACCACAACGTACCCCCCCAGCCCCAGGAGGAGCCAGGCGGCGAAAAACAGATCGTCCGGCGTGCCCCCCTCGGTGATCTGCGCCAGCTCCGCCGTCGCCTCGGCCTCCCTATCGTTCTCCAGCAGAATCTGGAGCCGTTTCGCCGCTATCGCGCGGTCGGAGCCGCCGGCCGGCGCCCCTTCCCCTTCTCCGGCACCGGTGTCCGGCGCCAGCAGGGCGAGGGCTTCGTCCACGCGACCCTGGGCCACGTGGGCATCCGCGAGGAGCTGGGTGGCCGCCTGCTGGAGCTCAGCGGCTCCGTCCCCCGCATCCTCCACGGACAGCAGTCCCCGTGCCCGCTCCTCCACATCGGACCAGCGTTCGGCTTCCGCCAGTGCGAGGATGAGTCTCAGTCGCAGGCCGATGGCCAGCTCGGTCTGCTCCGCCTCCGCCAGCCGCTCGGAGGCGTCCCCCAGCAGGTCGATGACGTCGCCCTGCCGGTCTTCGGACGCCAGGAGCTGGGTCAGGGCGCGGGCGTAGATTCCGATCCGTTCCGCCTCGGCCGCTTCGAAGGCGGGGCGCAGCAGGCGGATCGCCTCGTCGGCCCGACCGTCCCGCTCCAGCACGCCTCCGAGGGCCAGCCTGAGCTGTAGCTCTTGCTCCCCCTCCGCCTTCGCCAGCTCGCGGCGCAGGATCTCCGCCGCCAGATCGGACTCCCCCACCCGTTCGTGGAGGCGGGCGAGGAGCATGGAGTCTTGGATCCGGCGGGCCCGATCCCCCTCCCTCTCGACGGCGACGGAAAGGTCGTCGATCGAGTCGGCGTAGCGGAGCAGGGAGCTGTGGATCGAAGCCCTCAACCGACGGAAGCCCGGGGTACGGTTGTTCGCACCGATGGCTTCGGCCTCCCGAAGGGCGTCGGTATGACGGCCGGCGAGGTGGTATTCCCGCGCCAGCAGCTGGCGAACCCGTGACGCCGACAGGAAGTCCGCCGGAGCGCCCTCCAGGACCTCGGCGGCGCCGGCGTGGTCCCCCCGATCGCTCCGTAGCTCGGCGAGACGGATGCGGTGTTCGACGTTGTTCGGATCGAGGGTCAGGAGGGTCTCCAGCGCCCCTTCGGCCTTCTCCCGATCCCCAGTACCTAGAAGGGCTTCCGCCAGCATGGCCTGGATCATGAGGTACCGGGGGCTGTACCGCGCCGCCTCCGTGAGGACGTCCGCCGCCTTCTCACCGTCGCGGTTCCAGAGGTAGATCTGGCCGAGGGAGGTGAGCACCTGGAGGTCCCCCTCCACCTGGGTCCGTAGCGTCTCGAAGGCGCCCTGGGCCAGGGCCATGGAGGCCGGCCGCTCCTCCGCCAACCGCAGATGGATCTCGGCGAACGTTCGCAGGACGTCGGGGTTCTCCGGCGCCAGGCCGCGGGCGGCCTCGATGTGTTCCAGACCCTGTTCGAGCCGGCGCACCTGCTGCGGCTTGGATCGCGAGATCTGCGCCAGGTAGGAGTAGAGCTTCGCCAGCTCCAGGAAGCTGTAGGGGTCGGAGCGGTCGAGCTCGATGGCCCGCTCATAGGCGTTGACGGCCCCTTCGAAGTCGCCGCCGTCGGCGAGCAGCTTGGCCCGCGCAAATTGGAAGACCGCCTCGCTGTCGAAGGCCGATTCCTGGCGAATCCCTTCGGCCCCTGCGGCGGCGGTGCCGAGCAGGGCCAAGGCGACCAGGAGTGCGCAACCGCGGAGTCGGGCTCGAAGCCGCCGCAGGGGGCGGCTGGGGAAGCGGTTCGGGATGGGGCGAAGGGAGGATAGAAGCGGGGGGGACGGAGAGGGCGTGCTCTTGGTGTTCACAGGGTCAGGATACCAGCCGCCGAAGCGGCCTTTCAACCGCGCCGGGTCGGCTCTATAGGCCTTTCCGGACAACCCTACGACTCTCTCTTTACACGCTGGAGGGTGTCGCG
>JBCDIS010000402.1:0-2507 GCA_038748685.1 Acidobacteriota bacterium | reverse complement strand
TTCCTCCGCACGCCTCCTCACGAAAACGCACTTGCCGGTCGGTGAGAGGGTTCCCTCCGTCAGGGTCCCTCAGAGGACTTCCATTCGACTACTGCCTCTGGTCACCTCCTACTCTGTGCCCATGCCGGGCACACCAAGGGTTCGCTCGCTACGCTCGCCGCAAGCGCCCTTGACCCGGCTCTCCCGACCCGCGTTCCCAAGGCGTCGACTGGATCCGAAGAACGAGGTCTTCAAAAGCGAGAAGAGGATGCCAGGGGCTAGCCACGGACCGGCCCTTGGCGCACGAAGTGGAGGGGCGGCGGTGTCTGATTTTCAGCCGCCACAAATGTCGAATTTTCGTCCGGCGTTGACACTTGGCCCTGATGCTGGTCGAGGGGCGGCCGCGGAGCCCCTGGTGGCGCTGAGCAGTGAGCTCGCGCCGCTACGGGACGCCTGGGCCTCCCGCCTCGTCGAGCTCGGGATCGAGGGTCGTTGACGATAGGAGCACGGGTGTCTCTTGGACTTCCTCCCACCCCGCGCGCGCTGACCCCTTGGCGCCGCGGGGTTCTTTTTCTCTCCCTGGCCGTCGGCCTGTTGGGATTGCCGGTGGCGGCGGGTCTGCGCTGGTTGCCGGAGGGCAGTCAGCCGACGGGCTTCTACTGGAGGTCGAGTCTCGGAGAGGCGGAGCGGGGGATCCTCGTGGAGGCGTGTGTCCCGGGGCTCGTCGACGTCCTGGGCCGTGGCGTCTGCCCCGACCGCACGCGACCGGTCGTGAAGCGGGTGGCCGCAGTGGCGGGCGACGTCGTCGAGGTGCGGGCTTCGGGGGTGTGGGTCGACGGCCTGCGTTTGCCGGGCTCGTCGCGGCCCGACGTCAGGCCGCCGCGGCCGTTCCTGGACGGCACCTATGTCCTGAGCCCCGGCGAGGTGTGGCTCCACGCGGGGCACCACCCGCGGAGCGTCGATAGTCGCCTCTTCGGGCCGGTGCCGGTCCGCTGGCTGCGAGCGGAGTGGCGGCGATGGCCATGAAGGATGCCTTCCTCGAAGTACGCAAGTTCGGGCCGCGGGACGTGCGCCGGCTGCGGACCCGTGGCGCGGCCCTGTGGTTGGTGGGTGCTTGGGTGACGGTCTGGGGAGCAACGCAGGGCATGGCGCGGTGGCTCGACTTCGCGCCGGCGCTGGGCTCGCCGTCGCTCGTGCTTCCGTGGCCCTGGGCGGTGGGGCTGGGGATCGTCGCCGCCCATGCCGCAGCGTGGCTGCTTCGTAGGCGTCCCGTCGCTTCCTGGATTCTCCTTCCGCCGGCGCTGGGGATGTTGGCCAGCGGCGGTTCTCTCTACCCGGGGGGGGAGGGGCTGCGGTGGGGATGGCGCTTGTCGTCTTCGCAGACGCACGCCAACGGTCTCGTGGGCTTCGCCGCCGTCGTGGCGACGTGGGGGCTGGTGGGAATCGCCCTCGTGGTGATCGAGGTCCGCCACCAGCGACGGACCCTTGAAGACGCCCAGACCACCCACGGCTCGGCGGGCTTCGCCAGTGGGGCTCAGGTGGAAGAGTTGGGTTTGCTCGACGGCCCCAAGCCCGGCGGCGTCTGCCTAGGGGACGTGGAGGTGGACTCGGGCTTCGGAGGCCCCCGTCGGGAGCGGCTGTGGGACAACGGCCCCGGCCACGTGCTGGTAGCCGCGGCGACCCGCCGGGGCAAAACGTCGGGCTTCGTAGTGCCGACGGCTCTCGAGGCGGTGGGCAGGCAGCCTGGTGGTGATGGACGTCAAAGGCGAGATGTACTCCATGACCGCCGGCCGGCGCGACGCCATGGGCCAGAAGGTGCTGCGCTTCGATGCGTCGGCGGAGGGCTCGTGCTCCATCAACCCACTACTTTGGGTGCCGACTGGTGACGCCGAGGTGGCGGCGCTGCAGGAACTGGACCCGCGGACCGTCGAGGTCTACGTCAACGAAGACGGCGACGTGCGGGTGGCGGCCGAGGGAAAGCGCCGCTCGACCGGGGATCGCCTGGCGCCGGAGCAGGTGCGCAGTTTCCTGCGGGCGGCGGCGAATTGGGGTGGCCGGCACCTGGAGGGAGCCGCGTCCCTGGACGTCGAGCTACCGCCGGGACGGCCTTTCGATGGAGCTCGGCTCCACGGCGAGATGCCGCCGACGGTGCGGGTGCCAGTGTTCAGCATCCGGGTGCTGCCGCGGCGGATCTATCGGCTGCGGGAGTACGTCGACGCCGGGGCCCTGGGAATCAGTGGCCTGACCGTGCTTTCGACGGCGCTGACCGAGCGCTGGAACGTGCTCGTCGGCGGCTCGACGGGGAGCGGCAAGACGACGTTTCTGAACGCGATGCTGGCGGAGCTGGCGGAGCGGTGCCCAGGGGATCGGCTGATCTTGCTGGAGGACACCTTCGAGCTCCAGCCTGCGTCGGCGGACGTGGTGTGCCTGCGGCCGGTGCGGGGCGGCCTGGAGAGCAAGGTGCGCGACACGCTGCGCATGCACCCGGACCGGATCGTCCTCGGGGAGGTGCGGGGCCGCGAGGCCCT
>JBCDIS010000401.1:0-2538 GCA_038748685.1 Acidobacteriota bacterium | reverse complement strand
CGTTCACCTATCCCACTTCGTAATGGAAGCCGTAACGCGCAGCGTGAACAATCCGGGAGTTGGAATCGAGCCCAGCGCTCGACCGCGGAGTCAGCCACCGCACGAACCCACTAGGAGCCCCAATGTTTTCCCTTGATTTAGCCAAACATCCAATGCACGCGGTCCTCGCCGCCGCGTTCGTTTTGGTCCTCGCGGTCCCCGCGACGGCCCAGCCGACGGAGCTAGTCGATCTCGGCAGCTCGAATCCGCAGATCCTCGAGGTCCTTAGGACTGCGGGTCTCGCCGGCGGTGAGCAGGTCACCCGCTCCGGGGATGCCCTGGCCGCAATGGAGGTCCTCGGGGCCGGTAGCGCCGCCTACCCGCTGGCGGCGGCCGACCTCCGGGCCACCCTGCTCCTGGACGACGGGCGGGACGCCTTCCGGCTCGAGGGCTCGTCCCAGTGCTTGGGCATGTTGGATGTTCGGTTTGTCGACGCCGCCGGTCGCGGTATCGAGGTCCCCGGGGCCCAGATCCTCGCGTCCCGGGAGGCCGACGCGGGGCTCTTCGTAACCCAGGCGGTGTCCCGGATCGACCGGGCCACCCAAGGTGAGCAGCTGCTCGTCCACGGCGGCGCCCGCTTCCATGTTGACGTCAGCTTCCTCCAGGGCGCCGATGAACACGGTGTGGCCACGAGCTTCGCCCGCAGCTTCCGGATGACCGTCGGCTGTGACCAGGTGGCCCCGATCGGAGTCAAGGTGCCCACCGTCGGCTTCAACAAGGCCGACGCCGACCACGGTTTCGCCGCCCGCTCCCTGCCGGCCGAAGCCGATCCCATCGGCCGCCTGCTGGACAGCTTCCAGGTGGTGCCCGCCGGGCACGGCCGCTCCGCCGCCCCCCTCGGGCGCAACTTCTCCGGCCAGAACACGGCGACCGGGGGCGAGACCTCCATCTGCACCTTGGATACCTTCGAGGACGCCGACCCCGATGGCCCCTGGTCGTCGACCCTCCTCGGGGATGCCGATCAGGGCTCCGCGGTAGAGTCCGGCGGCAGATTCCTCGTCTCCGGCAACGGCACGAGCCTCTACCACGGCACCGACAACGCCTTCTTCACCCACCAAGACGCCGACGGCGACTTCCGCGTCGAGACCACCATCACCGACTTCCCGTCGACTCCGGGGGGTGATTTCCAGAAGGGCGGTCTCTTCGTCCAGGCCGGCACCGGCTCCTCCGAGCCGCGGGTCATGGTTCAGCTGATCCCGGATCACCCGGATCCGACGATCGACAACATGCTGATCTTCGACATCCGCGACGACGCCGGCAACGCCGTCGCCCTGGCCAGCAACCAGATCAATCTGCCCCTTCCGCTTTCGATCGCCATCGATCGCCGGGGGGACTGGTTCACCGTCTACTTCTCGACCGACGGCGGCGCCTCCTGGGCGGTTCCCGCCGGCGCCCTCGGCGGCAGCGCCTACATCCCGATGCCCGACACGGTGAAGGTGGGCATGGCGGTGGCGTCGTACAACAACAGCGTCCAGACCGTCGCCGAATTCGACGACTTTTCCCTCTGCCGACCCAACGGCGATCCCCTTCCGGAGCCGCCGCCGCCCCTGGCCTGCCGGCCCGGCGCGGTCTTCGATGTCCTCTACCTGGTGGACGCCTCCGGCAGCATGACGGACACCTACCCCGGCGCGGCGTCGAAGATCGACGCAGCCCGTGACGCCATCGGCGCCATGAACCAGCTGCTCCTCTCCGAGCTACCGGGCAGCCGGGCGGGCCTGATCAGCTTCACCGGCAAGGGCAACGCCCCCTTCAACCTCAACGGGGCGGTGACCGTGCGCAGCGGCTTCACCACCGACCTCGCCGCCGTCGACGCGGCGGCGGCCACCATCGACACCAGCGTCATCGACCCCGCGTCGTCGACCCCGCTGGCCATCGCCCTCGAGCGGACCCTCCAGCTGATGGTGGACGAGCACGATCCGGCCCGCCTGCCGGTGATCATTCTCTTCACCGACACCGTCCCGAACATCGACATCCGCGGCGACGGCCCCCTCGAGTACCTCTTCCCCGAGGTTCAGGCGATCAGCCTCTACGACGGCGCCGGCGAATTCCTGCCCTGGGGCACCGTCGCCTGGTCCGGCAACTACAACAGCAGCCTCGACACCTACGACGGCGAGGTGCTGGCCAATGCCATGTACCAGATCCTGCGGATCGAGGATGCCTTCCCCGACACGCTGATGGTGGGCGTGGCCATCCAGGGTGACGGCGTCACCAACGACGTCTTCCGCACCGACCTGCTGGAGTTCGGCGCCACCTACACCGGCGGCGACGTCTACTCCGTGGACGACTCGGCGAGCATCATCGCCGCCCTGCAGGACGTGGTTTCGGTGGTCAACTGCGGCGCCTCCATCGCCGGTACCGTGTGGGACGACGCCGACGGCAACGGTCTCCAGGACGGCGGTGGAGGCGCCGCAGTTGACCACCGAAACCACGTCCTGCAGGGCGGCGATGATGCTCGCCGAGTCGTCCACGGAGTAGACGTCGCCGCCGGTGTAGGTGGCG
>JBCDIS010000400.1:0-2592 GCA_038748685.1 Acidobacteriota bacterium | reverse complement strand
GGGCCGCCTCGGGGGGGGGCGCCGCCACTCTTCCCCGCCGCGAAAGACGGGGGCCGCGGGCGGGTGCGCCCCCGGGTCGGGCCGGCCATGGTCTATCGCTCGCGGGCGGCCGCCCGCGAGGGGGCCCGGGCCTGGAACCGCCTTTTCGATCTGGCCCTGGACGATCCGAGTCTCGAATTGGTGACCACCTCCGAGCACGGACGCCACGGGCTGGTGGCCCAGGGCCGCTCCCTGGGGGCGCCCCTAGTGCTCGGCCGCTGGGGTGCCGCCGACCTGCGGGCGACGACGGAGACGGGGGAGCTGAGCGTCCAGCCCGGCGTGCTCCTGCACTGGGTGGCGACGGTGTGGCGGCCGCTGCTGGACGCCCTCGGCCGCGGCGTGGTGCCGGAGGTGGAGGCGTCCGTAGGTTTGGAGCCGTCCTTCCAAAGGGCCCTCGAGGCGGTCGTGGCGGCCCGCGCCGGCGGCACCGAGCCGCGGGCCGGCGGGCCCCACCGCTGGGTGGCCAAGGCGCTGGGGGTCGCCGAGCACCGCGAACTGGCGGCTTCCCTGCGGCGCTTTCCTCGGCACCTGGCGGAGGTTTCGGGTCGCTGGAGCGGCCGGCTGGAGAACGTGTTCTTCCCGGGGGAGGGCTACCGCTGCCGCCTCGACCTCGACCTCCAAAGAGTCGAAGAGACCCTCGGCGGCACCGCCCGGCTGACCTTCATTAACGAAACCTCCGGGATCGAGCTGGGGCTGCCGGAGGTGCCGGTGCAGGGGGAGCTGGTGGCGGGGCTCGAACCCCAGGTCCTCTTGACCGCCAGCTTCGCCAAGCCCGTCGGCGACCTCACCTTCGACGCCACGTTCGGCGGCGGTCGCCTGCTGGGCTTCTACCGGGGTCCCCGGGTGCCGGCGGGGTCGGCCCGCTGGAAAGCCGAACGCTGGGTCGCCCCGGCGACGGATTGGTGAGCGGCTTCCTTTACGACAGCAAGAGGAGATACCCGATGAGAAGACGGATCATAGGGTCGAACCAGGCCAACCCGAACGCCGCGGTTCGGGCTCGCAACCCGCCGGCCCCCAGGAATGATGACCGGGCCGTTCAGCGGCGCGGCGCGATGCGGGACGGTGTAGCTCAACCGCGGATTGATCCTCCGGGTGGCGCGCCGCGTCAGAACGTGCCCCCGGAAGCGGAAGGACAGGGAGAGCCGATCGTACCCGCCGGCAGACTACAGCTGGGCGGTGGAGCGGCAGCTCGACGGGCTTTCAGTCCAGAGTCCCGAGCGTTGTTCCAGACAAGGCATCCCAACGTCGAGATCCGTGGCGAAGACCGTGAGTTCCATATGGTTCCCGGCGACGACCGTGTGTGGATCGTGGAGCCAAGGGGTGCTGCCATGAACGCCGAGTACGAGTCCCTCCGCGCCATAGGCGAGCACGGGGGAGCGACGGTCTTGGCGGGGGCCATCGAGGACGCGACGTTGGGGCGGGAGAGCGCCAGGACCTACCCGATGCGCTGGATCGACGGCGCGATCTCCAGCCGATCCAACCGGCGAGAGTTTCTCGCGGCGCTCGCAAATACGAATCCGGATCAGGTCCGCCAATCGATAGAGGCGTTCCGGCGTGTAGCGGATCGTATCGATGTCGGCGATTTCCAGGCGGTCATCGATCCCGCGACCGGCCAGATCTTCGCCAATGATCCCCGTGACCTCCGGGAGGCCAGTCCCGAGGGAGTCATGAGCCGGGAGCTCGATGCCTGGGAGCGAGCGCTGGGTCCTCCACAGCCGAGAGTCAACGCGGAGGCGGCCGTCGACGACTGGGGCGGTTGGGATCCGGACTGGGATTAGGACCACGGCCTCGGTTTTCCAGGCCTCTAACCAACTCTAGGAGAGCCAGATTTGAATTCCATCGATCGCCCTTCCGCCGGTCCCGCGGCCGGCCTGCACCGCCTGTCGCGGGACGTCGAATCGGCCCCGTCGAAACAGGCTGAACGCACCGCACGTCCCGCCGATGCCGACGGCTTCGAACAGGCCCGCGCCTCCGGTCTTTGGCAGCGTGCCTCGCCGGGTGGAGCCCGGGCACAGCCCCCCGGCGACGGCATCGCCCTTCAGCGTTCCCTCCAAAGCACCGCGGAGAGCCTCCGGCACCAGCCCTTGGACAAGCTCCGGAGCGCCGCCACGGAGCCCCTCGCCATGGGGCCGATGATGGTGGACAGCACGCTGCGCCAGGCCGAGGCCCGCTCGGGACTCCAGCGCTCGGCGGCCTTCGCCGACGCCGGCCGGGTGGGTCCCGTCGACGTCCAGGGCCACGGCAACGTCAAAGCCGGAATCGCCGGGGTGGACGCCGCGGGGGGCGCCTCCGTTCGGGGGGGGCCGATGCTGGAGACCGGTGGGTCCATGGAGAACGGCGCCGGCCGGCTGGACGTCCAGGGCCGGGGCGGAGTCGAAGCCCGGGGCGGGGCGGACGGCGCCCTGTCCGTCGACGCCACCGGAGCCCACGCCGCGGGGAACGTCGGCGGGGAGATCTTCGGCGGCGTCGAGGGGAGCGCCCGGCAGCGCGGCGAATGGGGGGAGGCGGGGGCCTCCGGCCGGGCCTCTGCCCGGGCCTTCGCCGGGGCGGACG
>JBCDIS010000399.1:0-2596 GCA_038748685.1 Acidobacteriota bacterium | reverse complement strand
TTCCGGATTTGTCCGGGGCTAGGCCCGCGCCGGCCGGCTCGGGGGTGAGCGTTCTTTGCTCGTTACGGGAATGAACTAACCGGCGGAAGCGGGGAGCTGCACGAAAATCGATCGTTTCGGAGTAATAAAAATTATTTTCAAAAAAGTTCCCCGAAAACGTGCAGCCTCGCTCAATCGCCGGTTAGGAATCTGGAAAAGGGGAAGGTAAGGAATCGGAAGGCCCGCCGTTTCATTCCTGGGAGGGGCGGCCGGGCGTCGCGGATCAACGAGCGGATCCCCGTGGCTCTGGCCGCTCCCCCCGACCCGGTCGCCGGGACACCTCGACGCCTCCGGCAGGGCGGCCCTGGCAGGGCGGCCAAAGCGGGGCGGACCAGGCAAGGCTCTGACCCTCGAGACGCCCCGAGCCAGGGTCCCCGCCGGGACCTACGCGGGCAGCGGACGGCGGCCCACGGCCCTCCGCGAACGCTCCGCGGTCGATGCCGCCCACCCGTCCCGGCGACGGGGCGGAGCGGCGGAGGCGTGGTATAAGATCCGCACCTATTCGAGCCCACAGACCGACCTTGCCCTGCCGATCGCGCCGCCCCCGAGTTGGCGCTCCGATCCGGCCCGACCCCGGGAGACGCCGATGTTCGAGCAGATCGTCAACACCCTCAATTCCCTCGTCTGGGACCTCGGCATTCCGGTGGGCGACCAGACGATTCCCTTCATCGTCATCGCGCTCCTCGGCACCGGCGTCCTGTTCACGCTGCGCCTCGGGTTCATCCAGATCCGCCGCCTCGGCCACGGCTTCGGGGTTACCTCCGGCAAGTACGACGACCCCAACGAGCCCGGAGACGTTTCCCACTTCCAGGCCCTCACCACCGCCCTCTCCGCCACCGTCGGCATCGGCAACATCGCCGGCGTCGCCATCGCCATCCACTGGGGGGGGCCGGGGGCCCTATTCTGGATGTGGATGACCGCCTTCTTCGGCATGGCCCTCAAGTACGGCGAGGTCACGCTGGCCCAGCACTACCGCGTCGTGGAGAACGACGACAAGAGCTCGGAGTCCTGGGAAGGCTCGGTTTCCGGCGGACCGATGTACTACATCGAGAAGGGGCTCGGCTCGGCCTGGAAGCCGGTGGCCATCTTCTTCTCCCTGGCGCTGATCTGCACCTCGTTCCTCACCGGTAACGCGGTCCAGGCCAACACCGTCGCCGACACCGTCAAGCGCACCTTCGGCGTCGCGCCTTGGATCACGGGCCTCCTGACCGCCACCATCGTCGCCGTGGTCATCCTCGGCGGCATCAAGCGCATCGGCAAGGTCACGGGCATCCTGGCGCCGGCGATGGCGACGGTCTACGTCGGCGGCGCGCTGACCATCCTGATCATGAACGCCGGCCAGATCCTCCCCACCTTCGGCCTGATCTTCCGCGAGGCATTCAACCCGACGGCGGGGGTCGCCGGCGGCGGCGTCGGCGCGGTGCTGATGACGATGATGTGGGGGGTCAAGCGGGGCCTGTTCTCGAACGAAGCGGGCCAGGGCTCCGCCCCCATCGCCCACGCCGCCGCCAAGACCGACGAACCGGTCTCCGAAGGCGTGGTGGCCCTGCTCGAACCCCTCATCGACACCTTGATCATCTGCACCATGACCGGCCTGGTGATCCTGGTGTCCGGCGCCTGGACCGCCCGGGTCTCCACCGAGATCGTCCTGGGGGGCGATTTGACCTGGGTCGGCATGGACGACGGCGGCATGGTGGAGATGGTCGGCGCCCCCGACCGAGTGGAATTCTCGAACGGTGTCCAGACCTCCCCCGCCGACGTCAAGCTCGGCTGGCACGAGGCGCCGGTGGAGATCCTCTACGTCGACGCGGACCTCAGCCGCCCCTTCACCGGCGTCATCGAGACCGCCACCGCCACCATCCGGGCCGCCGACGGAACCGCCCACGCCAGCCTCTGGGGGGAGGCGGTGGAGAACGGCGCCCCCCTGACCAAGATCGCCTTCGAAGGGCAGCTGGGCCCGATCGGCGGCTTCATCGTCCTCCTCTCGGTGATCCTCTTCGGTATCTCGACCGCCATCTCCTGGAGCTACTACGGGGACCGCTGCGTCAACTACGTTTGGGGCGCCAAGGCGATCCTCCCGTTCAAGGTGGTGTTCGTCGGCATGCACTTCGTGGGGGCCGTGCTGAACCTGACCACTATCTGGGCCTTGGGGGACATCGCCCTCGGGCTGGTCACCTTCCCCAACCTGGTGGCCCTGGTGATGCTCTCGGGGGTGGTGGTCAAGCTGACCAACAGCTACTTCGAGCGCAGACCCTGGGAGCAGAATGCCCGGGATCACCAGCGATGGATGGAGGAGCAGGGCAAGAAGTAGGCCCCAGGGTCTGCTAGCATTCGGCCCGTGAAGAACATCAAGACCTTCGTCTTTTTCGGCAGCCACGAGCTAGCGACGCCGGCCCTGGAAGCCCTGCAGGGGGCGGGGCTGGTTCCCGCCCTCGTGGTCAGCCGTCCGGAATTCGGCATCGTCCTCGACGAGTCGGAGCCGCCCCCTCACCCGGTCCGTGAGTGGGCCCGCCAGAACGACGTACCCCAGGTCACTTCCCGGCGGGCCGCCGAGCCG
>JBCDIS010000398.1:0-2624 GCA_038748685.1 Acidobacteriota bacterium | reverse complement strand
GGGCAACCTGACGTTCACCGACACCTTCCCCGCCAACCTGGTGGTCGCGAGCCCGCCCAACGTGGTCAACGGTTGCGGCGGCACCGTCACAGCCAACGCAGGCGCGGGCTCGGTGTCGCTGGCGGCGGGGACCGTGGCCGGGCTCTCCACATGCACCGTCTCCGTCGAGGTGACCACCGCCGTCGACGGGGTGTACGACAACGTGGTGGAGCTCACCTCCGACGCCGGCTCCAGCGGCAACGCCACCGCCACCCTGAATGCGATCGCACGGCCCATGTTCGCCAAGGCCTTCCTGAGCGCCCCGGTGCTCCGGGGTGGTGCGGTCACCCTTGAGTACACCATCACCAACCCGTCGAACCAGGCGCTGACGGACGTCGCCTTCAACGACGACATCGGCGCCGTGTTCCCCGGCCTGGCGGCGGAGGGCCTGCCGACGGCGGACGTTTGCGGCGCCGGCTCCCAGGTGGCGGGAACCGCCGTCGTCTCCCTCACCGGGGGCAGCTTGGCCCCCGGAGCGTCCTGCACCTTCGGCGTCACCGTCAGGGTGCCGACGGACGCGCCCCTGGGCTCCATCCAGAGCGTCTCCGGTCCGGTGACGGCGGTCGTTCTCGGGGAGTCCATCAGCGGCAACTCTGCCCTCGCCGAGTTGGAGGTGGCGTTCCTCGAGATCACCAAGGCGTTCCTCGCCACCACGGTGGTGGGGGGCGCAGTCACCGGACTCGAATTCACGATCACCAACCCCGATCCGGTGAACACCGCCACCGCCGTCACCTTCACCGACGACCTCGACGCCGCCCTGCCGGGGCTCGCCGCCATCGACCTGCCCCAGGTGGGGGTCTGCGGAGCCGGTTCCCAGGCCGACGGAACCTCGGTGATCACCCTCACCGGCGGTGTCCTCGGGCCCACCGAGTCCTGCGTCTTCACGGTCACGGTTCAGGTCCCCGGCGACGCCTCCGGCACCTTCACCAACGTCACCAGCGTGGTGGGGGCCGACGTCGATGGCCAGACCGCGGAGGGGGACGCCTCCGGCGTCGCGACGTCGATCCTGATCGTCGAAGGTAATCCCATCGAGATCCCGACCCTCGGTGGCTGGGGATTCCTCCTCCTGGCTGGCGGTTTGGGGCTCCTCGGTCTCGGCCGAATTCGTCGCCGCTGATCTGGCCCTTTTGGCGGCTTTCTCGCGCAGAGAAGGATAGGGCTGGCATTCCGCCGGCCCTATCTAACCCGCCCAAGGAAGCCCTGAAGATGGATCGATCCTCCCAGCCTTCGTCGCCCCGGCTCCGCCTCCTCGTCCTCCCGTTCCTCCTCTGGATCCTTCCGACTCCGCCCATCGCTGTTGCGGACCAGGATGTCTTGATTCCGAACGGGGACGAGTTCGTGGTGAACGCCACCCTCCCCTCCCTCCAGGGGTACCCCGATGTCGCTTTGGGCGACGACGGCTTTCTGGTGGTCTGGGAGAGCCTCGACCAGGACGGAGACGGCTGGGGCGTCTTCGCCCGCCCCTTGGGCGCCTCGGGCCTCCCCGCCGGATCCGATCTCCAGGTGAACTCCGCGGGGCTGGGACAGCAAATCTTCCCCGCCGTCGCCGGCAACGGCCAGGGCGACTTCGTGGTGGCCTGGGTCGCCTATGGCCCCACGACGACAGGCGCCGACGTATGGGCCCAGCGTATGGACGCCGCGGGTGCCAAGGTCGGCACCGAGTTCCAGGTGAATTCCTTCGGCACCGGCGACCAGGAGAACGTGGACGCCGCCATGGCCACGGACGGCAGCTTCCTGATCGTCTGGGAAAGCGATGTGCAGGACGGGGACGAGGGCGGCATCTATGCCCAGCTCTACAGCGCCGCCGGCGCCGAGTTGGGTTCGGAGCTTCGGCTCAACGACACCACCGCCGGGGACCAGAACGACCCGGCCGTCGCCGCCCTCGATTCGGGTTTCGCCGTCGTCTGGGAAAGCGACGGTTTTGACGGCGTCGACGAGGGGGTGGTGCTCCAACTTCTCGACGGCAGCGCAGGATTCGTCGGCGGTGAGGTGCAGGTGAATACCCACGTCTTCGGCGATCAGGAGGACCCCGATGTGGCGGCGCTGCCGGGCGGCGCTTTCGCAGTTGTCTGGGAGGGTTCAGCCCAGGATGGCAGCGGCGAGGGGGTCTTCGGTCAGGTCTACGGCCAAGATGGATTGGAAGTGGGAGACGAGATTTCGCTGAACGTCCACACCCCCGGGGACCAGAAGAATCCCAGGGTGACCGCCGTCGACGACGGCACTTTTCTGGCGGCGTGGGAAAGCGTCGCCCAGGCGTCCGCGGGCAGCGGCGATGATCTCTACGCCCGGCGCTTCGACGCCTCCGGCTCGGCCCTCGGGGATGAGGTTCGCCTCAACACCACCCTGGCGGACGACCAGGACAAGGTCGCTTTGGCGGGCGCGGGGGGCCGGGTGCTCGCGACCTGGAGGACCTTCGACAACAGCGGGGCAGACGTGGGGGGCCGGCGTTTCGAAGTCGCCCTCTTCGCCGACGGATTCGAGTCCGGGAACCTCGACGCCTGGTCGTCGTCCTTTCCCTAAGTACTTCGTCACACGCAGCTGACCCGGCGGGACCACCAGGGAGCCGGGTCGTCGCCTTGAGATCG
>JBCDIS010000397.1:0-2664 GCA_038748685.1 Acidobacteriota bacterium | reverse complement strand
GCCGCCGATCGAACACCTCCGTGGCCGGCCCGCTGGCGCCGACCTCCTCCCGGATCCCCAGGCCCCGACGGGACACGAGGGCCCGCCAGAGTAGGGCCGATCGGCGCCCCACCGATCCTCGGGAAGGCACGTGATCGCCGGCCCAGCGGACCATCTCCCGACGGACGGCCCAGGGTTGCGCCGCCGCCCCGGGGATCGCCATCGCCGACATCGTCGACGCGTCCAACGTTGGCCCGGGCGCCGACACCCAGGCCAGACCGAGGAGGCACAGGATCCACATGACCGCGCCTCACTCCGGATCGGCCGCGGCTTCAGCGAGGAAGTCGACCCCGAGGCCGACGACCGAGGAATCCCGCAGCAGGCGGAAGTGACCGAGCCCGCGGGTCGACCTCAGGAGGGCACCGGGCCACGCCCGCGCCAGGGTCGCGCCGTCCCGCCACGGAATCTCCGTATCTCCGCGATCATGGACAATCAAGAGCGGTCTACCGACCTGCGGCGCCAGGACCTTCGGGCCCAACTCGTCGAACACGATGCCGAACCTCCCCTCGATGGACCGGCGCATGCGGTGGACCACCGGCTCGGGGAAACCGGTCAACGCGCCGAACCGGCGGACAAGGCTCCGCAGATCCGCCGGCGGCGCCAAGAACACCAGTCGCCCGACCGACGCCATGGCCGAGGATCGCGCCAAAGCCAGGGTCACGGCCGCGGCGCCGAAGGAGTGGGCCATCACCCCATGCACCTCAGCCCCGTCGACGCGCTCCAGGTGTCCCACCACCCGCTCCACCGCGGAGGCCATCGCCGGCAGGGAGGACGAGCGCCCCGGAGATTGACCGTGGCCGGGAGCATCGAAGGCGACGACCCGGAAGCCGGCCTCCACCAGTGGGGCGGCAAAAGCCCCTAGCTGAAGGCCTCGACCGCCCCAGCCGTGGACCAGCACCACCGTCTTCGGGCCCCAGCCCCAGCTCCAGGCCGCCAGGGTCCCACCGGCGGCGGGGATCCCGAAGGCGTCCCCGTCGGTGGCCCACCAGGCCTCGCGGGTCGGCACCCCGCGGCGGGGTGGCGAGAGGAACCAATGCCGCGCCAGGGACGACGCCGGCCCCGGGGCCAGCCGCCCCAGGGCTCCCCCAAAGCCGCGGATCAGGCGGAGTCCCCGGGGCGCGGCGACTGGGGCCATGGGGAGATTTTCAGAATTAATACGACCGATCGTGCTTTTATCGAAGCCAGACGTGGTTGCGAGCGCCTTATCCATGGGTCTCTCCTCGTCAGGTGTGTGGAGTGGGTTGTCGAATAGCCGCGGGAAGTCTTTGGGGTCTCAGGCCCTGGACCCGCTGGGCACGGCTCCCCCGCCGCTCTGGCTCAGGAGGGCTTCGAAGGAGCGCCGGGCCCGCTCCCCGGCCCGGTCGTCCCGCAGCAAACGACTGAAGTGGTGATAAGCCAAGATGATCGAGTAGCAGTCATAGGCGAATTGGTCGGCGTCGAGATCGTCTCGAAAATGCCCCTCGGCCATGGCAATCCGGCCGGCGGTGGCGAGGGCGTCCAGCCAATCCCGCTGGGACGCCGCCAGGGCGTCCCTCAGCGGCCCGGGCTGGTCGTCCAGCTCGATGGCGAGGGCGATGAACGGGCATCCTCCCGGGAGATCCTTGGCGTCCTCCCATTCCAGCCAGCTCTCGAAGAAGGCCCGGATCCTCGGCTCCCCCCTGGGACGCCGCAGCGCCGGGGCCACCACCCGGTCCACGAAACGGTCCCCCGCCGCGCGGAGCACCTGGAGTTGCAGGTCTTCCTTGGACTCGAAGTGGGCGAAGAGCCCGCTCTTCGACAGTCCGACGGCCTTGGCCACGGCGCCGATGGTCAGCCCCCCCAAGCCAAGGGTGCTGGCCATCGCCAGCGACTTCGACACGATCTCAGCTCGGGTTTCTTCGCCTTTCCGCATGTCCATGGCTCCAAAATAGCACGACCGTTCTATTTCATGCAAATCGCGGTGCCCTGCTACTATCTCCGCGACGTCGAGCTTACCCCCTCACCGAGGGTCACGGCTCCGCCCCGGCGGCCGCCCGGTTCGGCCTCCGCGGTCACGTTCGATCCGTCCCGCCGCCGCAAACCGCATTCTCCATCAGGTCCATTCCCCATGGTTCCAGCCCGCGCCGCCGCCCCTAGGTTCCCAAGACTTGAGCATTTGAGCCCCCGGATCGCCTACCTCCTGCCCCCCGTCCTCGTTCTGATGGCCGCTTGGGTCCTTCCGGCCGCAGCTGCAGCCGAGTCCCCCGTCCGCGTCCTCATGTTGGACTACCACGCCCCCGCTGAGCACGACGTGCTCCTGAGCCACCTTTGCGTGGATCGCTGCATCCGCCAGAGGGGCTGCCCCGAGGACCTCATCAAGGATGGGGTGGACTATTGGAGCGAGGACTTCGTCGTCTACCGGCCCCAATACCTCGGCAGGACGGCGCGGTTCGTGGTGGACGTTTACAAATCCAAAGGCATCGATTTCGTCTCGATTTCGGGGCACCACGCCTCCGGCTTTTCCGGAAACTTCGGCCGCGGCAGCTTCGATACCGAGAAACTGGCGAAGCAGCTTTGGGAGCTGCCCGGGCGGGACGACTTCTTCACCGGCCCGGGCATGGTGATGCTCCACGGCTGCTGGACCGACGTCAAATCCGGCTTCGAGGG
>JBCDIS010000396.1:0-2670 GCA_038748685.1 Acidobacteriota bacterium | reverse complement strand
GATCACCGCTTCGGAGGTCTTTCTCACCCTCCTATGCCCTGTTCTGACATCGCAGTTCCCGAGGAGACCCGAACCATGGTCGATCGTAGGTCCCGTTGGAGGTCAAAGAGCCTCCGACTACCGGCAATAGTGCTCGCCGCCTTGCTTTCCTTGATCTTGACGGGACCGCTCGGCGCCCAGACGCCGATAGGTCTACCCTTCCAAGTCAATCAGGATATCGACGGTGGTCAGTTCCAGGCCAACGTGGCATCAAATGGCCAGGGCCGGGCCCTGGTGGCATGGAGATCTCCCGGCCTGAGGGGACGAGTCCTCGACTCTTCAGGCCGTTTTCTGAGCCCGGAGCAGGTTTTGGTCCCAAATCGGCTCGATGCTTTTGACGTCGCCATGCAGCCCGACGGCGACTTTCTGGTTGTCTGGGATCGTTCGCTCTTCGGCGTGTCAGCACGGCTCTTCAATGCAGATGGAACCCCAAAGAACGAGATCCTGAGCCTCCATCCCGATGCCTCCTTTCCCACCGTATCCGTAGGACCCGACGGCCGCTTCATCGTCGCCTATCAAATCCCCCTCTTTCTTCAGTTCTCTGAGGTACGGACACGCCGCCTCGACGCCGAAGGGCGACCCGAAGGGGCAGAGACAGTGATCGGCATCGGCGCCGGCAGCGAGGTCGTCGCCACCTCCGATGGCGGTTTTATAGTCGCCTGGATCTACAACGATCCCTCATTCACCCTCACCCATGAGGTCCGCCTGCGCCGTTTCAACGCCGCCGACGAGCCCCTTGGCCCTGACCCCCAGGTGATCAACGGGGATCCCGACGACGGGATACTCCGCGACGTCTCGGTGGTATCAGCGCCTGGGGGTTTCGCGGTCGTCTGGGCCGGGGACAAGATCGCTCCAGACCGAGCGTTGACTGCCCGCCGCTTCGGTCTCGACGGAGTTGCCACCGGACCGCCGGTGGAACTGGATCGGTTCGTGAACCCCCCTGTCACCCGGATCTACAGGCTCGACGCTGCCTATGACGAAGAAGGCCGCCTAGTCGCAACGTGGGAAATCGACGACGAAGTTTTCGCTCAGGGCCTCGCCCCCGGCACCGACACCCCGGAACCCAAGGCCCAGATCGACCTCGGGAAGGACGTCTTTAATGGAGCGTCCTATGTCGCAGCCCTCGGTAAAGGTCGTTTTCTCGTGGCCTTCCAAAGCGGAATCTCGCTGGGGGACGACGATGACATCGCCAGCATTCAGGCGCAACGCCTTGTAGTTTCCGACCTGTTTCGGGACGGCTTCGAATCGGGGGACGTCCTGGCCTGGAGCCAGGTCACCGGCTCCAACGGGTGCCCACTCGCCAGTTGCCGCTTCGCTGGAGGACCGCAACATGACTAAGCCCAACTGGCAAAGCAATCCGGTACATCCCGCCGCGGTTCTCAGCGCCATGGCCTTCTCCTTCCTCGCAGCCGTCCACCCGAGCATTGCTCAGGCTCCGGAAGGAGACCCTTTCCAAATCAACACCACGACCTTCGGCTCCCAGAGGGCTCCCTCCATCGATGGGACCGGGGGAGAGTTCCTCGTTGTGTGGAAGGACCCAGGCCTCCGGGCCCAGCGTTTGGATGCCGGCGGACGGCCACTGGCGGCCGAGTTCGAGTTGCTGGAGGAAACCCCATATCGCCATAGGATCGCGAGGCAGCCGGATGGCGATGTCTTGGTAGTCTGGAGAACGATCCCAGACCCAGTTTACGCCCGCCTCCTCGACGCCGAGGGCAATCCCAAGACTGAAGCCTTGGAAATCTCCCCGTTCGGTGACCTCACGGCGGTCACGACGGATACCGACGGCCGCTTCGTCATCGTCTATGAAGAATACGAGTACCTCGACTTCAAAGACATTCGGGTACGCCGCCTCGACGCCGACGGTCAGTTCCTCGGCGCCGATATGTCCGTCGGCATCGGCAGAAGCTCCCAAGTCGCTGCTACGGACGACGGCGGTTTCGTGGTGGCGTGGACCTTCGAGGACAGCGTCTACACCTTCACCTACGAGACCCTTGTCCGCAAGTACAACGCGGAGGGCCAACCCGCCAACCCGGCGCGGGTTATCCAGGAGTCCGTACCGGACCATCTGGAGGTGGCGCCGACCCCGGGGGGCTTCGCCGTGGTCTGGGCAACGTCGAATATCGAGACCCAGAAGTTCGACTTCAACGCCCAACCCCAAGGACCGGTGGTGGAGGTCGTTCCCCCGACCTCCAAACCGCCGCGGGACCTGGATGCGGCCACGGATAGCGACGGTCGCCTCTTGATCGCCTGGCCCCAGAATCTCCAGGTCTTCTCCCGCTCCGTGGCGGAGGACGGCTCCACCCTGGGTGGTACGTTCCGCCTCGATGCCGGCACCCTGTCCTTCGAACCGCGGGTCGCCAGCGTCGACACAGGACGATTCCTAGCCGCATTCGTCAGTGACACCTCCGCCGGCGGAGATACCTCTGGCACCAGTATCCAGGGGCGACTCCTGGTGGACGAGGACCTCTTCGCAGACGGCTTCGAAGGCGGTGGCCCCCTGGCGTGGGGCCACGTCACCGGCGTTCCCGGCTGCCTGCCGGCGGCCCAGCTCGACTGCGGCGATCCGGTGGTCCGAGGCGACACCAACGGCCCGGGGACCACCCGGGTGCTGGAGAACTACCCCTGCCAGCT
>JBCDIS010000395.1:0-2734 GCA_038748685.1 Acidobacteriota bacterium | reverse complement strand
CCTGCGCCGGGAGCTCGATCGCCGCGGCTTCACGGTGTTGTTTTTGACCACCGCACTGCTCCAGCAGTTCGCACGGCAGGATCCCAAGGTCTACTCCGGCCTGCGGGCGGTGTTCTTCGGCGGTGAGCGCTGCGACCCGGACGCGGTTCGCGCCGCCCTGAGCGGCGGACCCGAGGGGCTGATCCACGCCTACGGGCCCAGCGAGGCGACCACCTACGCCACCACCCACCCGGTGGACGCCGTCTCCGAGGACGCCGCCGCCGTGTCCATCGGCGGGCCCATCGGCAACACCGATCTGTGGGTCTTCGACCGCTGGGGCCGCCCTTCGCCCCTGGGGGCGGTGGGGGAGCTGGGGATCGGCGGCGACGGTCTCGCCATCGGCTACCACCGAAGGCCGGCCCTCACCGCCGCCGCCTTCGTACCCCATCCCATGTCGACGACCCCGGGGGCTCGGCTCTACCGCACCGGTGACCTCGTGCGCCTGCCGCCGTCGGGGCACCTGGAGTTCATCGGCCGTGCCGATCACCAGGTGAAGGTACGGGGCTTCCGCGTCGAGCTGGGGGAGATCGAGGCGGCCCTGGGCCATCACCCCGGCGTAGCGGCCCAAGCCGTGGCCCTGCAATCTGATGACGCCGGCAGCACCCGTCTGGTGGCCTTCGTCGTCGCCGAGGGCGGAGGGGCGCCGTCCGCCGGCGAGCTGCGGGCTTTCCTCGGCCGGTCCCTGCCGGACTACCTCGTACCTTCGGCCTACCAGGTCCTGGACCGTCTGCCCCTCACCCCGAACGGCAAAGTGAATCGCGGCGCCCTGCCGACGTTCGATTTCTCGAAGGCTGGACTCGGGGAGACGGTGGTGGAACCCCGCACCGACGTCGAGCGGCGGCTGGCGGATCTCTGGAGGGGAATCCTGAAGGCCGATCGACTGTCCGTGGACGCCAACTTCTTCGAGCTTGGAGGGCACTCCCTGCTGGGGACACAGCTGCTGTCGCGGGTCCGGGACGTTTTCGGAGTCGACCTCCCCCTGCGGGCGCTGTTCCAGGCGCCGACGGTGGCCGAGTTGGCGGGCCAACTTGAAGCGGCCGACACCGTGGGAAGTTTTGGGACGGAGCCGATTCTGGAGCGCGCCCAGGGGGAGCCGGAGCTCTCCCCGGGGCAGCGACGGCTGTGGTTTCTGCATCGGCTGGACCCCGGCTCACCGGTCTACAACATCCCCGTCGCCTTCGAGCTCCGCGGCGACCTGGACACAAAGGCCTTGGCGCGGGCCCTGTCGGAGATCGTGGCGCGGCACGACGTCCTGCGGAGCCGCTACCTGGAGCGGGGCGGACGCCCTGCGGTCGTCATCGATCCGCCGTCATCCCTGGACCTCCCCGTCGAGGCTCTCCCTGCCGAGGACCCTATCCGGCTCGAAGCGGCGCTGCGGCGAGAAGCCAGGGACCCCTTCGACCTCGAAGCGGACCCCATGCTGCGGGCCCGCCTCTACCGCCTCGGGGAAAGGCACCATGTCCTCGCCCTGACCGTCCACCACATCGCCTCCGACGGCTGGTCCCACACCCTGATCGCCGAAGAGATGGCGACCCTCTACGGCGCCTTCCGCCGGGGGGAGCCCTCGCCCCTCGAACCGCTGCCCCTCCAGTACGCGGATGTCACCGCCTGGCGGGACGCCGTCCTGTCGGCGGGCTCCCTCGAACGGGACCTCGCCTGGTGGCGTAGGAACCTGGAGAGCCTGGTGCCGACGGAGATCCCCGGGGATCGCCCGCGGCCGCCGGTGCAGAGCTTCCGCGGCGGACTCCTGGTGGTGGATCTCCAGCGCGGGCTGTCCGAAGCGCTTCGGAGCCTCGCCCGTCGCCGCGGCCGGACCCTCTTCGCGACGATGCTGGCGGGCTTCTACGCCGTCCTGTCCCGCTACGCCGGCACCCTAGACCTGGCGGTGGGGACCCCTTCGGCGGGCCGTGACCGCTCTGAGCTGGAGTCCCTGGTGGGATTCTTCGTCAACTCCCTGGTGCTGCGCTGCGACCTCTCGGGGGACCCCGACTTCGACGATGTCGCGGCGCGGGCCGAAGAGAGCTTCCTCGGCGCCCAGGCCCACGGCGCCGTACCGTTCGACAAGCTGGTGGAGGAGCTTCAGCCGGAGCGGGACACCTCCCGTAACCCCTTCTTCCAGCTGTTCTTCCAGGTCCTCGACCTCGACCTGGCGCCGAAGATGGCGGATCTGGACGTGCGCGCGGTGGACGCCCACAGCGGGACCGCAAAGTTCGACCTCGGCCTCACCCTGTTCGATCGCACCGACGGCATGCGCATCGAGGCGGAGTACGCGACGGACCTCTTCGATCCGGCGACGGTGGAGCGTTTCCTGGGGGCCTACGAAACCCTGCTGACGGCGGCGGTGGAGGACCCGACCCAAAAGCTGTCGACGCTGCCGGTGATTCCGCGGGCGGATCGGGAGCTGCTAGAGGAGACCTGGAACGCCACCGCAGAGGACTATCCACCGAACGAGCGACTCGGCGACCTGCTGGATCGCCAGGCCGCCGCTACCCCCGACGCGGTGGCCCTGGTGACGGCGGACCCGTCGGTCCTGTGGACCTATCGGCGCCTCTCCGAAGGCTCCCACCGCCTGGCGAGGGAGCTTCGGGAAGGCCACGGGGTGGGGCCGGGGGTGCTGGTGGCCCTTTGCCTCGATCGCTCCGCCGACCTGGTGGTGGCGATGCTGGCCGTGGTCCACAGCGGCGGCGCCTACGTG
>JBCDIS010000394.1:0-2801 GCA_038748685.1 Acidobacteriota bacterium | reverse complement strand
GCGGAGATCATCCGCACGCCGACGGAGGCAGCCCACGACGACCCCGAGAGCCTTCTCGGCGTCGCCAAACGCCTCAACGGGGAGATCGAAAACTCCCGTATCCCCGACCAATACGGCAACCCCGCCAACCCCGACGCCCATTACCACGGCACCGGCGCGGAGATCTGGGAAGACTTCGGGGACAGTTTGGACATGGTGGTGATGAGCGCCGGCACCGGCGGAACGATCACCGGAGTGTCCCGCTACCTGAAGGAAAAGAACCCGGACATCTGGATCGTCGGCGTCGATCCGGAGGGTTCGATCCTCGGCGGCCGCGACGAAGTCAAGACCTACCAGGTCGAGGGGATCGGCTACGACTTCATCCCCGACGTGCTCGACCGCGATCTGGTGGACGAATGGATCTACGTGGACGATCCGAAGAGCTTCACCATGGCCCGCCGCCTGATCCGGGACGAGGGGCTCTTGGTGGGGGGTAGCTCGGGAACCGCCACCTGGGCGATGTTGGACGCTATCCGTAGGCGACCCGAGACCCGCAGGGCTCTGGTGATCCTGCCGGACTCGGTGCGCAACTACATGAGCAAGTTCGTCACCGACGAATGGATGGGGGAGCACGGTTTCCCCCTCGCCGACGACACCGAACCCGGTTGAAGGTGGCCCCCGAAGCTCGCTGAGGACGGCGGCCGGAGACACTTTGCGCCTTGACGGCCAGGGCGGGGGAACGGAGGATGGTCATGCCCGACCTAGACGGGTGGAAAGGACCGTCAAGATGGAGATGCTCCGCCGAAGCTTCGGTTGCCTGGCCCTCGCTTTGCTCAGCACGTTGGCGATGGCCCCGTGGGTCTCGGCAGCACCGTCTGCGGGGCCAGCCGCTCCGAGTCTGGAGGAGATCCAGAGCCGGGGAACGTTGGTTCTGCTCTGCTTTCCCCATACCGAGAGCGAGTTCGTCCGCGCCGACCTCGGCAGGCTCCAGGCGACCGGCCAGCCGCTGACGGAGCTGCGGGATCCGTCGGCGTTTTCGGGAATCGACATCGACCTCATCAGCGCCTTCGCCGAGAGCCTCGGGGTCGAGTTGGAAATCCAACCCGTGGTCACCTCCTATTCGGATCTGATCCCGGCGCTGCTCCGGGGGGAAGGGGACCTGGTCGCCAGCTCCTTCACCATCACCGAAGCCAGGAGCAAGACCGCGGATTTCAGTCGCCCCTACCTTTCCAACTGGGTCGTCGTCGGGGCAAAGAAGGGTAGCGGGATTCGCTCCGTGGAGGACTTGGCGGGCCTACGGGTGGCGGTGATGCGGGGGTCGTCCCAGCTGGAGTTCCTGCGGGGGCTGGATATTCCCGGTCTCGAAGTGGTCCTGACGGACTACTCGCTGGAGAATCTGGTGGCCCTCGAAGAGGGGAGGGTGGATTTCGTCCTCGTCGATTCGTGGGCAGAACCCGGCGAGCCCCTCGGGCGGGGCAGTGAAGGTCTGGTGGTGGCCTTTCGCCTGCGCTCCTTCGACTACGGCGTCGCAGTTGCTCCCGGTTCCGACCTCCGGCAGGCGCTGGACCGATTTTTGGAGCAAGCGACTCGATCCGGGCAGATCGCCCGGATCGTCGAACGGTACCGCTAGGACCCGTCAGGCCCTTTGCCGAAGGGTTTCGACGACGTCTTCGGCGATCGGCCAGCCACCGGAGAAAAACGATTTCCAGGTCAGCTTGCGCTGGGCGATGACCTCGCCGTCGGCGACGACGTCGAACTGGCCGGCGTCACCCCCCTGGAGCTTGACGTCGATACCGAGCTGCTCTTGGATGAAGGCGGCGAGACCCGCCGCCTTGGGCCGGTAGCCTCAGGAAGTGCAGTGGATGATGCGGACGTCCATCGACGGGCTCCTATTTCTGTTTCCAAGCGCCGTCGGGGAGCTGGATCCACTCTCCGGCCTTGGCGTTGCGCCTCAGGGTCTCGGCGTAGGTGCGACGGATTTGGGGTAGCTGGTCGAGGGCGGCCCCTGTGGCGGCGGCGATCTCCTTGAACATCCGCTCTCGGTCGGCGTTCTCTTCGCGCACCAGCCGCTGGACGGCGGCCCGCTCTTGGAGGGCCAGGGCGGACAGATCCCGGACGTCTAGCAGAGCCCGGTTGTTCTCCCCCAGGGCCCCGCTGGCCTTGTGGCGGTCGAGGTCGCCGACCCTCGCCCCTCGACTTTCGATGATCTTGCGAATGGCGGGATTGGAGATCTCCGGAGCGGCCACCGAGCCCTGGTCCTGGGCCGAGACCGGTGATGCGGTCAAACGAAGCACCGCACCGACCGCGGCTGTCAAAACGTCTCGGGGGAGGGACCGTCGAACCTCGGCCATAGGGCGGACGGCGGTGGAGTCGGCCGCGACGAAGCTCCCGGACTGCTCCCCGCCGCCCGCTCCGGCGTCCGAGGTCTTGGCGGCCTCCCGCGCCACGGCCTCTTCGATCTTCTCCGAGAGGTCCTTGACCGCCGCCTCGGGGAAGTAGACGTTGATGGTCACGCAGGCGAGGGTGAAGGCGGCGACGGCCAGCACAGATGCCATCCCGAGGGTACTGGCGGGGCGGGACGACCCGGTGGATCGCTGAGGATTCGCGGCTAGGATGACGGACGGCTTCATCGAGGTTTCCTTCATGTGTCCAGTCTACCAGCGTGGACCCCACCGCCGATCATGGGGGATCACTGGAGGTGGTGATGCCGCCGAAGTCGAGGCTCTCGAGACGCTTCACCATGGTCTGAAACGACACCGTCTGCCCCGGCCGGGCGTTGACCACGTCGATACCGAAGGGGAAGCGCCCGCGGAGGAACAGCT
>JBCDIS010000393.1:0-2841 GCA_038748685.1 Acidobacteriota bacterium | reverse complement strand
GCCGAGGACGAAGCTCGTGCGTAGGAAGACGCGGCGGATGTCGGCGGGACCGTGCCCGTGGCACGCCGCCTCCCAGGCCTTGCCCACCTCCGGCGCCAGGCCGTAGCCGAAGGCCGAGTCTTCGTCGCAAACGGCGCTCGGCGGGTCGCCGTAGAGGTGTGCAAGGCCTGGGAGGCGGCGTGCCACGGGCACGGTCCCGCCGACATCCGCCGCGTCTTCCTACGCACGAGCTTCGTCCTCGGCCGTTCCGGAGGTGCCTTCCCAAAACTGATGGGGTTGGCCAAATGGGGCCTGGGCGGCACCGCCGGGAAAGGTAGCCAGGGCATCAGCTGGATTCACGCCAAGGATATGGACCGCTTGATGGAGCGGGCGATCGTCGACGAAACGATGTCCGGCGCTTATATCGCCACCGCTCCGGACCCAGCCTCCAACGCGCGCTTCATGAAGGCACTGCGCCGCGCCCTGGGCCGCTGGGTCGGCCTGCCGGCGCCGGCGCCGCTGATCCGCCTCGGCGCCGCCCTGGTCCTGGGCACCGATCCTGAGCTGGTGCTCAGCGGCCGCTACTGCGTCTCGAAGCGGCTCGAGGAAGAGGGTTTCGAATTCACCTTCCCGGACCTCGAGTCGGCGTTGGCGGATCTCGTCCAGCGGCGCTAGCTTGGGATTGGGGCGTATCGATGCGGGCGCCTTCTGCGCGGATCGAAACCCCGCGGCACCGGCCTCCGGCGCAGGGCGGGGGCTTGCCCCCGCCCGCGGAGCAGAGCCGCCGCCGACCCGCCGAAAGGGAGTTCAGGACCTACGCCGGTGGGCGGGGCGGGGGCCTAGGACCGTGACGAACAGCAGCACCAGGGCGAGGCCGTAGAGGATGTGGACCGAGGCGTCCCGTTCGATGAACTGCAGGGCGGCCAGGGGCACGAGCTGGGCGGCGAACAGGGCGGCGACGTGCGGGGGGCGGTGGCGCACCGCCAGCAGGAGCACGAGGAGGACGATCCAGTAGTACGCCGCCAGGGACAGACCCCCGTAGAGCAGCGGCAGGCCGAGGCAGAGGGCCCCAAGGTCCGTACGCCGCCGTGCGCCCCAGGCCAGGGCAACAGCGAGGGGCACGAAGACCCAGAGCAGCTGGGCCCGGTGGATGCTCCGCCGCCGCTCCTTGAGGGCGCGGAACTCTTCGGCGGTGACCTTCTGCGGTGCGTCGGGTTTGAGGGCGAGTAGCTCCGTGAGGCCCACCACGTTGGGGGAGATGTTGGCGACATGGTGGTTCATGTTGTCGCGGAAGTCACTCCAGTGTTCGACGCCTTTGGGGAGGGCCGCGGTGGCGGCGAAGAGGACTGCGGCGGTGGCGGCGAAGGCTCCGAAGAAGTGGACGTGGCGCCGCGCCGGAGCGCGCCGTCTCCACGCCAGGTGGACGGCCTTGGCGCCCAGGGGAAGGAGGAGCAGGGCGGGGAAGACCCGTAGCATCGCCGCCGCGGCGAACAGAGCCCCCGCGGCCCCGTGTCGGCGGCGGTGGATGCAGACGGCCCCAGCCACCACCCCGAAGAGCCAGGGGTAGCGTAGAAAAGCTCCCCCCACCCAGCCAAAGGTGGCGCCGAAGGCAATACAGAAGAAGGTCGCCGCTACGAGCATTGTCTCGACGCCGAAGCCGCGGCCCACCATCAGGGCCACGGCGCCGAGGAGCAGCAGGTCGAGGAGGCAAAGGGCGAGGAGACCCCGGTCAGAGCCGGCGGGCACCCAGCGGGCGAAGGCGCCCCCCAGAAGGGCCCACACGGGGGTAGGATTGAATCCGTGGTCCAGGAGCACCCGTCCGTAGTGGGGGCCCAGCCGCTGGCGGAAGAGGTCGACGTCGGCGCGGAACTGGGTCCAGCGTTCGGCTGTGAAGGCGGCCTTCACGGGATCGCTACGCCGCAGCAGGGTCCGAATGTGGACCTGATCGTAGGTCTCGAGGTCCCTTGCCTCCACCGCTTTGAAGCGGTTCCGGTGGGTCTCCGCCTCCGCCCGCAGCATGGCGGTGTAGAGGTCGCTGTAGCCCAGCTCTCCGTAGTACTTGGCGCCGAGGTAGTAGTGGGCGGCGTCGTGGAGATGGACCCAGGTCCGCTCACCGTGGAAGTCGAAGAAGTTGATGTACGAGACTAGCGCCAGGGTCGTCAGCGCCACCCAGGCCTCCAGGCGACGGGCCCGGCAGCGCAGCCAGCCGACTCCGAGGTGGCGACCGACGAGGAGCGCCACGGCGGCGAGGGCGATGCCGATCGACAGGCGCTTGATGAACAGGTACTCGACGCCCTGGTAGGGGAGGGTCCACGCGACCGTAGCGCCGAGGGCGACGAAGAGCGCCCGGCGCGACCCGGGTCGCTCCAACCACCCCAGCCGAGACCCCAAGAGCAGGCCCGCCGGGACGCCGAGGAAGAGCGCCGCGACGAAGAGGGCCGGCATCAAGGAGCCCGCTGGCTGCGGAGCTGTTCGAGGTTTCGCTCGAAGAGGGCGTTGCCCGGTTCGATCTCCAGCGCCCTCTCGAGGGCGGCGATGCCGAGCTCCAGATCCCCCATGAGGTAGGCGACGTTCGAGCGGTACTGGTAGATGAGGACGTACCGCGGCGCCTCGGCTTCGGCCTGCTCCAAGAGTCTGAGAGCTTCCCGGTAGCTGGCGCGTCGGGCCTCGACGCTGGCCCGGTGGACCAGGGCGGCGGCCCGCGCCTCTGCCTCGTCCGCGGGGGCTCGGACGTCGCTACGGCCGGTGAGGCGCTCCAGGGCTCGCTGGGACGGCTCATACTGGGGGTTGTAGCGCAGGGCCGTCTCGTAGTCGGCGATGGCGGCGCGCCGGTTCCCGAGGCGTTCGTGGATGACGGCCCGG
>JBCDIS010000392.1:0-2877 GCA_038748685.1 Acidobacteriota bacterium | reverse complement strand
TCTCCACCTTCAGGGTCGGCGCGCCGGCGGACCGCAATGACGTGCCCCGAACCTCCACCACCCAATTCTCCGCCAGCAGGGGCTCGGCGACGGCGGGGAGCTGTTCCGGGTCGATCTGGAGCTCATGGCCCTGCTCCGAAGACACCGGCACCAGCCCGAGCTCCAGAACCCTCACCAAGGCGGCGTGCTCCTGGTCCATGCCACGGCGCAGGAACGTCCGCTCTTGCCAGTCGATCACCGCTTTGTGGGGCTCGCCGGCACTCACCTTCATGGGTCCGTAGAGGAACGAAAGCTGGGCGAGGAGGGGAGGGGTCATCCACTCGGGGGCCGCCGCCGGCTCCAGCACCAGGCAGGGCTGCATCGAGGACCGGATCTCTTCCAGCTGCAGCTCTTCCGGCATCGCCAGGCGCGGCCCCGGGAGCTCCAGGACCGCGGTCAGGGCCTCTTGCAGATCGTTCATGGGAATCAGAAGACCTGGGCCGCCCCGCAGCAGCTCCAGCCACGGCAGGTCCCGGCTGACGTCGACCTCGATCCGGGCGAGGGTGTCATCGAAGAGAAGCAGCTCCGGCACCACCGCGTCGGCCAGCGGATCGTCATCGGACGCGGCGCGGGCGGCGCCGGCGGCCGGCGAGCACGAAGGGATGGAGGCCACCAGGGCGTCGAGGGCGACCCGCTCGGCGCCCTCCCTGCGTTCGAAGGCGCCGCGAAGCCGGGCGTTGCCCTCCGCCGCCAGCACTTCTAGGCTGAGGCCGAAGCTCCAAGGCGGTCCGGCGTCCCAGCGCAGCACCTTGGGGGCGTGGCCTGGGCGTCCGTCCCACCAGCCGAGGAGTCCGCGGCGGGCGAGGTGGGGTAGGGCGGTGCCGTAGAGCTCCGGGGGCAGCAGCACCCGCCCCGCCTTCACCGGCTTGGCCTTGACTGGGCGAGATTTGGTTGGCCTCCCCTTGGCCTGGGGACGTCCCCGCCGCTGGCGACTCTTGGGCGCCGGCGGAAGGGCGTGCACCATCGAAAACGGCGGGGCGGCGGACTCTCCGTCGTCGCCCGTCGATTCCGGCTGGGGCATCAGATGCCGTTCGAGCTCCTCAAGGAAGACCGTGACGGCCTTCGGCTTCGGTGTGCCCTTGCCGCCGCCGGGGCGGCCTTCGAAGACATCGAGGACCAAGCCGCCGGTGGCTTCGCTATCGACGATGTTGATGAGGAAGGAGAGCACCGTTTCGGCGGGCGCCTCCGCTCCAGGTGCCTCGCCGCCGACATCCGGCTGCAGAGCCCTCTCCAGGTCGTCGATGCGATCCCCGACGTCGTGAATCCGGTCGCGCCAGGTGCTGCCCTTGCCGCGCCTTTGACCCTTCGACCTGGAACGGTTGTTTGCCTTGGACCGCGCTTTTTTCTTTGGCTGCTCTGAACCAGTGGCCTTGGCGGAACCAGCAGCCTCACCCGTGGAGCCGTTGGCGGAAACGAGGTCTTTCCACTTGGTCTTGCGTTCCCGCCGCAGCGAGACCTGGTCACCGCCCCCCTCGGGCTGCGACTTGGCGGCGTTCTGGGCCACGGCGAGCAGGGCGGCCCAGAGGTGGCAGCAGGGCTTGCCGCCGGCGAAGCTTCGGCATTCGCAGAAAACGGCGAGCTCCCGTTTTGAAGGCACCTGGGACCAATCCAAACCCACACCGTAGGTTCGGCCTTGATCCTCCACCCATGCCTTGGCCCTTGTCCCGTCGACTTCAAGTCGGACCTTGCCCCCACGCAAAAGGGCGGCACCGCGTTGGCGGTCGCCCGGCTTGAAGTGGGAGGAGGCCCTCTTGTGGAGCGGGACCAGCTTGGGGGTGTCGGAAGCGCGCGGTCGTCTGCGGCTTCTGCGCCGCCGCCGACGAGCCGGTGGTCCAGAGTGGCTCGCTTCGTCTGCCATGCAGGCGCATCGTAGCAAAGAACTTGGTGAGATCAAGGATCGATTGCGGTAGGGGTGGCGGTTGTGGGTTGACAGCCGAGGTTCAGGGCCGGATTCGGCCGCGTCGGCCAGGGAGGAGCACCCGGTTTTCATCCTCGATGTCGTGAATCGCCCCGGGCCGTCGCCCCAGGGGTGTAACGACGACACCACCGACACCCACTTGGAGGAAACATGCTGAAGACGCTTCCCATCGCCGCCCTCTCCTGCGCGGTCGCCTTCTCGATTCCCGCAGCCGAGATCTACTCGGCGGACGCCCAGTCCGTCGAAGTTCCTGACGCCCCCTTCGTCCTAGAGCTTCAGGAGGCGAGGTGGCTCGAGGACGGGGACGGACCCTTGGCCCTCGCCCTCGACTACACGATCCACAATCAAGGGGGCGAAACCCTAGGCTCTTTGGGCTGGACGCTGGCGATCGAGGGGGAAGACGGTGAGCCGAAGCTCATCGTCGACCGGATCGCCTCCTGTGACGTCGCACCGGGGGACGCGGCCGAGTACACGGCGGTGATCTCGGGTCAGCGCTTCGCCGGCGCCAAGCTTGGCGACCGGATCACCGTCGCCGGAACCTCGTCCTCCACGCGCCGCTGCGGAGGTTCACCGATCGATTGCAACGCGCTTCACTTCACCTGCCAGCAGCATTGCAACAACCCCCTCGGTACGGACCGGGGCATCCGGAACTTCGAATGCGGGAACTGCCGAGACTGGTTCGACCCGCAGCGCCAATGCTGGGCCCGTACCTGCGACATGGTGTGTGAGTGCGGCGACCAGATCTGGCCGGACCAAATGCCGGCCCTTGAAGAGTTCTTCGACTGGGATCCGGTGCTCGAAGACTTTCCCGGCGGCCCCTGGCCGTTCTGATACCCCTGCGACGCGACGCCCACCCGCGTCGCGTCGCCAGCCCTCGGGATGCAAGGAGTCGAGGAGCGCGAGGAGGCTACGCCAGAACC
>JBCDIS010000391.1:0-2898 GCA_038748685.1 Acidobacteriota bacterium | reverse complement strand
TCGACGTGGCGCGGGTGGTGGAGACCACCCGGCGCCGCAGTGATTTCTACCGGCGCCTCTGGGACGACCAGGGCCGAGGGCCCAGCTCCCACTTCGGCCCCCTCGACGGGCTGCCGGTGGTCACGAAGGGCCATCTCGCCGACGCCCCCGGGGCCTTTCCCCTGCCGGACTACCGCGGCAAGACGGTCCGCTGCGTCACCAGCGGGTCCACCGGCCGGCCGATGACCTTCTACCGAAGCGGCGAGCAGGAAAGCTGGTTCTGGGCCCTCCGCTTTCGCATCTGGCGCTGGGCCGGCTACCACCCCGGCGACAAGTACCTCACCATCAACCTCAACCCCAGGCTGGGCTGGAAAAAGAAGCTCCAGGACCGCCTTTTCCGCTGCGCCTACCTCACCTTCAACGCCGACAACCAGGATTCCGCCCGCATCCTGCGGGCCCTCGAACGGCGCAGGATCCAGCACCTGAACGGCTTCTCGTCGTCCCTCTACGTGCTCGCCCAATTCATGCTGCGGGAGCGGCGGGAGGCGCCCACGGTCACCGGCATCACCTCCACCGGGGACACCCTCTACCCCGTCTACCGGCAGGCCGTCGAGGACGCCTTCGGCGCCCGGGTGCTCGACTACTACGGCGCCGGCGGCGAGGGGGTCCACCTGGCTAGCCAGTCCCAGGAAAGCGGTGACCGCTACCTGCTCCACCCCGAAAACGCCCTCGTCGAGCTCCTCGGGCCGGAGGGTCCGGTGGCGCCGGGGGAGATCGGCCGCATCGTCGTCACCCAGTTCCACAACGACGCCATGCCCCTGGTGCGCTACGAGCTGGGGGACCTGGCGGTGGCGGCGCCGGACGACGCACAATGCCCCAGCGGCCGGACCCTCCCCATGCTGGAACGGCTGGAAGGGCGGGTGCCCGACCTGGTGGTGGTCCCCGACGGGAGCTTCCTCGTGCCCCACTTCTTCGTCGTGCTGTTCAAGGGTTTGCAAAGCATCCATCGCTACCAAATCGTGCAGCGAGAGGAAGGTCGGATGACCGCCCGGCTCGTACCCCATCCGGGGTGTCCCCAGGGCCAGGTGGAGGACGACATCCGCGCCAAGGTCGACGAAGCCACCCGCGGCCTGATCGAGACCGATTTCGACTGGGTGGACGACATCCCCCTGACCGGCGCCGGCAAGCGGCGGCTGGTGATCTCCGACCTCTCCCGACGACTGGTGAAGAAAGACGGCGATAGGGACGCCAGTCTAGGTCGCGGCCTCGGCCCCGGCAACGGGACCGCCGAGGGGTCCGACGGCCGGCCTTCGCCATGAAGCGCCGGCTCCTCTTCGTCATCACGACGACCGACTTCGGCGGCACCGAGAGCTTCCTCCTGCGGCTCATCTCCGGCCTCGACCGCGACCGATTCGACCCGGTGGTGTGCTCCCTCTGCCCCCCCGGGAGGATCGGAGGGATGCTGGAAGACCTCGGGGTGACGGTGGAAACCCTCGGCATGGCCCCCCGCGCCCGCCCCCTCGGGATGCTGGCGGGGGCGTGGAGGCTCGCCCGCCTGATGGATCGATGCGGGGCGGAGCTGGTGCAATCCCTCCTCTACCGGGCCAACGTCCTCGCGGCGTTGGCCCGCCCCCTCGCCCGCCCCCTCGGCAGTCGCCGCCCGGCGCTGGTCACCGGCCAGCGCAGCCTGATCCCCGCCGGCCGTGGCAAGGACGCCCTGGCCCAGCGCTGGACCCGCGGCTGGGCCGACCGGGTGGTGGCGGTTTCGGAAGCGGTGCGGCGGGAGCTCCTGACCACCGAATCGGTGGAGCCGGAACGGGTGGTGGTGATTCAAAACGGCATTGACCTCGAACACTTCAGGCCCGGCGGCGACCGCGCCGCGGCCCGGAGTGCCTGGAACCTGCCGGCGGACGCGGTGGTGGTTGGGGCCGTGGGCCGGCTCCATGGCCCCAAGGGGGTCGTCCACCTGGTGGACGCCGTCGACCTCGGCCGCCGCCGGGGGCTCCCCCTCGTCCTCGTGCTCGCCGGCAGCGGCCCGGAGGAGGAGTCCCTGCGCCGGAAGGTGGAGGCGCAGGGACTCGGCGAGCACGTCCGCTTCCTCGGCTACGTGCGGGATCCCCGCCCCCTCTTCCCCGGCTTCGACCTCTACGCCCTGCCGTCCCTCGCCGAGGGCTCCCCCAACGCTCTCCTCGAAGCCATGGGCTGCGGCTGCGCCTGCGTCGCCTCGGCGGTGGGGGGCGTCCCGGAGGCGGTGGTGGACGGTGAATCGGGGCTGCTGGTTCCCCCCGCCGACCCCGAAGCCCTCGCCGACGCCATCGGCCGCCTGGCGGCGGAGCTCGACCTACGTCGACAGCTCGGCGACGCCGCCCGCCGCCGGGTCGAGGACCGTTTCGACCTGAAGGACATGGTCCGCCACCACGAGGCGCTCTACCTCAACCTGCTCGACTCGCCCACCATACCCATCCCGAGCCTCTGATCTTGAGTCGATGACCCAGCGAGGCTAAGGCGTGTGGACGCAAAACCCTCGCACACAGACCAACCTCCCGCCGATCCGTCTCCCCGGTAGGGCGGGGCTTGCCCCCGCCCGCGCAGTAGACCGCCGAAACGACCGAGTCGACCTCCTCGAATCGCCCCCCGTCCCCTGATCCCAAGCTCCTTGATCTTGAGCGATGACCATGCGAGGTTAGGGCGGATCCACGCGAAACCCTGCTGCACAGACCCGCCTTCCCTGGAACCGTCTCCGGGGTAGGGGCGGGGCTTGCCCCCGCCCGCGTAGTCAATCGCTGAAACGATCGAGGGTAAGGGCGAGGCTTGCCCCCCTCCCGTCTCGACAGGAGCGCCGCAGTTTCGGATCTGCGGATGGACTTTGCGTTCGCCTCAGGACCCGTCAGCGTTCTCCACTGCGCGGGCGGGGGCAAG
>JBCDIS010000390.1:0-3051 GCA_038748685.1 Acidobacteriota bacterium | reverse complement strand
CCGACCAGGAAGATCGCCAGGAGCGCCACCGGGAGCCTCAGCGCGAACGGGCTCCAGTCCCCCGCCAGGCGACTGCTGGCGGCGCCGAGCCAGTAGGTGAGCGGCGGGTAGTCCAGCCACGGCTCGTCATTGTGGCGGGGGACCACCCAGTCCCCCGTTTGAAGCATCGTGATGGCCGGTTCCGCAACGTCGGGCTCGTCCGGATACCAGAGGCTTCTCTCCCCCAGCCAGGGCACATAGAGCAGGAGCGCGAAGACGGTGACGATCTGCCACGGGGCCAAGCGGCCGACGAGCCTTGTCGCCGGGTGGACGCGGGCCGCCGCGGGCCGACTGAAGGGTTCCAGGGACGTTTCGAGCCTGAGGAGCGACATTCGGGGCGGTCTTTCTACGCGTGGACGACGCGTCGTCTCGGGGTCTCGGCGGGAAGGCCCGTGGCGGGTCGACAAACCCCCACGTCGCCGGCGGAACGGGCACGGGAGCGGAGCTCCCGTCGAAGCCCGTCCGCCACCTGGGGTTCGACGGCGGCCGTGCTCCGACTCGCGGCGAGGCTAGGGCAGACGGGATCAACGGGAGGTCAACCGGGGTCGACCCAGCTTCACCGCCTCAGGCTCCGGTGGGGCCACGGGGGCCGGAGGGGCGAGGGCCCGATGGGGTGTCGACGGCGTCCACATGGGTGCGGGTCCGCCCGCCGTGGACGGGGCGTTGATCCGGCGTTGATGCACCTGGCGCTAGGATCGGCCCGCGGGGGCGGCCCCCGCCCAACCCCTACAAACGAGCCGTACTCTGGGATCGATCTCTAGCGTGGACCCCACCGTCGATGGTAAGACGCCCCCCATGCGCGTCCTCATAATCGAAGATGATCACGACGTCGCGGCCAACGTCGGGGAATTCCTCGAAGACCAGGGCCACGAGGTGGACTTTGCCTACGACGGTCCCGGCGGACTGCAAAGGGCCCTTTCCGCCCCCTGGGACGCCGTCGTCCTCGATCTGAGGCTCCCTGGGCTCGACGGCCTGGAGATCTGCCGACAGCTCCGCCAGGAGCGGGCCTGGGAAACCCCCGTGCTGATGCTGACCGCCCGCGACACCCTCCCCGACCGCCTCGAAGGATTCGGCGCCGGCGCCGACGACTACCTGGTGAAGCCGTTCGCCCTCAGCGAGCTGGCGGCCCGCCTCGAAGCCTTGAACCACCGCGGATTGGCGCGGCGGCCGGTGCTTCGGGTGGAGGACCTGGAGCTCGACACCGGAACCCTGATCGTCACCCGCCAGGGTCGGCGGCTGGATCTCAAGCCGGCGAGCCTGAAGCTCCTGCGGCGGCTGATGGAGGCGGCCCCCGCGGTCCTCACCCGCGAAGACCTGGAGAGGGTCCTATGGACCGACGAGCCGCCGGAGAGCGCGGCCCTCAACACCCACATCTACAACCTGCGCCGCGCCATCGACCGGCCGTTCGAGCGGCCCCTGCTCCATTCCGTGTCCGGCGTCGGCTACCGGCTCGGGGACGACGGAAGGGACCATGAACACCGGTAGCCTCAGGCGCTCCGCCGTCCTGGCGTTCTTCTACTTCGGGGCCGTGCTGATCGGGCTCTACGCGGTCGTCGCGGCCCTGACGGCCGCTTTCCTCGAAGATCGGGTCTTGGTCCGGCGCCTGGAGATCGAGGTCGAGGAATACCTCGAACGGCTCGCGGAGCTGCCGAGGGATGAGCCCCTGGCCCCACCCTCGACCCGTTTCATGCGCGGCTACATCGGCCTCGGGAACGTGCCCTCCGAGCTGGTCCCCTGGGTGAGGGACAAGCCCGACGGCTTCTACGAGGTGGGGGAAGACCGTCCGCGCACCAGCCAGCCGTACGTCGTCGCCGTTCGGCATCTTCCAGGCGACCGGGGCAGGCTCTTCCTCTTCTATGAGGTCACCCGACTCGGGGTGCGGGGGGAATGGATCGGGTCGATCGCCATCGTGCTGGGCTCCGGCGCCGCCGTCGTCGGCCTCCTGGGGGTCTGGTGGGGAAGACGTTTGGCGGCCCGCCTGGTGGCGCCGGTGGTCCACCTGGCGGATACGGTGGAAAGCAGCCCCCCCTCCCTTCTGGCGGCGCGCATCGGCGCTGAGGACTATCCGGTCGAGGTGGCCCAGCTCGCTAACGCCCTGCGGGAAGCCCTGGGCCGGATCGAGTCGTTCATCCTCCGCGAGCGGAGCTTCACCCGCAACGCCAGCCACGAGCTGCGGACTCCGGTGACGGTGGCCCGGGGGGCCGCCGAGCTGCTCGACTCGCGGCTGCCGAAGGGGGACGCGCGGGCACGGGGGCAGTTGGAGCGAATTTTCCGAGCGGTCCACAGGATGGAGACGATCATCGAAGCCTTCCTATGGCTAGCCCGGGAGGACGGCGGGGGATCGGCGGAACGGTGCCATCCGGCCGCCCTGGTACCGGAGATTGTCGAGCAGTATCGCCATCTGCTGGCGTCACGGCCTGTCGACGTCGTCTTCGACCTCGATCCAGAGCTCGAAGTCGCAGCGCCCGGTGCGGTGTTCGCCATCGTTTGCGGCAACCTCGTCGCCAACGCCTTCTACAGCACCCCGGAGGGCTCGGTGGAGATCAGGGCCCGTGGCGGGGCCGTCCAGGTCGTCGATACCGGACCCGGGATCCCAGCCGAGCAGGTGGACCGGCTGACCGAGCCCTTCGTGAGTGGCCGCTCTGAATTTGGCCACGGGCTCGGATTGGCCATCGTCGGGGAGGTCTGCGAGCGCTTCGGCTGGAGCTTCCGGCTCGCCCCCCGTGAACCCCACGGAACCTGCGCCGAGGTCCGCTTCGAAGGGCCGCGGCCTGAAGCGCGGACCTAGGCGGACAGGCCCCTCCAGATCAACTTGAAGACCAGTTCCAGTTCCCCCCGCTCCGGGCGCGTTCCGCTCAGGGAGGCGTGGCGCACCAGCGTGATGGCCGGGGAGGCGAGGATCGTCTCGACGGTGGTCACCGGCGCCTCCACCAGCACCCCTTCGTCGATCCCCGCTCGGATCTCCGCCAGGACCTCCCCTTGGATCCGCCCGATTTCCTCGTCCTCCGGACT
>JBCDIS010000389.1:0-3054 GCA_038748685.1 Acidobacteriota bacterium | reverse complement strand
CGGCGGTGCTGGCGGTGGCCCCGGCGCGGGCCGCGGGCTGGCTGGTGCGGGCGGCACACCGCGTCGAAGCGCGCCTGGGACGGCCCCCCAGCGAGCGCCGGACCCGGGGCCGCGGGTGCCGCCGCGCCGGCGCTCCGGGCCTCCTGCGCCTCGGCCTCGTGGTGGCGGGCTTCCGCGAGAGCCTCCAGCTAGGCAGCCGCTTCGCCCTGACCCTGGTCCACATCCCCCTCGCCCTGGCGCTGCAGGCCCTCTTCCTGGTTTGGCTGTGGCGGCGGTCCGATGGGCGGGGGCGCCTCCTGTGGCGCGATCTGGTGCCGGCGGCCGTCTTCGTCCTCGGCTCCTGGCTGGCTCCGGCCCTCGTCGTCAGCGACCTGGGGCTGGCGCTCCTCAACGTGCCGGTCTTCCTCCTCGCCCTCACCCTGGTATCCCTGGACCTCCGCCGACGCCTGGGTGCCAGGGGCCCGGAGGCCCGGCGCCACTGGGCGCCGGCGGTGGCCCTCACCTTTGCGGTGGTCTTCGTCGCCCTGCCGGCGGGGGCCCGGGTGCTGCTGGCGACGGTGGACGCGGTGGTCCCCGACGCCATCATGGCGGGCCTCGAATCGGAGCGGAACTATTTGCGGCTCCTGGACTTCGCCTACCCCCAGCGGCTCGAAGAGGTGGCCCGGCGCACCAGTGAGGAGCTGGCGGTGATGTCAGCGGTCCTGCGGGTCTACACCACCGCTCCGCTGGGGGGCCGGGGCTGGCCCCACACGGAGATCAGCCCCCACATCCGCGCCACCGCCCTGCGGGAGCACGTGCCGGCGGTCTTCGTCGCCTCCCAATGGGGCCTGCTGGGGACCGCCGGTCTGGTGCTGGTGCTGCTGGTGGCGATGGCGGCGGCGCCCCCCCTGCTCCCAGGCCGACTCGACGACGACGCCCTATTCCCCGATCTGCGGGAGGCGGGGCTGTGGTCCCCCCTCGGCTCCCTCGCCGCCCTCACCCTGGCCCTGCCCAGCCTCTACATGGTGCTGGCCAACTACCGGCTGGCCCTGTTCACCGGCAAGAACGCCTACCTGCTCGGCCTCGATTCCACCGCCGACGTGCTGGAGGCCCTGCTTCTGGCGTCCCTGGCGATGGTCGGTGCGGCGGCGGCCCGCGACCACGGAGAGCTGTGACCATGCGTCGAGGTCATCTCGGGATGGCGATTCTGGGGTTGACGATCCTCGTCGCCCTGGGCTGGCGGACCGGCTTCGGAGCCCGGACGGACCTGCTGGACTTCTACGCCCCGGACGCCTACGTGGCCCGGGCCGAATCCTTCATCGCCCGCGGCTTCCTCGACGCCGAATGCCGCGGCTCCGAACCGCGGCTGGTGCCCCACCTCGACCGCGCCCCGGCGGCGGACCGGGCCTGGTACCGGGAGAGCTACCTGGCGGCCGACGTCGCCCGATTCAACAACGACCCCCGGGGCTTCGGCTGGGCCTTCGTCATCGACGCCGACTGTCGCCTGCGGGGGGTGCATCCAGCGGTGCATGCCCTCGAAATGCCGTTCCACAGCCGGGTCCGCTGGCTCGGCGACATCCTCTACCGGGGCCGCGGCGCCGACGCCACCCTGAGATCCGCCAGGCGTGCCATCACCCTGCGCCGGCCGGACGCCCCCGGCGGCGCGAGGGAGGGTACGACCGTACCCGTCGGCGGCGGCGAGTCCCCCCTCGGCGCCAGCTCCGTGCTCCTCCATTTCCCCGGCGGGGAAGCCCAGCCGGCGGCGCGGCTATTCCACGTCGGCGAGGAGGTGGTGGCCCTCAACCGGGTGAACGACGACGCACCGGAGGAGGCGCGGCTCCTCGGTCACCGCCTGCCCCCCGGCCGCTACGCCCGTCTCGAAACCGGCGACTGGCTCAGCGTCGAAAGCCGCTCCCGCTACACCCGGGCCTCCGAGACCTTCGTCTACCTGGGGGGTGAGGCGCAGTCCCTGGCGAGCGTCGTACGGCGCCAGAACGACCGCTACGACCGCCGCACCGACGACGCCGGACTGGGGCAGATCCCCGACCCGCTGCGGGACGCCGCGGGCCCCTACCTCGGCCAGGTGGCCCGCACCCTGGACCGGGTCCTGGCCCTGCTGCCGGAAGAGAAGGCACGGGCCATGGCGGACGGCTTCGACGTCGAGCTCACCCTCGACCGCGAGGTCCAGGCGGCGGTATCCCGGGATTTCAGGGCCTTCTGCAGCGACACCCGCCGCGGCCGGTCGGAGCTCGCCGGTGCCCCCCCCTTCTCCGCCGGCGTCACCGTCCTCGACGGCCTCGACGGCGATATCCTGGCGGTGGCCACGTACCCACACCACGAGGATCTGGCGGGCCACGACCTGCCCCTGCGCACCCGTCGCCGGCTGCTCCAGAACCAGAACTTTGTGCTCCACCCCATCGGCTCGGCGGGCAAGCCGTTCCTCTTCGCCGCCGCCCTCGACGCCGTGCCGGAGCTCGCCGGCCTGCGCATCGCCGGCTACGCTGCCGAGCGCTACCACCCCGAGCTATTCCACTGCGCCATGCCCCTGGGCTACCAGCTCCTGGAGGGTCGCTGGGACGAGTGGATCGACCTCCCCCAGGCCCTCGAGATGTCGTCCAACAAGTACACGATCGAGCTGGTGACCCTGAGCCTGGCGGCGGACCGCGCCCGAACCCTGGCGTCGACCGGGGTACGGGGGCCGGGCCTCGAGGCGCTGATCCCCCGGGATCCGCGGGTGGAGTGGCCCAAGGCCGGCTCCACCTCGGGGGTCATGATCGCCGGTCAGCCCATGGACTACGCCCCGGACCTCGGCAACTACTTCCTCGACGGCGGCGCCGTGGACGATCCGGAGCTGGGGGCGGTGACCCGCTGCACCACCCTCGACCGCCTCGACCTCGCCTCGTTCCGCGAGCCCCTGGGCCGCCTCACCGGCGCCATGACCTACCGCGGGGTGGACCCGAACGCCGCCACCCCCGACGACCCCACCCGGCGGGAGCTGGAGCTGGGCTACCTGGCCAACCGCTTCGACCTCGAACCCTGGCTCCCCCTGGTGGAGCACCTGACGGCGGGCCACGG
>JBCDIS010000388.1:0-3069 GCA_038748685.1 Acidobacteriota bacterium | reverse complement strand
TACGCCGTACAAGGCCATCAGCAGCATCGACTTGAGCAGCCGCTCGGGCGGGATCGAAGCGCGCCCTCGCTCCGCGTAGACCTCGTCGAAGACCGGGGACATCTCGCTCAGGATGCCGTCGGCCAGCTTCTTGATGGATCGAATCGGATGGGCCGCTGGAACCAAGGACTCGGGATCCATGAGGCAAACCATCGAAGACTGGGCCGGAGCAGAGCCGCATAGACAGTTTCGATCACATCGAAACCGGCCTGTCGATTCCCCTCAGGAACGGTTCGGGACCGCGTTTTTCAGCACGCCCCTAGTGGTTGATGCAGCCTTGCCGAGCTGGAGCAGCTCTATCTGGAGGCCCAAGTCCGCAAGGACGCGGAAGGTGGACGTCTCGCAGTGGCCGATGACCCCACGGAGCGCCGAGGCGCTCTCACTCAAACCGAATCCGCTCCACCTCAGACCTGAGGCTCTTCTTGGAGCCTTCGGTAGTCGCTTCTTCGAGTGCCCTCATCGCTGCGCGCACACGGCGGAGATGGATGTTCCCCTGCACGAGGAACGTAGGCGTCCATGTGACGAGGATGGCGGCCGTCAGGAAGGCGGCGATCTGGACTGAGGCCAGCAACGCTACGGCCACCAACGTAGCTAGTAAGGCGGGAAAGACGACCCAGATGAAGTCAGCCGCCGGGTGTGCATGACGGACGCGAATCAACGTCTCGTCTTCTTCGAGCTCTTGCAGCTCGAAGGATATCCCATGGGCCGAACTCCAGAACGACTCTCTCAGGAAGATGAACTCCCCGCTGGGGCCTCGCCTGTCCTCCGAGATCTTACCGAGTGCGTCCGCCGCAATCGCCTTCAGGCGGTCGCGCGTCAACTTACGGGAGCCTACTGGAAGAACGATCCGCCCAGCCGGGCGGAGCAGCGTTCCCCTCGTTCTGAACCTTCAGGACTTGGTCGGTCATTCGTTCAACGCCCTGGTGCAGGAGCTGCTCGCTTCTCGACCTCGTCGGCGGCTTGGAGGAAGCGTTCGTCGCCGGCGGCCCTTGCCTTCTTCCGCAGCTGTTCGAGGGCCCAGGCTGAGGCAGCAGCCGGTTGCTTGGAGAGCGCCTCCATCCTCTCTACGAAGACGCGTGCATCCCGGCGACTGAAGTCTTGGGGCGGGGGGACGTTGCGCAGCCGGTAGGCGACGATCTGGTGCACCTCGGCGACCCGGAGGTAGCTCGTCAGGTCCGCGCAGGATCCGGGTGTAAATGACCCTTTCCGGTGAAACGACCAGAGTACGCCAAGGTGGCAATTGAACTCTTCGGGGGGTGCGATCGGAAAGGTCTTCGTACACGCCGTCAGCTTGGCGGCGCGCTTCGTGATCTCCTCGAAGGCCTCTGCGTTGGCCGAGATGGCCGCGCGCCGGACGACCGAAATCGGCTCCACCTCAATGGTCACGAGCAAGTTCTCGTCAACGGGGTCCAGGTCAGCACACTTGGGTCGCTCGACCAGCTCGGGGCCGAAAGGTGCGCTCGAGACCAAGGCAGACTTCGTCAGTCCGTAGAAAGGAAAGACGCGATCCTCCAGCCCCTCCAGCAGCTCGAGAGCGCCTGGGCTCGGGCTGGGCGTGGCGCAGGCCGTGAGCGAGAGGAGCAGGAGGGCGATTCTCATCTCGCGGAGCCCAGTAAAGGGCTCACCCAGAGAGCGCAAGCGCCGGAGGCGCTTTCGCGTTCATGCCCAGCGGATGTCGATGGCGGGGCCCGGCGTCACTCAAACCGAATCCTCTCCACCTCTGACCTAAGACTCTTCTCCGAGCTCCTCACGTACAGCTGGGTCGTCCTGACGTCGGCATGCCCGGCCATCTGGGCCGCCGTCTGAAGGGACCCTCCCGCCTCCACGAAGGCGGTGATGCCGGTGGCCCGAAAGCTGTGGGTGCACAGGTTCCCGTCCATGCCCAAACGCTCGGCTCTGCGCTTCACCATCTGAAGCACTGTGTTTCGCTGCATCACCTTCCCGGTGGCCTTTTGTCGGGGTCCACGAGGCGGCCAGACGCCCTGAAAGAGTGGCGCCTGCTTCTCGGTGATACCTGCGGCCTCGAGCCACTGAAGAACCGCTGAGGCCGCCTCATGGTGCAGGGCCTGGCGGTGCTGCTCTCCACCTTTGCCTCTCAGGTAGACGCTGTAGCCGGCACCCGACGACTCGAAGTCACCCACCCGCAATCTGAGCGCCGTCGACACCCGCGGGAAGGCATAGGCCATGGTCGAAATGAGGGCCCTGTCCCGAAGCCCCACCAGGCTCTCGGTCTCAATGGCGTCCAGGAGCTTTCGCATGTCGGGCCCCTCGAGGTGGGGTGTCTTGCCGCCTCGCCTTCGGAGTTTGGGGCCCCTCACGTCGTGGGCGGGGTTGTAGCGAAGGAAGCCCCCCTCCACGAGGAAGCGGAAGAGGCTTCGGATGCCAGCGAGCCTCGCCTTGAGGGAGGTCTCGGAGAGGTCCCGTTGCTGCTCGAGCTCTCGGAGATATCCCGAGACATGGACTGCCTGCACGTCCTCGAGGCCGAGGCCTTGGGTGTCGCACCAGCTCAAGAACGGGAGCACAGCGCGGGCGTAGGCCTCGGCCGTGTGGGCGTTGGGCAGGTGGCTCGTGAAGAACGTCAGGACACGCTGGATAATCGACTCACCGGCGTTGGTGAGGATGGCCGGGAGGGGGGCGCCTGAGGCGAAGGTTGTCGGGACGAGGGCGCTCGAAGAGGACATGGCCCATGTGATCAGGCGGAGGTCGGGGCGTCAATCGTCCTGGATGCAGAACAAGAAGGCCACGAAGCTGCAGGTTCCAATCGAGAAGGCCTCCCCGGAGTTCGTTTTCATATCCCTTTGCGATTGCCCATCTCACTCCGGAGTGAAGATTCGTCCTGTTCTCTCTGGCTCTGCAGCCCTCGACATGACTACAATTATTTCCGACATCCCCACAGGGGTTGACCCCGCCACACTTACCACTTTCCCTTTGTGCCAGCAAATAGAGCAAACTAGTGGCATTTTGGGGGATGGTGAAGGTGAGACAAACGCAAGAGGAATAGTACCTCTTGATCTAGTGGTGTGCTTGACG
>JBCDIS010000387.1:0-3089 GCA_038748685.1 Acidobacteriota bacterium | reverse complement strand
TCTCCCTCGGCGCCGCGGACTTTGTTGCTGCGGACGAGCTCCTCGGCGGACACGAGGCCGCGGCGCAGCTCGCGGCGCCTCCGGCGCAGGCGGAGCTCGTTCTGGGGCCTCAGGATCACGTCGTCGCCGACGGCGTGGTAGGGGTTGATGCGGGTGAGCATGTGATCTTCATGCCAGCCGGCCATCGAAAGGCTGTCGTTCCCCTCCCCCCGTCCCTGGGCGTAGAGGAAGGCGGAGCCCCGGGGCAGTGGAACGTCGGTCCCCGGCGCGGCGGTCTCGAAGTCGAGGAGGCAGTGGTGTCGATCGAAGACGCAGAGGCCCAGGGGCAGGTCGCCTTCGACGTCGAGGCGGTGCCGCGTGTTGGCGTCGAGCTCCCAAAGAACCTCCGTGCCGGCCCGCAGGGGGGGTGAGAAGTCGCCGCCCTCCGCCCTTCGATCGAAGGCCCCCAGGGCCCGGGCGCTGCGGGGGGAGGTACGGTCGCTCCACACCCCTCGATCCGTCTGGCCGAAGGCGATTGGGGTGCGGCGCCGGGACGGGTAGCGGCGGAGAACGCCCCGCACCTGCGGGGGGCGGACCGGAGTGGCCCGCGGAGCCGGCGCCGCGGCCTCGACCTCCACCGGCCGCTCCCCCAGGCGAGGGGTGCCGGTCTGGAAGATGCCGATCCGCGCCAGGACCGGCCTGGCCACCAGGATGAGAACCGCCGAGCTGGCCATCACCGAAAGGTCCGGCGACTCCGGCGCCACCAGGTCCGCCGCGGAGAGGGCGGCCAGGATGGCGTTGCGCTCGGCGATCACCGGCGGCGCCATGATGGACCCCATGAGCAAGGCGAAGGCGCGGCCCTGGTCGGCTTCGGGGTAGCGCTCTGAGGGGGGAACGTTGGGGGTGACCGCGTAGGGCAGCTGGTAGGGGGTCCCGTCGTCGAAGGCGAGGCGCTCGATGGGGAAGGCCTGAATATCGCCGACGATCAGGTACTTCGCGGCGCTGAGGGACAGGCCCACCAGCGCCCCCTCCACCAGCATGTCGGCGGGGTTCGGGGCGAATTCCCGATCGAGCTTCGACTGGGACCAGAGGGCTCCCGGTGCGCCGTTCTGGATCGGCACGAGGTCCACCCCCCGGGCGTCCAGGTCCACCGCCGCCCCCTGGGCGTCGCGCACCGCCACCGTGGTGGGGGAGGCGAGGGGGGTCTGCCGGTTCATCGGCCGCACGCCGGCGGTGGCCCCGGCGATCTCGGTGTTCGAGTCGACGACGGTCAGGGTGCTGATGGGCACCACCGTGTCGATGGCGATCTCGAAGGGCACCGGGCGCAGCTGCCACGGGCCTTCGCCGTCCACCCCGCGGTCCGAGGAGCGATTCGCCGACTCGGACTGGGTCTGGGTGTCGGCGAGGAGGCCGGAGGCGGCCCGCAGCTTGACCACCTGCTGGACGTCGTCCTGCGCCGGCGGCAGGAATTCGTCGGCGAAGGTGGTCCACTCCTTCAGATAGTTGTCGGTGGTGGCGGCCCCGCCGTCGCCGAAGGGGATGGTGAAGGAGATGACGTACCAGTTCACTTCCACCTGGCCGTGGACCTTCGGGCCGGTGAGGAAGAGGTTGGCCCCCAGCGCCGCCCGCAGGGTCACCGAGACGCCGGCGATGTCGGTCTGGAATTGCACGCCGACCTGGACGCCGATGTCCACCTGGAAGAAGAAGGGGCTCCACTCGATGAGGAAGTTGGCCGCCGCCTGGAACCAGGCCGAAAGGGGGCCGGCGTCGAAGGTGGCTTTGAGATAGCCGCCGGCCATCACCGCCGTGGGCACCAGGGCGAAGTAGGCGCCGCCGTCGATGGACACGTTCCCCACCGGGGCCTCCACCTTCCACGACAGGCCGAGGCGGGGCACCACGGGGAAGAAGGACGGGGCGTCGAAGGCCGGGTGGTAGCCGCCGAGGGAGATGACGAACTGACCCGCCGGGATCGTGGCTTCGGGGGTCTCGATGTCCTTGAACCAGAGGACGGCGGCGAAGCCCCCGGTGACCCGGCACTCCTGGACCAGCACGAAGGAATTCGGCGTCAGCTGGGCCTGCGCCGAGAGGACCCCGTCCTCCGGCTTGAAGACCACGGCGAGGGCGAGCTCGAGATAGGAGAGGGCCTTGTTCTTGTCAACCTTCGGCGGCAGCGACGTCGACATGACGCCGAGGAGGGCGACCTCGACGGTGCGCCCGAACTTGAGGGTGAGCAGGGCGAAGGTGTTGAGGAGCTCGAAGGTCTGGAACTCGAGGCCGGCGGCGAGCCAGTACTCGCCGACCGAGGGGGGCACCACGTCGGCGAGGGCCTGGAGCCCCTCCTCCGGCGTCGTGTCCGGGGTGAAGGACCCCTCCCGCACCCCTTTCACCAGGGGCCATTCGTACACGCCGCTGATCTCCGGCAGCTTGAGGTCGCGGTTGAAGCCGAAGCCGAGGGCGATGCCGGTGACAAAGAAGAAGGGGGGTCCGCCGAGGGGAGCATTGAGGGCGCCGAAGATGAATAGGGACGGGGCGCCGTCCACCACCCCGTAGCCGCCGGCGGCGGCGACGTTGAAGGTCGCCGCCGTGATCGACACGGCGCCGACGTAGTTCAGGGGGTCGGTCTGCTTCAGGAAGCCGCCGGCGATCTGCACCGGGCCGCCGGCGAAGGAGACGTCGAGCCCCCGGAGGTCGAGGGAGTAGGTGTCGAGCTGCGATAGGGTCGTCACCGGAATGCCGACCGTGAGCTGCTGCACCGAGGCGTCGAGGGAGAAGAGGTTGACGCCGCCGCCGAAGAGCAGGCTCAGGCGCTTGTCGTCCTGATCCCAGCCGAGGCCCAGCTTGCTGACGTGGAGGGGGCCGAAGGTCCGCTCCACCGGGATCACCACCCCGTGACCGTTTCCGGTGCTGCTCTTCAGATCCACCCACAGGTCCTCGCTGTAGGCCGCGGTGACCGAAAAGGTCGGGTTGGTGGGGGGATTGTTGGGGGGCGCGGTGCTCGGCGCCGGAGGGTTCGGCTGGGTGCCGTCCTGGCCGCCGGATCCGAGGAGGTTCGAGGCCACGGCGTTACCGCCGTCCCCCTGGACGAGGGTGTTGGGGGCGACGGAGATGCC
>JBCDIS010000386.1:0-3102 GCA_038748685.1 Acidobacteriota bacterium | reverse complement strand
GGGGCCCCTCAACGGGCACGCCGGTCCTGGCTGCAGCCTCCTCTCGACGCACGACCGCCGGACCGCGGCTAAGATCTCCAACATGGATCCCTTGACCCACACCTTCCTCGGCGCGGTCCTCGCCGACACCGGCCTGCGCCGGCGCACCGCCCTCGCCGGCGCCACCCTGATCATCGGAGCCAATCTCCCGGACGTCGACGTCCTGGCCTACGTCCACGGCCCCGACGCGGCCCTGGGCTTCCGCCGCGGCTGGACCCACGGCGTGCTGGCCCTCGTGGTCCTGCCCGTCCTGCTGACCCTCGCCATGCTGGCGGTGGACCGATGGCGACGACGGCGCGGCGGCCCCGGTCCCCCCGCCGACCCCCGGCAGTTGTTCCTGCTCAGCGCCCTCGGCGTCGCCAGCCACCCCCTGCTCGACTGGCTCAACACCTACGGAGTCCGTGTCCTCATGCCCTTCGACGGTCGCTGGCTCTACGGCGACGCCCTCTACATCGTGGACCCGTGGGTATGGCTAGCCTTCGGCGGCACGCTATTTCTTCTCCACTCCGGAAGCCGCAGGGCACGACACGCATGGCTGGCCCTCGCCGCCCTGACCACCGCGTTGGTCTTCGCAGCCGCCGGCCCCCACGGGTGGGCCCGCTGGGTTTGGAGTGCCGGCATCGTCGCTTTTCTTATCCTGCGACGGCGCCTCGGATCCGAAGCCCCCGCACATCAGCGCCGGCATATCGCCCGCCTGGCCCTCGCCGGCGCCGCCCTCTATACCGCCGGCATGGTAGCCCTGACTCCGTGGGCCGAGGGCCGCACCCTCGCCCAGCTACGGTCCGACGGCGTGGAGCCGGAAGCACCTCTGATGGTGGGCCCCGACCGCATCGATCCCCTGCGGCGCCTCGTGGTGGTCCCCGTCGACGGCGCCTATCGATTCGGCTCCTACCACCCGCTGCGCCACCCCCGGTTGGAGCTGGGCGCCCCCCACCCCATCCTGACGTCTTCCGGCTTGACGACCCCGGAAGCCCGACGGGCGGTGGACGCCGCCGAGGCGGCACCCTGTGTCCGCGGCATGGTGGGCTGGCTTCGGTACCCGTTCTACGAGGTCGACGGAACGGAGGACGGCGTCGTGGTCCACCTCCTCGACGCCCGATACACCCGGGGACGAACCCGGGGCTTCGGAGGCGCCGCCGTCCCCCTTTCCTCAGACCTTGAACCCCGCTGCGAGGTCGAGGACGCATCCCCCTAGCCTGGACCCAGGGACTGCTAGGGTCGGTGGATGAGCCGCAATCTGGATCCGATGGGCCCCTCCCCCGGCACCCAGCCCGGGGCCAACCTCGACAAGCCGGCTTGGCGTGAGCGTCTACGGAGCCAGCTGGGTTCACTGCCGCCGGACCAGGCCGCTCGCAATGCCGCACAGATGGCCGACGCCGCCCTCACGTTGCCGGAAGTGACCCGCGGAGCGGGGATACTAATCTGCCTTTCGTTCGGCGACGAGATAGACACGTGGGGACTCGTCCAGCGCCTCCGGGATCTCGGCAAAGCTGTCTTCGTCCCCCGGGTCCAGCGCAAGGGCATGCGGCTCCACGTCCACCGGTACCCCTGTCCCCTGAGGCGCCTTTCCTTCGGGCTTCGCCAGCCCGCGGCGGACTCCCCCGCGGTGCCGGAGGGGGAGATTCTGGATCACGTCCACGTCGCCCTGGTGACGGGCCTTGGCTTCGACCGACGGGGCATTCGCCTCGGCTACGGCGGCGGCTACTTCGACCGCTTCTTCGCCCGCGTCCCGATTCCGCGGATCGGCATGGCCCACCACCTCCAGCTCGTGGAAACGCTGCCCCGGGATCCCCACGATCTGCCCATGGCGGCGGTGGTGACGGAGAGCGGCGTCCACCGCCCTTAGCCCCGGCAGCCTCAGCCGGGTCCCGAGAGGCCCTTGTCGGCCCCGGAGAACCGGCGCACTTAGCCGTTCTGCCTGCCCTGAGCCGATTCGGGGACCCCAGCGCACAGTACCCCGCGAGCGGTCACGCTCCTTTCCGCTACGGACCCGCCTGAACCTAAAATCCCGAAAGGAACATGTATGGAACTTGAGACCTGGGTACTCGAAGACGGCGCTCTGGCGTTCGCTCTGGTTCTGGGTGAGGAAACCCTGTATCTCACGTCTTTCCACGGCCTAGGCGCCTCCAAGAGGGCTGCCGCGGTGACGCAAGCGTGGTTCGACAGGTGTGGCGACGAAGAGTTTCCGCCAGAATATGTCAAGAAGTATGCGATGCAGGAGGTGGCGATGCCCCTTGCCGACATCACCCGGATCACGGTGGCCGAAGATGGCGATCACGTCGGCATCGATGGCCGGCCCCCCGGCGACTCCTACCTGCTGAAGTGCGCCGGCCACCTAGAGGCCACGGAGATCGCCCACGCGATCGCTCTCAAAATGGGAATCGACCTCGAAGGACGAACGGAGGAGATCTCCGCCAAGGACGCCCTTGTCCCTCCGGCCATCAGCGGAGCGATCACCTTGCTCCTCGGAACCGCGTTGTACTTCAGCGCGACTGGCGAGTCCCCCACGTCGGGGTTCAGACGGCGCGCCAAGGCCGAGGGCTTGGCCAGCCTCGCGGAAGGGCTCGGCCCCTCGGGCGTGATTCTGCTCACCGGCCTGGTCTTGGTGGGCCTGGGTGTGTGGGCCTACCACCGCTTGGAGGATCGTCCCCTCATCAGGATCTGGTCTCCGTAGGTGCCCGGCCCCACGAGCCCTTGGCCGCGCGGGGCCTCCACCTAGGAATCCAGGGAACCGCGACGTTCGAGGAGGGCCTGGAACCGGTCCAGGTCCCGCAGCGGAGCCAGCTCCGGCAGTTGCTCCAGCCACAGGATCTCCCAGTCCCGGCGGTCCGCCGCCCGTTCCAACAGGGCCACCGCATCGTCGAGCTCGCCGAGATGGGCCGCGGCCGCGGCGCGGGACGCGAGGGCGGTCTCCGGCGGCAGCCGGTCCAAGACCCGGCGGAGGAAGGGCCAGTAGCCGCCCCCAACCCTGGGGCCCTCCAGATCGGCGAGATCCGAAGGCCCCCAGCCGCCTCTCCGCAGGATTCCCAAATGGTGCCGCCGGGCGGATTCGGGGTCACCGAG
>JBCDIS010000385.1:0-3126 GCA_038748685.1 Acidobacteriota bacterium | reverse complement strand
CCGCGCCGGTGGCGGAGGCCCCCGCACCGCCACCGGCGGAAGCCCCGGCCCCCACGCCGCCACCCGCCGAAGCACGGGTCCCTTCAGAACGGACCGCCGAGGCTCCAGCCCCAGCCCCCGCGCCACGGACCCCTCCACCACGGGCCGACGTCCCGCCGGAGGGGGGCGCACCCGGGGGTGCCCAGGCCCCCACCGCCGGACTGGCCCCGGCGCCGCCGCCGCTGATCGAGCCCCCGGAGACCGTCGGCCGGGTGGACGACGGGGTCTTCGTGCTGGAGGGGGAGGTCGACGGCGTCCGCCTGACCCTGGATTTCATCGTCTGGTCCCCCGAGGAGCCCTACGCCCAGATCAACGGCAAGCTCCTGGGAATCGGTCAGATGATCGAGGGCTGGCAGGTGGCCGTGATCGACCGTGAGCAGGTCACCCTGCGCCAGCGGGACGGCCGAGTCACCCTGCGGGTCCGCTGAAACGACGGCACGGTCGGGGGCGGACCGACGGTAAAATGAACGCCGTCCATGCCCCCATCCAACGCCCCCGAGGCCAGCGTCCCGAAACCTAGCGTTACCAAACCCATCGTCCTGTTGGCCTTCGCCAACGACCAGAACGACCGGGCCCGCTACCTCCGCAATCTTCCGGAGGAGCGGCGGCGGGTGCGTGCGGCCCTGGAACCGGCCCTCGCCGCGGGGCTTTGCGACGTGGTGGAGCTAGCGGGGGCCACCGTCGGCGACCTGCTGGACGCCTTCCAGGACCCGGCCCACCGAGGGCGCATCGCCCTCTTCCACTTCGGCGGCCACGCCGGGTCGGCGGAGCTGCTCTTCGAGTCGGCGGAGGGCACGCCGGCGGCGGCCCACGCCGGGGGGCTGGCGTCGTTCCTCGGCGCCGTCGACGGCCTGGAGCTGGTGTTCCTCAACGGCTGCTCCTCCGACGGACAGGTGGAGGGCCTGCTGGGGGCCGGGGTATCGGCGGTCGTCGCCACCTCCCAGGCCATCGACGACCGCCTCGCCACCGAGCTCTCGGCCCGCTTCTACGGTGCCCTCGGGGCCGGCACCACCCTCACCGCCGCCTTCGAGGAGGCGAAGGCGGCGGTCCGCACCCACGTCGGCGACCGACCCGACGACGCCTACCGCTCCTTCCTTCCCGAAACGGCGGCTGTGGAGCGGCCCTGGCCCTGGGATCTCCACCTCGCCGAGGGCGCCGCCGAGCGGGCGGCCCAGTGGAGCCTGGGGGCGGCGGCGGGGGATCCCCTCTACGGGCTTCCGCCGGTGGCGGACGAGGGCCTGCCTGAGGCGCCCTACCCCCTCCTGACCCCCTACACCGCCGCCGACGCCTCGATATTCTTCGGCCGCGGCGCCGAGATCCGCCGCCTCTACGACAGCCTCACCCACCCCGATGCCGAAACCCTGCAGTTGGTCTACGGCGCCGGGGGCGTGGGCAAGTCGTCCCTCCTGGCGGCCGGCCTCGCCCCCCGCCTACGGGCCACCCGCGACGTGGTCTACGTCCGCCGGGAGGCCCACCGCGCCCTCGCCGAAACCTTCGCCGAAGCCCTGGGGGACGGGCCCCTCGATGGCGAGAGGCAAGGGGGAGAAGCCTCCACCTTCGGGGAACGCTGGCGCGCCCGGGAAGCGCGGTCCGGTCGCCCGCTGGTGGTGATCGTCGACCAGGCGGAGGAGGGTTGGAACCGCCCCGGCCCCAGGGAGCTTCGGGCGATCGGGGGAGCCCTCCAGGAGCTCGCCGCGACGCCGCCCCGGGGCCAGCTGGTGCTCGGCTTTCGCAGCGAGTGGCTGGCGGAATGCCTCCACCTCCTCGACCTGCTGGGGATCCCCCGGGGGACCTTCGAGCTGCGGGCCCTCGACCGCGGGGCCGTCCGGGAGGTGGTTCTGGGGCCGACCTCGAGACCCACCCTGCGCCGGCGCTACGGGCTCACTGTGGATTCCTCCCTACCGGGCCTGGTGGCGGACGACCTCCTCGACGATCGGGACGCCGCCCTGGCGCCGGCCCTCCAAATCCTGCTCTCGAAGATGTGGCACCAAGCCCTGGCCACGAACCCGGCGGCCCCCCACTTCGGCACCGATCTCTACCGGCGGTCGAAGCGAGAGGGGACCCTGCTGGACGACTTTCTCCAGGAGCGGCTGGATGACCTGACGGACTGGGACAGCGAGCTGGTGGGCAGCGGGCTCCCCCTCGATCTCCTGGTCCACCTGACCGGAGGCCTCGGCACCGCCGTGACCCGCGACGCGGCGGACGTGCTCCGCCGGTATGGTCCCCGGCCGGGGCTCATAGAGCTATCGGCCGGTGCCAGAGGAGCTTCCTCGTCACCGGCACCGCCCAGGTCCAGGATGGACGGTTCGTACCCAGGTTCGACCCCGGAGACGGCTCGCCGCCGCAGCTGGGGACCCTGCGGCTCGCCCACGACACCTTCGCCCCCCTGGTGAGGAGACGGTTCGAAACCTCCGACCTGCCGGGCCAGCGGGCCCTACGGATCCTCCTGCGCCGGGCGCCGCCGGAAGGCGCCGAGCCCGTTCCCCTCGACGACGTCGATCTGGCGACGGTGGAGGCCGGCGGCCGCGGGATGCGTCGACGCACGGTTGCGGAGGAGCGGCTGGTGGCCGCCAGCCGACTCCAGAGCAAACGGCGACGGCTTCAGCGGCGGGTGCTGCGGGCGGCGGCGATCCTCGCGGTGCTCGCCATCGCCACCGCGGCTGTGATCGCCGACTGGCAGCGGCGGCGGGCCGACGACGAACGGCTCCGGGCCTTGGACGCCGCCCGGGTGTCCGTCGCCGGGGAGTGGATGGACGAGAATCCGACCCTCGCCGCCCTGGCGCTGCTCGAGGTCGAGGCGCCGGACCAGGCCCCCTATGCGGTGGCCAAGATGCGCCGGGCCCTCGACCGCGGCATCGCCTGGGCCCAGCTCGAAGCTGAAGGCCCGGTGACCGATGTCGCCTACTCCCCCTCCGGCGACCGAGTCGCCGTCGCCTCCGCCGACGGGACGGTCCGCCTGCACCGCGCCGACGGCACCGGTCGCCCCCACGAGCTTCCCCACGACAGTCCGGTCCGCTCCCTCGCCTACGGCCCCGGCGGCGAGCGGCTCCTGACCCTCACCGACGAAGGCCCCCGGGAGTGGAGGCT
>JBCDIS010000384.1:0-3175 GCA_038748685.1 Acidobacteriota bacterium | reverse complement strand
TGCCCCTGGCCGGCGAGGGCCGAGGCGAGGCCGCAGGAGGCGTGGGCGACGAGGGGGTGGCTCCCGTCGTAGGTTCCACTGAGATGATCCAACAGGCGGCGGTAGAGGATCTCGGCGTCGTCGAACCTCCGGGCCACCAGGTACGCCTCGGCGAGCAGCCTTCGGGGTTGGCTCACCAGCGCGGCGTCGTGGGGCGGTTCAGCACCTTCGAGCCGGGCGACTAGGGCTTCGAGGGCCCCGGTGGCCGCCGCCGTGTCGCCGGAGCGCAGGAGCAGTCCGGCGAGCTGGGTTTGGGTAAGGGCGGTGCCCCTGGGGTCGGTGTCGGCGCGGTCCTCGGCGATTCCCAGGAGAAGCCCGCGGGCGTCGGCGTAGCGCCCCTGGAACTCGACGAGGTAGGCCAGGTTGCGGACTGTGTTGTCGAGGTCGGGGTGCCGCGGCCCGTACAGCTTGCGGGAGAGCGCCAGGGATTCGGCGAGCGCCGCCTCCGCTTCCCCCCACCGTCCGCCGGCGGAAAGGGAGGTGCCCAGGTTGTTGAGGGCGTTGGCCACGCGGGTCGACTCGGGGCCGTAGAGCTCCCGGGAGAGATCGACGAGGCGGCGGTCGAGGCGGACCGCCTCGTCGAAACGATTCAGCTGGGTGAGGGTCGCCGAGACGTTCGCCTGGATCGTCAAGGCAAAGGGATGGTCCGCCCCCAGCAGGCCCTCCACCACGTCGCCGGACTGCCTGAAAAGGTCCAGGGCCTCGTCGAACCGCAGCGCTTCGAGCCGCGCCAGCCCCAGGTCGTTCAAGGCCCCGGCGGTGGCCAGCCCCGGGGTGGGTTCCAGCCGTCGGAACCGCCCCAGGGCTTCTTCGAGCAGTCCGGACCGCTCCTCGGAACCGGGGGCAAGACTGCCCGCCAGCGCCTGGAGGGCGGCTGGGATCCGCTCGTGCTGCTCGCCGAAGGCGGCGCGGTGCAGGTCGAGGGAGTGGCGCAGCATCCGCTGGCCGTGGATCCGGTGGCCGTAGCGGGCCTGGTGGACGGCGAGGTCGTGGTAGATCGCCAGGGTTGCGGGGTCGTCCCAATCGGCGAGGGCCATCTGCTGGCGGTGGGCGTCCAGAAGCAGGGCGCCGCCCTCTTCGAGGCGGCTGTGGGCCTGGTGGACGGTGCCCAGGATATGCCGCATGCGGGCCTGCACCACCCCCTGCCCCTCGAGGCCGGAGATCACCCGCTCGGCTTGATGGCGGAGCAGATCCTCCACGGTCATCGCTCGGCTCCCCGGCAGCTTGGCGGGGTCCGTCGTCTCGAAAAGATCCACCAGAACCCGGGTGACCTGTTCCGCCGTGTCCCGCTCCAGCCGCGCGGCGTCCCGTTCCCGCTGTAGGGCTCTCGCCTGCAGGGTGCTGGTGATCGCGAAACCCATCAGGGCGACGGCGAGGGTTAGCGCGGCGGCGGTTCGCCAGGCGTTGCGCCGAAGGAAACGCCCCGCACGGTAGCGGAACGTGTGGGGCCGGGCGCGGACCGGCCTGCCGTCGAGGTGCCGGCGCACGTCCTCCATGAGCTGCTCCGCCGAGCTGTAGCGCTCGTCCGGCGCCTTGCGGAGGGCGTGGAGCACGATCGTGTCGAGGTCCCCGGTGAGGCGCCGTCCCCAGGCCTCTCCCCCCACCCCTCCGCCGCGCTGCCTGGCCGCGGCGCTCGGGGATTGCGGGTCCTGCTCGCAGATCGCCACCTCCAGCTCCAGGCGGGTGCCGCCGACGGCGGAGAAGGGCTTGGTGCCGGCCAGCAGCTCGTACAGCAGGACCCCGAGGGCCCACGTGTCGGTGGCCGTGGTGATGGGTTGATCCAGAACCTGCTCCGGCGCGGCGTGCTCCGGAGTCCACCACCGCAGCTCGGAGCGCGTCGTCGCCCCGTCCGGGGCGTCAAGATCCGGATCGGCCGTGTCCGGTTCGAGCAGCTTGGCGATGCCGAAGTCGAGGAGCTTCACTCCGCCGTCTTCGGTGACCAGGATGTTCGACGGCTTGAGGTCGCGGTGCACGATCAGGTTGCGGTGGGCGTGGTGCACCGCTCCGCAGACGGTACAGAACAGCTCCAGGCGCCGCCGCAGGCCGAGGTCGGCCTGGTCGCAGTGGGCGGTGATCGGCCGCCCCTCGACGAAGGGCATCACGAGGTACGGACGGCCGTCGTCGGTCATGCCGCCGTCGAGGATGCGGGCGATGTGGGGGTGGCCCAGGCGGGCGAGGATCTGGCGTTCGCGCCGGAACCGGTCCTCCAGCTCCCGGCTCCGGGGGCCGGAGGTCATGACCTTGAGGGCCACTTCTTGGCGGTAGCCCTCGACCCGTTCCGCCAGGTACACCGTCCCCATGCCGCCCCGGCCGACCTCCCGGCGCACCTCGTAGGCGCCGATGCGTTGCCCTTCGAGACCGCCGTCGGCCGACCTCTGGACCTTCAGGATTCGGGACTCGACCTGGAGCTGGGAATCGTCTTCGTGGGCCCGGAGCATCTCCACCAGCTCCCGGCGCAGCTCCGGATCGTCGACGCGGTTCAGGACCGACGGGCGTTCCGCGGGCGCGGCCTCCAGGACGTCGAGGAAAAGCCCCTGCAGTCGTCGCCATCGATCCTGATCCATGCTCGGGCCCTCCGCCCTTCCTTCGGGGGGCCGCTCTGCCGCGGCCCTGTCACCACCGATCCGCCGTCACTAGGTCTCGCGCCTTTCGCCGGCGCCACCGGACACGGCCGCATCGGACACGGCCGCATCGGACACGGCCGCATCGGATATGGCCTGACCGGTCAAGGCGAGACCGAGGTCGCTGGAGACCTCCTTGCGGAGCCAGGCCCGGGCGCTGAGCCAGTCCCGCCGGGCGGTGCGGTCGGAGATGCCCAGGACGGCGGCGATCTCCTGCATCTCCAAGCCGCCGAAAAAGCGCAGCTGCACCACCCGTGAAGCCCGCCCGTCGAAGGCCGACAGGCGATCGAGGGCGTCGTCGAGGGCCAGGATCTCATCCGCCTGGGGCTCGGTGAGAAATTCGGAGGCTTCGTTCAGCGGTAGGGGCTCGACCCCCGCCCCCCGCTTGATCCGCTTGCGGGCGCGGGCGTCGTCGACGAGGATGCGGCGCATGGTCAAGCTGGCGGCGCCGAAGAACTGGGAACGATCCCGTACCGAGATGCGCCGGTTCTCCACCAGACGCAGGTACGCCTCGT
>JBCDIS010000383.1:0-3198 GCA_038748685.1 Acidobacteriota bacterium | reverse complement strand
GCGGCTCGATCCCGAGCCGCACGACGGATCGATTCCCATCCCAGAGCGCCGGCTGGCCCCCGCTGGAGGCCGTCTCGGCCTCGTCCCCTTGGGTCCGGTGTTCGTGGGTTCTATCCTCGAATCGAACGATTCGATAGGAGAACCGCGATGGTCGTCGCGATCTGCCGTCCCTGGGCCCTCCCCTCGCTACTTGCTGTGCTGGCGCTCGTCGCCGGGACGTGGACGGAACCCCTATTTGGAGCTTCGGCCCCCGGTGGCGACGCCCCCCGTCCCCGGTCAGGAGAGCGGGTGATCTGCCTGGCGAGCTACGAATGCGGTTTGCGGATCGTCGGTGGCGCGGAACGGGTCCATGAGGCGTGGGACTACGACGCCCTGCGGGTCCGGCTGCTCGAAGATCCCGTGGCCCCCGCCGACGTCTGGCAGACGTTCCTGTCGCTGCGCTCGGATATCGATGATCGACGAAGAGACCTGGCGCGATACGCCCAAGAGCAGCATTGGGAGTCGGCTCCGCCACCGGTACCGGAGGAAGACCCCGACGGGCGGAGCGAGCTCGATTGGTTCGACCTCTGGCGGCGCCACAATCCGCGGCAACAGGAGGCCTGGTGTGGGTGGTCCCGGACGGCGGCGGACGCCCTCGGCCCCGGCGCGGTCATCGACGAGATGGAGTCGGCGCTGGCGGCGGACCCGGAGAACGGGGCGGTGCGCCATTGTCTGTTGGAGGCTCTGTACCGGGTCGGCGATGCCGTCCGCGTAGCCGAGATCGAAGACGAAGGAGGGCCAGTTGGGGACGCGGAGCAGGAGCACAGCTTCCTCCCGGAGGCCTTCCGGTGGCGCTTCGCCTTCGAGCTTCGCCAGCCCGGGACCGAAGGGTTGATGGCGGTCCTGCAGCAGGCCCGCCGGGAACGACCCGATGACGTGCGCATCGAGATCGTCGAGCTGGATTTCGAGCGGACGGACGCCTCGGTGGAGCGGGAACTGGAGATCGAGGCACGCTTGCTGGAACTGACCCGGGCGCCCCAACCGCTACCGGTGTTGGGGGAGCTCTGCGAAGTTCTGTGGAGTGACGACGACGCTTTCGAAGCCTGTTGGGATCGGTTCACCGATCGGGTCGTGACGGGTGGATTCCACCTGGCGTCGACCCCTGTGCCCCCCTCCGCCCTCGGACCCGACCTCGAGGATTGGGATTCGAGGGTCTACCGCGCCCGCGAGCGTCTCCTTGGGAAGGCAAAGGAGGCCTACGACCTCGACGCCCTGGTCCCGCTCCTGTTGGATGGCCCCGGCTACGGCTACGGTGAGCTTTGGCGGAAGGCGATCGATGCCAGGGACATGGACAGGGCCACCGAACAAGCGATCGAGCTTCAGGACAGGCTGTGCCGCGCCCTCGACCTCGGGGTGCGGGAGGGCCGCCTCGACCGCCCGATTGTTGACGCGGTGACGACCTGCCCAGGACGTGCGGCCGATCTCTTGGAGGTGATGGAGGACTGTGGCTTGAAGCAGGCCGCCGAGGACCTCCGGGCGGCGGTGGGGGAGCAGCTCTCCCAGCTCCCGGCCGAAGCCCTCCGCTCCCTCGAAGCTCTGGACCCCGCGGCGCGGGCCCTGGAGATCGAGCGGCGTCTGGCGGTCGGGGCGCTGTCCAACGGTGAGCGCGCCGCCCTGGAGCGGGATCTCACTGGCCTTCTGGTGGAGTTGGAGGATCGGGACCGGCTGCGGCGCCAAGGGCTGCGGCTGGTGGCTCGGGAGGGGAGGCTAGGTCCCCAGGTCCGAGGATGGCTAGAGCGGGTCGACCGCGAAGACGGAGCGGCCCTCGTGCCGATCCTTCGGGAGCTTGTGGCCCGGGTGCCGGAGGATCGAATGCTGCGGCTGCGGCTGGCCTTCGAAGCCCTCCGGGGCGATCCTGCCGACCCCGCCGCCGTCCGCCACTTCGCCGGTACGGTGGCGGAGGACCCCGGGGCGACTGTGAGGGAACGAGCGGAGGCCAGCTTTCTGCTGGGACGCGCCGCCCTCCTCGAAGGCCGCCCCGAAGCGGCGACGCCCCTGCTGGAGCGCTTCTACCGGGCCCGCATCGTCCACGCCGGCTGCCCGGCGGAGCAGCTCTTTTGCGACCGGGACTTCATGCTCCACCTCATCGCCGTGGGGGATACCCCCCGCCTCGACGCCTACCGGCGGTTCCGTGCCGGGGTCCTCGACGCATTCCGCGCCGAGATCGAAGCGATGGGCCGGGGCCACGAGGCAGACACAGATCTCGCCCGGTCGGGGTGGCCGGTCCTGCTGGAAGACGAGCTGATGCAGCGAACCTTCCTCGACCCCGGTTGCGGCCTCCCCGGCGCCGTACCCCATCTCGAAGCCCTGGCCCTGCAGCGGCCGGACGATCCAGCGCTCCGGGAACGCTTGGAGCGGGAGCGTCGGCGGACCTGCGTTCAAGCCGACGGTCCGTTCCCCTTCGCGGCCTCGCCATCGCTGTTCGCAGGCCCTCCGCCCCGGGGCTGGCTCCTGGCGGCGGAGTACCCCGCCGGACCCTAGGGGAGGGGAGCGACCCCTTCCCCCCGGGGTCCACTGGGGCCGGCGGTTAGCGGCGGACCGGAGTCAGCAAAGGCGCTGATACGTGCAAGGGAAGTTGATGCCAGGCCAGTCCGGATCTGCGCACTGAGGGTTCGACGGCCCCACTGGGTAGCATGCCTGGCAGGTGGTGAGGCAGTAGCCGGCGCTGCTTTGGACCGGCCGCGTTAGGTCTTGGTTCTTCTCCGCCGCTTCCAGGGCGATCAACACCGCCTCGAAGGACTGGAACAGCGTCAGGCGGTTCGATGTCTCTAGGCTGGCCGCGGCAGCAACGACCTCCGTTTGGGTCTGGAGCGGTACCGAGGGAACGGTAGCTTCGACATCGGGCGCGGTGTTGAGGGAAGGAGCATCGGCTGCAAGTGCCAGACCGCTTGACAGCAGGAGGGTCGCGAAGATGATGGCTAGTCGCCTACTTTGTTGCATGGGGACTCCTTGGCAGTGAAATGGCTACACAGAGTCCCGGAAATTTATTAAAGCACAGCTATTTTGTCAAATAATATAATCAATAGCTTCGGCGGCGCCAACAACATGGGGACACCGAAGGTATATGCCACCCCGGCGGCCTGCGCCACGTCGATCAACTACCGGGGATCGATGGCAAGTCGCCCCCAACGATTCCGGTCCGCGGACGCCCCCGTCCTC
>JBCDIS010000382.1:0-3211 GCA_038748685.1 Acidobacteriota bacterium | reverse complement strand
GGCGGTCGCCGCGGTAGTTGTAGAAGATCACCGCGTCGCCGTCGCGGACCCGGGTGGTTTGGGGATCGGGGCCCACCGTCCGGGGGGTGACGAATTCGTCACCCTTCTGGCTGTCGCTCTACGGGTGCCGAGTGTCGTCGTCCACCGCTTCGGCGGCGGATGGGAAATGTGGTGGGACCTGCTCGGACTCGGCGGCTCTGCCGGTCAGCAGGTCGTAGGCCAGCTGGACCCGCCCCCAGCGTTGATCCCGGTCCATGGCGTAGTAGCGGCCGACCACCGACGCGATCTCGCCGACGCCGAGCTCCCGGCACCTGCCGTCGACCTGTTCGACATAGCCTCGGCCGGTGAAGGGGCCGGTGTCCCGGCCGTCGGTGAAGAGGTGGACGAAGACCCGGTCCTGGCCCCGTACTTTGCAAAGCTCCAGGCAGCCGTAGAGGTGCTCCAGCAGACCGTGGACGCCGGCGTCGGAGGCGATGCCCATGAGGTGGACCGCTCCGCCCCGGGCCTTGGCGCCGTCCACCGCATTGACCAGGGTGCCGTTGGCGGTGAGCTCCCCATTGCGGACGGCCTTGGTGATGCGGACCGACTCCTGATCGACGATCCTCCCCGCCCCGAGGTTCTGGTGCCCCACCTCGCTGTTGCCCATGGTCTCCGCCGGGAGGCCCACGTCCTCGCCGCTGGTGCGGATCAGCGTCCAGGGATACTCCCGCAGAAGGGCGTCGGCGCGGGGGGTGGAGGCCAGCTCCAGGGCGTTCCACTCCCGGTGCTCGGGGTGGGGGTTGCGCCCCCAACCGTCGCGGACGACGAGGACCACCGGTTTCGGACGACGATCGGACTTGTCGGTCTCGGACACGGAAAACCTCCTGGTCGGGGGTTGGGGGCTCGGCCGGGGGTGCGAACGAACGGGCTCAGACGAGCTCGACCCGTCCTTTGGGCGTTTCGAGGACGGCGCAGATCTCCGGCTCCACCCCTTCGGCGACGGTCGACGGGTCGAGGCCGAGGGAGCTGAGGAGCGCCCGGAGCGGCTTCGGCTCCGGGGTCCGCAGCTCGAAGCCCGAAAGCCGGCATCCCCTCGGAGCGACGTCGCTGGGGTGTTCGTCGGCCCGCCACTCGACGAAGAAGGGCAGCAGGGGCCCGAAGCCGTGCCCGGAGATCTGCATCAGCTTCCAGCTGAGGCTCTGGCCATCGGGGCGGCGCCTCGATAGGGACAGGACGACCCCCGGTGCGCAGCCGGCGTCCTTCGCCGCCTCCGACACGGCGCGGATGTCGTCGGTGCGGGCGGCCCAGGTCAGGAGTTTTGGGCGCTCGATCCCTTGGATCAGGCGGCCGAAGCTGGAGAAGCGATCCTGGGCCGGATCCGGCGCCAGGATTTCGAAGTAGCGGCGGCCCCCGAGATCCTTGAGGGCGTTGTGGGTGCCGACGCCGGGGTGGCGGCCGCCGACGGCGGACGTGACCCCCGTCCTCTGGGCGAGGCTCTTGATGCCTTCGTCGAGGTCCGGGACCGCCCAGACCAGGTGATCGAGCTCGGAGTGCATGGGTTCTCCTCGGAAAGGGAGGATGGTATCGAACCCCCCTCGGTCTCGGGAAGCCCGCGGCGACGGGGAGGGAGCCGGGATCATCCTCAGGGGGCGGGCCGGACCCAGGGAACCTCCGCTGCGGACCCGGCCCGCACCGCGAACAGGCGCAGGGGCGGCTCGGAGTCTCCTGCGGTCTCGGGCAGAGGCAGCCGGAAGCCGCTGGCGCCGAGCCCCGGAGCGCCGTGGCGCTGCCGGAGGGCCGGGGTCCCGAGGTCCACCGGAACGGTCGCCAGCCAGGAGCCATTCCGAAATACCACGAGGTGGTCCGCCGATTCCCCGGCGTCGAGGTCGGCGGCCCAACCCGCAGCTCCGACGTCGTCCTTCCAGACCGCTCCGCGGAGCCCCTGCCCGACCTCCAGGGACCGTCCGGAGGGGTCCACCAGGCGATCTCCGTCGGCTGCGGGTTCCAGGGTCCAGGGGAGCTGGAGCGCGAGGTCCGACCGGGGAAGCAGGGAGAGCCGGTCCCCGTCGATCCTCGCCACGGCGACCTCGTTGGCGCCGGAGTGGAAACAGGAGTCGGGCACCATGGCGGAGAAGCGGACCCCGCCCCGCCTGGGCAGGGCCCGGGTGGTGGCGCAGATCCGACCCTCGACGGCCAGAGCCAGGTCAATCCCGCCGCCCTCGGGGTCGCTGGCCAGGTGTCCCTCCACTTTGCTGGGGAGGAAGGCCGCGGGGTCTTCGGGGTCGAGGCGCTGGAAGAGCCACGGGTGGTCCAGCTCCACGGCGGGCCCCGCGGCGGGGCCGGCGCCGAGGTCCCCCAGGTCGCGCCCCAGGAGGTCCGGCCGCGGGCCGAGGGCGTAGAGCCCGGGCAGGTCGTCGCCGAATCGGTCGACGGTGCGGGCCGCCGCCGCCATCAGCCCGTCGAGGGTCGGCTCGAGGGCGATGGCCCGCTCGTGGTCGAGGTCCAGGGCCAGTTTCCGTGGCCGCGGCTGGGCCCCGGGGGCCAGGAGGTCGGTGCCGTCGACTGGCCACGGCAGCTCGATCCCCAGGCGTCCGGCGAGGATGGGCAGGAGGTCGATGGATTCGACGTTCGTATCGTGGACCCGTCCCTCCCGCTGGCCGGGTTCTTTGATGAATAGGGGCACCCCGAGGATGTCGGGGTGGTTGGCGGGGGAGACCCGCCGGCGGTTGTCGCCGTGGAGGAAGGCCGCGCCGTGGTCCGACGTCACTACCACGAGGCTGCGGTCGAAGAGTCCGCGGGACTGGAGGTGATCGAGGATCCGGCCCAGCTCGCGGTCGGTGTAGGCCACCTGGAGCAGGTGGGCCTGGTGCCCCTGCAGGGTGATCCAAGGGTCCTCCTCCCAGAACTCCTGGACCGTGCCCTCGGGGCGCTCCGTGGTCAGGGCCGCGTACTGTCGGCCGGAGGGGCCGTAGACCCACGGCATGTGGGGTAGCAGCAGGTGGAGAACGTGCAGGCCGGGCCGCGGATCGTCGTCGTCGAGCCCGCGATGGAACTCCGCCAGACTCTGCTGCACGAGGCTCGGAGGGAGGTCGGCGTGGAAGAGATCGTGGCGGGTTTGGGCCCCTTCGCCGAAACCCCGCCAGGCGGAGGTGACGTCGGGCACGCCGGCGGCGTCCGCCAGCGCGGCGGGCCAGGTGAAGCGGAGGTAGAGGACGCCGAGGTCCGCCAGCAG
>JBCDIS010000381.1:0-3230 GCA_038748685.1 Acidobacteriota bacterium | reverse complement strand
TTGGCCTCGATCAGGCGCTCCGCCTCGAAGATGGCCCCCTTGGTGCCGTATTTGCGCTGGATCGCCTCCCGCTCCTCGTCGCTGTGGTCGGCGAAAAGGTCCTCGAAGAGCTGGTCGAGATCCCGGCCGTCGGCCACCGCGCCGTCGGCGGTGCGGCCCTCGTAGAGGATCGGCACGGTGGCGCCGTCGGCCTCGGCTTCCTTGAGGGTGTAGCGGTCGATGAATTCGCCGAAGATCTCGTGGGTGCGCCTCTTCGCCCCCATGACGATGGGCGTGCCGGTGAAGCCGATGCGGGCGCAGTTGGGCAGGGCCTGGAGCAGATGGGCGTGGAGACGGTCGCCGTGGCTGCGGTGGGCCTCGTCCACCATCACGAGGATGGCTTCGTCGTCGTTGAGCAGGCCGAGGTCGCCCACCTCCTGCTCCGCTTCGAGGCCGTCGAGGTCGCGGTCCTGGTATTTCTGGATCATCGCGAAGACGATCCCCGGGCCCTTGCGGCGCAGCTTGGTCTTGACCTGGCGCACGTTGCGGGCCCGCTCGACGGTCTCGCCGGTGAGCTGAGCGGTGCCGGAGAGCTGGCGTTCGAGGTCTTTACGGTCGGTGACGACGACGATCTTGAACCGCCGCAGCTCCGGCAGGGAGCGCATCTTGCGCACCAGGAACACCATGGTGAGGGATTTGCCGCTGCCCTGGGTGTGCCAGACGATGCCCCCCCGGCGGTCGTGCTCGCCGTCCTCCAGGCGGGTCTTGCCGTGGCGCAGGCGATCGACGGCCGCGTGGACCGCGCGGAACTGCTGGTAGCGGCTGACGATCTTCACCGTCCGGCCGCTTTTCTGCACGAAGAGGGAGAAGTGGCGCACCAGATCGAGGAGGTGGGCGGGGCGCAGCATGCCGGCCACCAGGGTCTGCTGGCTCGATAGCCGCCCGCGGCCCAGCTGGGCCCGCACCTCGTCCAGGGGCACGGGGGCGGTGTCTTTCCACTCCAGGTAGTGGCGCAGGTCGGCGCCGACGGTGCCCACCCGGGCCTCGTCGAAGCAGGTGGCGACGAGGAACTGATTGGTGTGGAAGAGGCGCTCGTTGCCCTCATTCTCCTCCACCTCGCCAGCGGGGCGACGGGCATTCTGGTAGCGGCGCAGCTGGTCGACGGCGGAGGCCATGGCCTCGGGGACGGCGGGGCCCTTGCACTCGATCACCACCAGGGGGATACCGTTGACGAAGAGGGTCACGTCGGGCCGGATGGAGCGCAGGGACTGCCCCGGCGGGCAGGCCACCTTGAACTGCTGGACGGCGACGAAGGCGTTGTTCTCCGGGTGCTCCCAATCGACGAAGTGAACGGTGCGGGCGCGGGCGCCCTCCCAGTCCGGCAGGCCCTCCACCTGCACCCCTTCGAGGAGGAGGGCGGTGGCGGCCTGGTTGACCTCGATGAGCTTGCCGTGGCCGGGGCGTTCGAGGGCGCTCACCGCCTCGGAGATGCGGTCGTCGTCGAGCCAGGGCTGGCCGTCGCGGCGGTTGACGCGGTGGAGGGCCGCCCGCAGGTCGTCCTTCATGAACACGTCGCGGAACGACTCGCGACCGGTCACCGAGGGGAAGTCGGCGCTGCCCACCACCACTTTCCAGCCCAGGTCCGCCAGCTGGTCGAGGAGGGGCTGCTCGACCTGGGTCAGCTCCGGGCCGCCGCTCACGGGTCGCTCTCCAGCAGAGGCGTCACGCGGACGCGGCCGGTGAGGAGGTCGTCCATGAGACCCTGTTTGAGGAGGCGGAGTTTCGTGACATTGGAATTCTCCATGTCGCTGTGGTTGTCCAATGCACCGAGTCTTGCTGCGAGCTCCTCCTGTTCTTGCTTATCCGGCAGCAAAACTGGCAGCCCTCCGAGCGAAGTCTTGTTGATCGAAGCCAAGTTCGTTGTCTGCTTGCCGGCCCTTAGGAAGTAGCGCCTCGATGCTGACGATCCAATCCACAAGCCGAGATAGCTTGGTATGAGCTTGGGCCCCGACCGGACAACAAAGACATGGTTCTGATGAACGCACGGATCGAGCTGCCCAGTCCACACTACCCCTCTCCCAAGCTTGTCGAGGTCGCCTCCTTCGTTCATCAGCACATCGCCCGAGAGTACGCGATAGCGATCAATGTCAACCCGAGGCACATCGATCTCCGCCATGTCTTCCAGGTCAAGATACCCATCCTGAACATTGGCGACTCTAAGGTAAGGCACGCTGACTGCGTCTCGAACTGTCCGACCTGAGTTCTTCGCAATTCCCGATCGGACCTCTGCCACTGTTTCTAGTGGAAGAACCTTCCACCCTCTCGGTATCCGGCCCAGCGGCGACTCCTTGAACTGCTCCGGGTGACGGACGGGGTCCCGCAGCTCGCCGTTCTCGTCGATGCCGCGGGTCAGGAGGTCATGGAGCAGACCCAGCTTGACCTTCTGGAGCTTGGCGACGATCGCCTCGGTCTTCTGGATCGCCTCGTCGAGGGTGTCGAGGATCTCGACGATGCGTTGTTGTTCGAGAAGAGAGGGGAGCAGGATCTGGAACTTGAGAAGGTTCTTGAGATTGACTCGGTCGCGGGTCACACCCTGGGCAAGGCTAGAAAGCGCAGTGCGAAGGGAATCCGAATTCAGCGTCCGCATGACGAAGCCTGGGACCACGGCGCCAGGATCGAACCGAAGCCGAAAGCAGTCTGCTTTTACAATTCCTGGTGGGAGGTCTTGGGGATACAGGCACGCTCTTCCGAAAGGAATCTGTTCGTCTCCTAAAGACGCCACGATGACATCGTTGCCTCGAACTTCATGCCGGTGAAGTGAGGCTGCATGGCGTTCCGAGACGAAGGCGCCTTCGCCCTCGATGAACTTACCCCGTCCAACGTTTTGAAGTCGAACCACACGTACTCCTCGGGAGGAGACGTAGTGTTCGGTCTTGAGGTTGGAGCCGAAAGGGCCATCTACAGCCGACTGGACGAGGTCTCCCAGAGAAGCTGGCAGCCAGGCACTATTAGAGGGCATACCCAAGCCCCCCCAAGAACTTCCGCAGCGCCCCGGCCGCCGCGTCCCGCTCCGCCTCCAGGCTCGTCAGCGTCACCCGGTACTTCTCCCACCACCCCTCGAAGGCTGTCACCACTCGCCGCCGACGCTCGGTGACGTAGCGCTCCAGGATGGCGTCCAGGTCCGCCCGCAGGATGCCGAGGGCGAGAGCCTGGGCGCCGTCGTCGTCGAGGGCGCCGCGGGCGTCGCGGAG
>JBCDIS010000380.1:0-3257 GCA_038748685.1 Acidobacteriota bacterium | reverse complement strand
TCCGCCCGCGCTTCGCCCCATCGCAAACCTACGGGGGCGAGGTGGTCGGGCTACTCTTGATCATGGCGGTGGGTCTTTGGACGGCCGGCTGCCACCGGCCCACCGACGAAGGACCGTCGAGCCGGCCGCTGGCCACGCGCGGTGTCATCGTCGTCTCCGTCGACACCCTGCGGGCGGACCACCTCGGCGCCTATGGGTACGACCGGGACACGAGCCCCCAACTCGACGCCTTGGCGCAGGAAAGCGTCGTCTTTGAGCATGCCTACGCCCAGGCGCCCTCGACCCTGGTCTCCCACATGTCGATCTTTACTAGCCTGTTCCCGGCCCAGCACGGGGTCGTCTCCCACGGCCAGACGAAGCTGGCGGAGTCCATACCGACCTTCCCCCAGCGGTTCCACGACGCCGGGTTTCGCACCGGCGGCCACACGGAAGGGGGATATGTCGCCGGCGGATACGGTTTCGACCGGGGATTCGACGAATGGCGGGACCCCGACTACGACCACTCCACCGACATCGAGGAAACGGTGGACCGGGGCCTCGCCTTCCTCGCCGATGTCGGCGCCGACGAGAGCTTCCTTCTCTTCCTCCACACCTACTCGGTCCATGATCCCTATGAGCCCCCAGATCCCTGGCGGCACCGATTCTGGACCGACGAGCCACCCACCTACGCCACCGCCGACGCCGCAACCCTCCGAGCCGCCAACGATGGGACCCGCCCGATCGTCGACGGTGAGGCCGCCTACTTCGCGAGTCGGTACGACGACGGCATCCGCTACGCCGACGTCGAGCTCGGAAGGTTCCTCGACGGCATCGACCGGCTCGGTCTGCGGGACGAAGTGACCTTGGTGGTCACCTCCGACCATGGCGAGGAGTTCCGCGAGCACGGCAAATACCTCCACACCCAGCTCTACCCCCCCGTGCTCCACGTGCCCCTCCTGGTCCGCCATCCAGAGCTGGAGCCGGCCCGCGTCGAAGCACCGGTCCGCTCCATCGACATCGCCCCCACCCTCCTGGACCTCTTCGGCCTGGAGCCCCTCCCCGGAGCATCCGGCCAAAGCCTCGTACCTTTTCTCGAAGGGGGCGTAGCCCCGGAGCCACCGGGTCCGGTATTCGCGGAGGTCTCGGAGCACGGCGTCTACCAGCGAACCCTCGTGGCGGGGGTGGATGCTGGACTTCGGCTCCTGGCGGAGCGGGGGCCGGCGGTGGACCCGGAGGGGGTTTGGGTTGGCGACGCGGTTGACTTTGATGTCGTCGGTCCCCGCGTCGGCTTGCAGCTCCGCAGCTTCCACCGACCGAGACGGGTGACACTGCGCTCAGACGACGACGGGGTGCTCTTCGAGGACACCATCCCCACCTCCTGGGCGGAGCATACGGTCCGCATCCCACCGACGCCGGACGGTGGGACCCACCGCCGTTTGCGTTTGGTGGTCGGCAGCTGCGATCGTCCGTCGGACGTCTCCGGGAGCGGTGACGCCCGCTGCCTCGGCGTTCAGGTGGCCCAGCCCTCGGTGAGGACCTTCGAGCTCTACGACCTCTCCGGGGATCGCCCGGCTCGGATCGAAGGGGACACCCTGATCCAGGACCTGGCGACGCAGCTCGAATCCCTGCGCTGGGCCCCCGTCGCCGCACCGGGGAGCCACACCATGGACGACGAGCAGCGCCGGGCCCTAGAAGCCCTCGGCTACCTCTGAGGACCGAGCCGTCGCCGAAGCTCGAAGCCTGGGACGATTCGTAGGAGAATAGGATCGCCGGAGGCGTTCCTACGCGAATCAACGACCCCGCCGACGGCCCCATCCCATGACCGCCCAACTAATCGTCTTCGCCGTCCTTGGCGCCTGTCTTGTTCTCTTCGTCCTCGACCGCTGGCGATACGACGTCGTCGCGTTGCTGGCCCTGACGGTCCTCGCGGTCCTGGGCATCGTTCCGGGGGACCAGGCCTTCGCCGGCTTTGGTCATCCCGCGGTGGTCACGGTGGCGGCGGTCCTGGTGGTCAGCCGCGGTCTCGCCGCCTCTGGTTTCGTCGACCTCCTGTCGAGGCGGCTGCGGCGCCTCGGGTCCAATCCGGTGGTGCTCCTCTCCGCCCTCACCGTGGTGGTCACCGTTTGCTCGGCTTTCATGAACAATGTGGGTGCCCTGGCGCTGCTCATGCCGGTCGCCGTCAGGCTGGCGCAGCGCAACGGTATTTCCCCATCGTTGTGGCTCATGCCCATCGCCTTCGGTTCCCTCCTCGGCGGCATGACCACCCTCATCGGTACGCCCCCCAACATCATCATCGGTGCCTACCGCGCCGATGCCCTGGGGGAACCCTTCGCCCTCTTCGATTTCGCACCGGTGGGGGTCGCCGTGGCGGTGATCGGAATGATCTTCCTGGTGGCCTTGGGTTGGCGCCTGATTCCCCAGCGGGAGGGACAGGGTTCCACCTCCGCCATGTTCGAGATCGACGACTACACCACGGAGCTCGTGGTGCCGGAGGAGAGCCCCTTCGCCGATCGGCCCCTCCGTGTCCTCGGCGCCGCTTCGGACGTCGAGCTGGTGGTGGCGGTCATCGTCCGCGGCAATCGCCGCATATACGCCCCTGACGGCTCGACGGCGATCCGGGCGGGGGACAGTCTGGTGATGGAGATCGAGCCTTCGAATCTGGAGGAGCTCCTGGAGTCCACCGGCCTGCGGCTCGCCAGCGATCCAAAGCTGGTGGACGGCGCCATCGATTCCGACGACCTCCACCTCCTGGAGGCGGTGGTCATGCCCCGCTCCCGAATCCAGGGAAAGACCGCGGAGGGGGCCGACCTGCGGGCACTGTACGGCCTCAACCTGCTGGCGGTGGCCCGCGAGGGCGAACGCCTCCACAGGCGCCTTGGGAAGATCCGCTTCCAGCCCGGCGACGTCCTGCTGCTGCAGTCCCAGAAGGACCGCGGCCCCGAAGCCCTGGCGGATCTCGGCTGCCTACCCTTGGCGGAGCGGCCGTTGGAGATCCTGCGGACCCGCCGGGTGGCACTGGCCCTCGGCATCTTCGGCCTCGCCATTCTGACGTTGGTGACCCGAATCCTGCCGGCGCAGGTGGCGTTCACCGCCGCCGCCCTGGCAATGGTGCTCACCGGTATTTTGAGCCTGCGGCAGGCGTACCGTGCCATCGACTGGCCGATCTTGGTTCTGCTGGGGGCGATGATTCCGGTGGGCGGCGCCCTTGAGTCCACAGGTGGCGCCGAGCTGATCGCCGGAGCGCTGACGAGCATCGGGGCCTCCCTGCCGGCCCCCCT
>JBCDIS010000379.1:0-3397 GCA_038748685.1 Acidobacteriota bacterium | reverse complement strand
GGAAGCTCCTGCATGCGATGCACGGCATGCTCAGACACGGCGAGGATTTCGACGGAGAGAAGTTCTCGCCCGCGGGCGTTTCCGCCTAAACCAGCTTGACAACCAACAGAGTATCTACTTCCGAAAGACCTCCTCTGCGGGTATCCGACGGGCGGGGACAAGCCCCGCCCCTGCCCCGGAATCCACCGGGGGTCTTGAACGCAGTCGCGCCTCAGCCCAGCAGCGCCTGGACGAGGTCCCGAACGCGGGCCCCCAAGGCCACCGGATCGGCGGTCGGTTCGAAGCAGACGGAGACGTGGCCCCAGGCCATCGGCAGGACGAACTGGAAGAAGTGGCCGTATCGCAGGATCAGATAGTCGAGGCCGCCGCAGTCGATGTCCCCCCGCTGGGTCGCCAGCTTGAGGAGGGTCGGGTTGACCAGAAGCTCCTCGTAGCGATCGGTCTCTTCGTCGCTGGCGTCCTGGGTCCCGCCGCGGGAGCGCATGGTGAGCTGTCCTTCGCGGTACACCGCGACGTAGCGCACGTCCGGCGCGAGGGCGAAGATGCGCTTGTGTAGGTCCATGGCCTGATTCGTGGGAAGTGCGAGTCGACGTCGCCCCCGGTCCAGAGAAACGCGGGGGCGGAGCGGGGCTCAGATGTTGAGGGACCGGCCGTCGACCCCCAGGGCGGCTTCCTTGACCACCTCCGCCAGGGTCGGATGGGCGTGGGAGGAGCGGGCGACGTCCTCGGCGGAGGCCCCGAACTCGATGGCCACCGCCAGCTCCGCCACCAGGTCCCCGGCCCGCGGGCCGATGATGTGTGCGCCGAGGATGCGATCCGTAGCGGCGTCCGCGAGGATCTTCACCTGGCCGTCGGTGTCCGCCAGGGCCTTGGCGCGGCCGTTGGCCATGAAGGGGAACTTGCCGACCTTGTACTCGACCCCGGCCTCCTTCAGCTGCTCCTCGGTCTTGCCCACAGAGGCGATCTCTGGATGGGTGTAGACGATGCCGGGGATGGCGTCGTAGTTGACGTGGCCGTAGCCGTTGACGATGCCTTCGATGCAGGCCACCGCCTCCTCCTCCGCCTTGTGGGCCAGCATCGGACCGGCGATCACATCCCCCACGGCGTAGACCCCGTCGGCGGCCTTCCAGTGGTTGTCCACCGGCACGCGCCCCCTGTTGTCGGTCTCGATACCCACGGTATCGAGGCCGAGGCCGTCGGTGAAGGCCCGCCGGCCCACCGCCACGAGCACCCGGTCGCAGTGGATGGGATCCTTGCCCTCCGCCTCCACTACGCAGCCGTCCCCCTCCACACGGGCAGAGGTGACCTTGGTGCCGAGGTGGAACTCCAGACCCTGCTTCTTGAACAGGCGCTGGGCCATCTTCGCGGTCTCGAAATCCATCCCCGGCAGGATCCGGTCGAGGTATTCGAGCACCGTCACCTTCGACCCCAGGCGGGCCCACACGGACCCCAGCTCGAGACCGATGTAACCCGCGCCGATGACCACCAGATGCTCCGGCACTTCGCTGTAAGCGATGCCTTCGGTGCTGCCGCCGATGCGGTCGCCGTCCAGCTCGACGCCGGGAATCGACGCCACCTCGCTGCCGGTGGCGATGAGCACGTGCTTCGCCTCGATCCGCGCCTCGTCGGCGCCGTCCACCCGCACTACCCCGGGACCGTCCAGCCGGCCGAAACCGCGATAGTGGGTGACGCCGTTCTTCTTGAACAGCCCGGCGACCCCCGAGGTCAGGGCTTTGACCGTCTTGTCCTTATGGCGCAGCATCGCCGGCAGGTCCAGCTCGACGCCGCTCACCTTCACGCCGAAGCGCTTGAGGCCCTTCTTCGCCTCGGCGTAGCGCTCGCTAGCCTCCAGCAAAGCTTTGGAGGGGATGCACCCCACCCGCAGGCAGGTGCCCCCCAAGGCGTCTTCCTTCTCGATGCAGGCGACGTCGAGCCCCAGCTGGGCTCCCCGGATGGCGGCGATATAGCCCCCCGGGCCGGCGCCGATGACCACCAGATCGTGCTTGGCTTCTTTCATGTCGACCTCAGAATCGGGACACGCCGGCGGTGCGGCGGACCCTGGCTGCGGATGTTTGCTCGGATGGGTGTGGGAACGTCCAACAGCGGGACGAGACCGCCGCCGTTTCCGGCGACGGCCCGTCCGGCGTCAGACCTCCAGCAGGATGCGGGTCGGATCCTCGATACGTTCCTTCAGCTTCACCAAAAAAGTCACCGCCTCGCGACCGTCGATCAGGCGGTGGTCGTAGGACAGGGCCAGGTACATCATCGGCCGGATCACCACCTCACCGTTGAGGGCGATGGGGCGCTCCTCGATCTTGTGCATGCCGAGGATGCCGCTCTGGGGCGGGTTGATGATGGGGGTCGATAGCAGAGAGCCGTAGATGCCGCCGTTGGAGATGGTGAAGGTGCCGCCCTGCAGCTCTTCGAGCTTGAGCTTGTTGTCGCGGGCCCGGGTCGCCAGGTCGGCGATGGTCTTTTCCACCTCGGCGAAGCTCAGGCGCTCGGCGTTGCGGATCACCGGCACCACCAGGCCCTTGCCGCCGCCGACGGCGACGCCGATGTCGTAGTAGTTGCGGTAGATGATCTCGTCGCCGCGGATCTCGGCGTTGCCCTGGGGCACCTCCTTGAGGGCCTCCACCGCCGCCTTGACGAAGAACGACATGAAGCCCACCTTGATGCCGTGGGTCTTGACGAAGACGTCCTGGTACTGCTTGCGCAGACCCATGACCGCCGACATGTCGACTTCGTTAAAGGTGGTCAGCAGCGCGGCCTCGTGCTGCGCCTCCACCAACCGCTGGGCGACCCGGCGGCGCAGTGGGCTCATGCGCACGGCCTCCTCGGTGCGGGCGGCGGCTCCAGAAGTCGGGGCCTCCGCGGGCGCGGCGACCGGCGACGGGGCGGAGGGGGCCGGAGCCTTCGGGGCCGCCGGGCTCGCCGCCGCGGGGGCCGACTCGACGTGCCGCAGGACGTCCTCCTTGAGCAGGCGTCCCCCAGGGCCGGTGGCCTCCACGTCGGAGGCGTCGAGGCCGTGCTCCGCCAGCAGCCGCTGGGCCGCCGGCATGACCCGGGCCTCGGATCCGCCTTCGCCGTCGGCGGACGGGGCGGCCTCAGCTGCGGCGGCGGTCTCCGCGGGTGCCGAATCGGCGCTCGCCGCGGGACCGTCCCCCGGCTCCAGCAGGCCGACGATGTCGCCTACTTCAGCGTCGTCCCCTTCGGCCTTGAGGATCTTGGTCAAGACCCCCGCCTGCGGAGCCGGCAGCTCCATGTTCACCTATGGCCTGGCTTGGGGTGTCAACCACGGCGTGCTGGATGCCAAGACCTACGCGCCCGCCGCTCAGCTGGCCTGGCATGGGCTCACCACCACTGCCGTGCAGCCCGACGGCTTTCTCGGCTACTG
>JBCDIS010000378.1:0-3422 GCA_038748685.1 Acidobacteriota bacterium | reverse complement strand
GCCCTCCTTTGCCGTCGGCCAATGAACTCTCCGATGCTGGTGCGCAACCTCGCCCGCTGGCCCTCCTCAACGCCGCCGGTGCTCCAGCACCTCGGTCGGCAGGCGGTGGTCAAGCGCAGCGTCGACCTGCGGAACCAGATCCTCCGCCACCCCAACGGCCCGTCGAAGCTAGCACCCTAGCCCGACGGGCCTTTGGTTCCGCGGGGCGCCTCTGAGTCCGGGGCTCAGTACGTCTCGACGTGGTAGCGGAGACGGATGCTCTGGTGGCTGGGGGCCTTGAACACGATGCTGCGGGCGGGTTTCCCGTCCTCGCCGAAGATCGTGAAGCGGTGCTCCAGCTCCGGCGTGGTGTTCGGGTCCACATTCACCTTGTAGACCTCGCCCGCACCCACGGGGACCTTCTCCCCCTCGGCGCCGGGCTCGGGGCGACCCCCCTCCACTTCGTAGGCGATGTCGTCTTCGAGATCGTTGTGGACGTTGATGTTGGTGGCGAATCCGGAGTCGGGGAGCTGGGTCATGTCGGGTTCTCCTGGGGATTGCGGGGGGGCCGCGTCAACGGTTCACCCAGGAATGCCGACCGCCGCGGATGTATTTCACCGCCCCTCGTCGGTCCGGTCGACCCGAAGGGCCAGCCCCCCGCGGGGCTGGCCTCCCTAACCGCTCGGGTCTACTCGTCGTCCGGGCCGGCGTCGTTGGGGTCGCCCAGGTCGCCGCCGCCGCCGGTGCAGGGGCACTGCATGACCACCGTGACGAAATACGGGGTCGCCTGGAAGCTGCCATCCGGTCCGGTGTCGTAGTAGACCCCGCCGGGGCACACCAGCTTGGCGCCGGTCTCGTTCACCATGGCGGCGGTTTCGTAGTAGATGTACATCGTGCCGGAACAGGTGGCGGTGGCGAGGGTCGCGACGCCCATCGCCAGGGCGAAGATCGCCGCAACGGCCAGGGCCCGCGGTACAAAGCGGGACTTCGAAGACAGATTCTGGAGAGGCATGGGGGGCTCCTTCTGGTTAGGTCATCTGGTTTCAGGATCTGATGGATCTACCTTGAGCACATTCAAAATACCCTCCCCAAGAACCCTGCGTATGCTCTCATAGCTGGTCATTACTGATTCTGACGATCGAAGAGAACAATTTGCCTGCTTCGAGCTCGCATCGCCAGTTCTGCGGAGGGGATGATCCGTGCGAGGGGTGCGTCGCCGTTGCTCTCCCCGTCCCAACCGCGGCTACTTCGGGGGATCCTCCAGCCTCACGATCCGCTTGCGGACGGCCCACATCGCCGCCTCCAGGCGACTCTGGAATCCCAGCTTGCCGAGGATCCGCGCCACATGGGTACGGGCGGTGGCGTAGGCGATGCCGAACTCATCGGCGATTTCGCGGTCGGAGGCCCCGAGGGCCATCCGGCGGAAGACGTCCTGCTCCCGGGGCGTCAGGACCCCCAGGGGATCGGTCTGCGTAGCCTTTGCCTGGAGGCGTTTGAGCATCTGGGCGGTGATCTCGGGGGACATGGAGATCTCGCCGGCGTGGACCTTGCGGACCATGGAGACCAGCTGGTCCCGCTTGCCGGTTTTGAGGACGTAGCCGGAAGCCCCCGCCGCCAAGGCGTCGAGGACGCGGCCGTCGGCTTCGAGCCCGGTGAGGATGATGATGCGGGCGTCACCGTCGTGCTCGCGGATTCGCTCCGTCGCCGTCACGCCGTCCATCTCCGGCATATCGAGGTCCATGAGCACCACGTCCGGGGCCATGGCTCGGTATTGGGCGACGGCCTGGCGGCCGTCGGTGGCCGCCGCCAGGATCTCGAAGTCGTCTTCCAGCCGGAGCATCTCCATCAGCCCCTGCCGGACGACGGCGTGGTCGTCGGCGATCAGAATACGCAGAATATCGGACATGGGACTCCTCCCCCGAAGTCGGCCGCGGCCCGCGGTCGGGTGTTCACAACGCCAGGTTAGTCAAGTCGACGCTAGGAGTCCGAAAGCAAAAGGAAAAAGCTGCCGCAAGCTTAACGCAAGGCACTCGGCGGGCGAAGGGCTGGTGGCCCGCTCGCCCCCAAAAGGGACGGCCCCAGGCGCGGTGCCTGGGGCCGGTGGGGATCTGGGGGTGGGTTACTCGGGGAGCGATCAGAGGGGCCAGTCCCGGAGGATCCGCTCGGTTTCCTCGTAGTGCTGGCTCTCGTCCCGCACCATGTCCTCCAGCTGGACCACCAGGCCGGGGTCACCGAAGTCATCGGCGTCCTTGGCCCGCTGGGCGTAGCTCTTTCGGGCTCGGTCCTCGGCCTCGAGCACCGCCTCCAGCATCTCCCGGTTGTTTGAGGCCGGAGGGATCGGACGGGCGACGGTGGTGGGTTCGCCGCCGAGGGCGACGATTTTGTTGGCCAGGAACAGGGCGTGGGTCTGCTCGTCGGTCACCTCGGCCAGGAAGAACTGCGATAGCTGGGGCCGGTAGGGGCCGGTGGCCTTGGCGGCGTAGGTGATGTACTGAGTAATGGCCGCCAGCTCACCGGCGAGGTCGTCATTGAGGTGCTTTATCAGGGTGTCTTTGTCCATGGTCCAGGTCTCCATGACAGGGGTTTCAAGCGGAATACATGGTGGGATACGCGGTGTGCCCCGACGCGCGGGTCCGCTCGTCGATCGCGGTTTGGCGATGGGTGTTCCGTCGCTCATATATTCGTTCAGACGACCCCGTCGGATGCGTCGTCACCGCGGCCGGAGTCCCTTCATCGAGCCCTTTCTCGGGCCGAGAGGATGTCCGGAAGGTGTTGCTCCGCCCAGTCCCGGATCGCCGCCAAGGGAACCGTGGCGCTGTGCCCGAGATCGGTCAGGGAGTACTCGACTTTCGGCGGCCTCGAGGGGAAGACCTCGCGGTGAACGAGCCCGTCGACCTCGAGTCGCCGAAGGGTTTGCGTCAGCATTTTCTGGGTGATGCCGGGGATCGAACGCCGAAGAGCACCGAATCGGTGTGGACTCCCCTGCAGGCGACCGATGATCAGGGCGGACCACTTCGAAGCCACCAGGTCGAGGACGTCGCGGCAGGGGCAGGCCGCCGAATAGAGGTCCCCCCGCTGTTCCGGGCTGCAGGTGGAGGCTTCTGGGTCGGGATTCTCTTTGGTGGTTTCCATTGGGTACCTATTTGACCTTTGGGTGCCTACTTGCGGTTCGAAACTAGCTGGATGATGATCCCTTTCGGCAAGGGGCGCAAGACCGGAGGCGAGCCCATCGAGACCCTCGGTCGGATAGCGCCGCCTGATCACCCAAACAACAAAAGCAAGGAGGACGAGCGATGCAACCCCAACCGACGAGCTCCCAAACGAAGGGCACCGAGATTCGGCGGGGCGCCCGTCGGGGACGCCCGGCGGTGACGGCGGCCGCCCTGGCCCTGGCGTTGGCGACGCCCTTCGCCGTCGCCGCGGCCGAGCCGATTCCCCCCGTC
>JBCDIS010000377.1:0-3424 GCA_038748685.1 Acidobacteriota bacterium | reverse complement strand
GAACCGCAACGGCCGTGGGGGGAGCTGGATCGACGGGCCGCCGATGGAGCATCCCAGTGGCTCCTCGACTCCAGGAGATGGATCTTCTACCTCTGGTGGACGTCGGTGATGGCGGGCACTTTCCTGCTCACCTGGCACAACCTGCGTGCCAAGCGCGCCGATCTGGTGGCAGCTCGGCGACTCGCCATCTTCGTCGGCTCGGCGCGACTTCTGGTGGGTCTCCTGGGGGCCCACCACCTCGACAGCTTCGCGGAGCTCCACGTGCTCCAGGCCCACTTCGCCTGGGCGCTGCGGGACGCCGCCTTGGTCTGGATGCTGTACCTGGCCCTAGAACCCCTGGCCAGGCTCTGGCAGCCCCATCGTGCCGCGTCCTGGGTCCGCCTGCTCTACGGCCGAATCTCTGATCCCAGGGTGGGCCGGGATCTTATGATCGGCAGTCTGGCGGGATCCTGCGCCGTGCTCTGGTCACGGCTCTACGGCCTCGTTCCCGGCGGGGACCACTTCTGGACCCACTACCCCGACCGGCTCTCCCGTCTGGCCTGGCAGATCCGCTGGACCGGCCTCGATCTGCAGCTCGAGGCCCTGCGGGGATTCCGCCATGCCCTGGCGATGAACGTCTTTTCCTTCGTCAACGCCGTTGTGCTGGCGCTGTTCGCCATCGCCGGGGTCCTGGTGCTGCGCCAGATCCTTCGCCATGCGGCCCTCACCTGGTGGGTTTCGTTCTTTCTCCTGGCGGGATTGTTCTTCCCCGGGACCGGTGCCCTCGTACCGGACATGGTGACCGCCGCCGGATCCAGCGGGCTTTGGCTCTTCGTGCTCTCCCGATTCGGCGCCCTGGCGGCGGCGACGTCCACGGTGTGCGCGGCCTGGCTCTCCAGCCATCCCCTCACCCTCGATCTGTCGTCCTGGTACGCCGCCGGAGCCCTCATGGCCCTGCTCGGGGTCGTCGCCCTCGGGGTCTTCGGCTTCCGCGTCTCCCTCGCCGGCCAGCCCGCTCTTCCCTCGCGGCTGAGGTTCCCCGCGCCTTCGCCCCGCAACCGCCGCATTGAAGGTCGGCCCCGAGGGATTTCAGGCTAAGCTCGGGCGGCTTCGGGCGGCACGGGACCGCGCCGCGGCCACCCACCACGATCATCGACGGAGGCACCCCCCACATGCCGGACCCCCAAACCCCTATGTTCGAGACCCCCGCCGCCCCGAGGGGCCTCGCCCAGGCCGCGAGGGTCTTCGCCTGGACCGCGGCGACCTTTGCCTTCGCCTTCGCCTTCGCGGCGCCGGCGGCCGCCGACTGGCTGGAGCTCGAAGCCCGCTACTGGGCACCGACCCTCGGAGGCGGCGGGTCGGCGACCTTCGAAGGGGTCCAGGTCGACTTGGATCTGGAACGGGATCTCGGCCTCGACGTGGACGAATCCTTGGAGGGCCGCCTGACGATCCGTCCCGGGGCCGGGTTCTTCCTCCGCGGCCGCTTCCAGAATCTGTCGTCCGCCGGCACCGGCACCGCCGACCTCGACGTGGTGCTCGGCACCGTCGACCTCGGCCTCCGGGTGGCGACCGACGGCGTCCTCGATTTCGAGTACGCCAACCTCGCCCTCGGCTGGCAATACGAATCCCCCCAGGGGAAAGTGAGGATCGGCCCCTTCGCGGAGGCCAAGGGGGTCCGTGGGGACGCATCGATTCGCCTCAGCGCCCTCGGTCAGTCGGTCCAGTTCGCCGACGAGTTCGAGGGGGCCTTCGGCGCCGTCGGCGGCCTCGTGGAAATCCAGCCGACCTCCAGGTTCCAGGTGTTCGCCGAGGTCTCGGTGTTGGTGGAGGGGGACGACGCCGACCTCACCGAGGCCGAAGCGGGCCTGCGTTTCTTCGCCACCGAGACCCTCGGCCTCGGCGTCGGCTACCGCAGCCTGCAGATCGACGGGACCATCGACGACATTCCCCTAGACCTCGAGTTCGAGGGCGGTTTCGCCTCCCTCGTGCTGCGGTTCTGAGCCGCGATCGAGGCCCGTCGGCGGGGCCGGGGCGACAGCGCTTGCCCCGGCTTCCTCCACGCTTGCACCACAGACCACCGCGCTCGCCCCACCCTTTTCCAGGGTCGCCCCAAGGGTCGCCGACCCTTCGCGCCCCGCTGCTACGATTTTCCCGTTGTCTTTGACCTCGAACAACGTCATTGAACGGAGAAAACGCATGAAGACCATGTCCGCTCTGTGCATCGCCCTCTTTCTCTGCGCGGCTTCGGCCTGGGCAGACGCCCCGACCCAGGAACAGCCCCAGGCCGAGATCGCCACCGTCGCCCAGGCCGTCGAGCAGGACACCGCTGACCTGAGCCAGGCTGAGGCCACTCTGAAGTCGGATTTCGTGCCCTTCTGGGCCTCTGAGGACGGAATCTCCAGCGAGGATCTCTGGACCCACGGCGGTGAGGGCAAGCGCGAGGTCTGCTTCTGCAGCGGAACCTGCACCGACCTCGGCAACTGTATCTGGGGCTCCTGCTCCGGTTCCCTGTCCTGCTGCATCGATTGCTGGAGCTCCGGCTGCGACAGCAACTGCCCCGCCTCCATCGCAGGTCCGTAGCCTAAAGGCCGAGGCGGTGAGGGCAAGCGCGAAATCTGCTTCTGCAGCAGCACCTGCACCGACCTCGGCAACTGCCTTTGGGGCTCCTGCACGGGCTCTCTGTCCTGCTGTATCGACTGCTGGAGTTCCGGGTGCGATAGAACCTGCCCTTCGGACTCCATTGCGGTCGAATAAGTCACCGACCGCAACCGTCCGCTAGCGATCCGGGGGCCCGCGGGGCTTCCCGGATCGCCCCCGTACCGGAACCCTCCCCTTTTCCTCGTCCCGGCGGTCGGAAGCCCAGGGAACCCTCCCGGCCAAGGGTTCCCCGCGGCGGGCGAGGCTGCGGGACAGGTGGCCGGCGATCTGCCGCGCCCTCGAAACGATCAGCTCCGCCATCGGCGTCGGGCAGAGGGACTCGGCGGTGGCTCCGAAGAGCTGGAGCCAGCGGTCCCACATGGCGGGGGTGATCTCCCCCAGCTCCCCGTGGATCGCCAGCGGCCGCCCCCGATAGCGACCGGTGGCCAGCAGGACGGACGACCAAAAGTCCACCATGGTCGCCATATGTTCGTCCCAGTGTCCTTCGAGCTTGGGACCGAAGACCGGGGCCAACAGAGGATCCCCCTGGACGCGGGTGTAGAACCCTCGAACCAGAGCCTCGAGGGTCGCCTCGTCGGGTAGCAGAAGGTGGTCGGCGTTGTCGTCTTGCATTCGAAAGTCCTCCGTCTGTCTAGGAAGACTCTAGGTTGGCCCAGAACAGAAGACAAGCACCGCCCCTTCGGTCGTGACGACAAGAAGGCCGGGGTTGGCCCCCCCGGTGTAGAAACCCGGGGGCCCCCGCCCCACCCGCCCCGGGCGCCCCGCGACCCCCCCCCCCCATACGCGG
>JBCDIS010000376.1:0-3528 GCA_038748685.1 Acidobacteriota bacterium | reverse complement strand
TAGTTCTCCAGCACCCGGGTGGTCCCCGGGCCGTTGGTGTCGCCTCGGACCACCGGATCGCCGCAGTCGAGCTGGGCCGCCGGCAGGCAGCCGGGAACGCCGGTGACGTGGCCCCACGCCAGAGGGCCGCCGCCTTCGAAGCCGTCTGCGAAGAGATCCTCGTCCACCAGGAGGCGTCCCTGGATGCTGATGACGGGGGTGCCCTCGGCGGTGGAGGTTTCGCTGAGGAACGTGGATAGGAACCGCCCTTCAGCGGCGTTGGCGACCCGCGGCCAGTAGGACTGGGTGCCGGTGTCGAGCCGGAACGTATCGCCGAGGGTGGCGCCGCCCTCCATGGCGGTACGGGAGAAGGTTCCGTTGTTCCGGTACCAAGTGTTCACCAACCGGCCGTCGGCGTCTGAGGCCATGTCGAGAAAGTAGGACTCTGGGGTTTTGTGGGGTAGGAGCTCTACCAACGGCCCTTGAGCGCTGTAGTCGAACCCGAAAAACTGGGTCTCGATCTCCCTGTCCAACCAATCTAGGGCGAAGCCGTCGGGGGTCGAAGCCACCTTCAGGCTTCTGGACGCAAACTCGCGGACCGAGCGACTCGAAGTGATGGGTTGGCCGTCGGCGTCGTACTTGCGGACAAGCGTGTTCTCAAGGGGGATGTAGTTGGTATACCAAGTCCAAGCAACCACGAATCCGCCGTCGTTTGTCGCGGCGACGTCGGAGTTTTGGCCGCCGCCGGCCCTCACCTCTGCGCCGAGGAATTGGCCGTCAGCGTCGAGGCGGCGGACTTGGATGTCTTTTGTGTAAAGGTATCCGTAGTCTTCGTAGACGATGACGAAGCGGCCCTCGGTGTCCGTCGTGACCGACTTGAGGTCCCCGTAGGAGGCAACCTCTTGAGCATCGGTCTTGGGGGTTCCATCGGCCGCGAAGAGCTGAGTCGAGATCGAGTCGACGGTGTCGTCGGTCCAGACCACCAAGAAGTCACCGTCTGGCTGCATGGCGACTTCGTGGTTGCCAGGGGCGGTTTCGAGCACCTCGATCTCTGCCGCCAGCGGGCGTCCGGAGGCGTCGAGTCTCTGGGCCCGAAGTCCAGAGCCCTGCCATACGACGAGAAATTCTCCGTCGGCCCCTGCCACGGCGGGGTTGGCGCTGAAATCGACGGGGGTCGTGTTGATCTGGAACGGCTCGCCTTTGGGGGTCTGGGCGCCGAGCGGTCCCGTCAAGATTAAGGAGAGCAAGGCGGCTAGCAGCATTGCCGGTCGCCGGAGGCTCCTCGGCCTCCAGCGGGATCTACGATCGACCATGGTTCGGGTCTCCTCGTGAAGTGCGATGTGAAAACAATACATATGAGGGTGAGAAAGACCTCCGAAGCGGTGCTCTCCGCATTCGGCGGGTGCCGGTACCGGGGCCCTTTAGACGCTCGTAGCGGTGCAATCGAGGTCGAGAAGGGCCGAGGGACATGGACTTGGATGCCACTCCGACATTACCACGGGCATGCCTGAACGGACCTCTGCAGGGCATTTGGACCGTCAAATCCCCGGTTCCGGTACTTGGGTACGCGCCGGGGGGAACTCAGCCCCGCAGGGCTTCCCAGAAGATCCCCGGCAGCTTGAGGACGGAGGGATCCTCTTCGAACTCGGTGACCTTGCGGGCCATCTCCAGGGCCGTGGCGTGGCTGGAGAACCACAGGGGCTTGGGGCTCATGCGGAACGGCGTGCGGACCACCGTCTTCTGGATGCGGTCGAACATCAGGGTGTTGTGGACGAAGCCGCTTCCGCTCTGGATGTCGTCGACGTCGTGGCCGGGGTAGGCGCCCCAAGGGGAGATCACCAGGCCGTAGCCCACCGCCGCCCAGCAGTTGACCGCCACGGTGCCGTAGCGCAGCCCTTCGAGGGCCCCCTCGAAGGCGGCGGCGGTCTCCGGATCCGCCAAGCTCTTGGGGTGGACGATCACGGTGGCGTTGAGGGTGCCCCAGAGGGTGTCGTTGCAGAATTCCACGGCGCGGTCCAAGAACTCCGCCGGCGAGGCGGCGTCGAGGGCGGTTTCCGACATCACCCCGCAGAACGCCTCCCTGCGGAAGTAGAGGGAGTCCCCCTTCTCCGGGTCGACGTCCGGGATCAGCGCCCAGGGCAGCTCGAGATCCCGGACCGGCAGGCCCAGCTCCAGGGCGTCGTCGGCGCTGGACACGAAGTCTTCGTACCGCTCGGCGGCCCCCGGGTAGTAGGCGTGGCGGGTGGGGACGGCGTCGACGGCCCGGCGCACTTGATCCCACAGCGCCCCCCGGTGCCCCCAGCCGCGGTGCTGGATCAAGACCCGCGCCGCGTTGCAGTTGAAGCCGGCGTTGTTGGTGAGCATGGAGGCGATGTTCTCGCCGTGGTAGGCGAGGTCCTTCGGGCTCCAAGGGCCGGGGACGACGATCACCGGTGAGACGTTGCCGAGCTCGCTGGTGATGGGTTTGGTGTTGATCCGACGCCCCGCCGCCTTGTTGCGTCGTCCCTCCTCACCGGCTCCGAAAACGATCGCCTCCACCGTCTTGTCGGAGCCCGTGATGTGGATCTCGTCGACGTCTTCGTGGCTGCACAGGTAACCGCCGACGTCCACACCGCCGTAGGCGAGGCGCAGGACCCCCCAATCCACCAGCGCCTGGAAACCCTCTTGAATCAAGGGGCCGAGGTAGGCGTTGACCGGATGCATCTTGAGCATCACCACCTGGTTCTCGACGAATAGCTTGTAGAGGGCGTCCATCGGCCCGATGGAGGACACGTTGCCGGCGCCGAGCACGAGGCTGACCCCGCCGGCGGAGTCGCCGCGGGCGTAGTGGACGGCCTGGGTCTCGGCGAGGTCTTCGGGCCGGACCTCCGGATCCATCCACACCTCGGCGGTGACGCCGGCGTAGAAGACCCGGTCCCATACCGTGTCTGGAAACACCTGGGCCGTCACCTGGCCGCTGGGCCGTCGGCGCACCGGTCCGGGGACGGCGGGGTGGCCGCAGCGCTCGATCCCGCCCAAGGCGCGGTCCAGGAGCTGGAGGTTGCGCAACACCATGTAGGGGCCCACCAGCCATTCCTCCCCCGCGGTGGGGACCTGGGGGGCGATGCCCTCCGCCCGGCGACACAGATCCGCCCACCGCGGCGCGACGGCGGCGACGTCGTGGATCAGCTCCTGTAGGATCGCCCGCCGGTCGGGAATCGGCACCGCCGTCCAACCCTCCAGGTTGCCGGCGAGCTCGGTGAGGGCGCGGTCCATGGCCTCCGGCGACGAGTCCGCCGGGGTGGGTAGGGACGCCCTGGGGAGGGCGGGCTTGGGGTCGGTGTTGGCGATCTCGATGACGGGCATCCGGGAGTCCTCCAGGTCGACGAACCACCAAGCTAGCATATCTGCCGCATTGCGGCATAGTGGGTCCGAAACTGCGTCCACCCCCCGGGACCGCTATAATCCGGGCTCGAACATGGGTCTCATCGCGACCCGTTGGGCCGAGCAAGAACGTCTCGCCGCCGACACCTTGGTTTCCACAGTAATGTCCAACCTCGGGCTCGAGCG
>JBCDIS010000375.1:0-3546 GCA_038748685.1 Acidobacteriota bacterium | reverse complement strand
GCCCGCTAACGAGAAACGCTGATCGATGTCGCGCGTCGTTGTCATGTTGCCTTCCTTTGAGAATTCACGTTCCAACTCAAGAAGACAGCAAAAACCGTTCCATTCTCTGACGTGACTCTATTATGCACGTTCTGCGATGCGCTGCACCCCTCCAGGGTCGCCACTTCCTGCAAATTTCTAGAAAAGACAAGGGAAACTCCCATAAAACTCCCTATCTCTGAGGATTTCCTCCTCCAGACCCGGGAGGGCGTCCGGGTGCGGGCCCAAAGGCCACGGCGTCTCGCGGCAGCGCTGTGGACATTCGACGTCATGGGGAGTTCATCGTTTGCACTGGGACTGGGCCGGACCTGAACCAAAGTGATCACGCGTATGCTACCACATCATTCTCGTCTCGCAGCCGAGCCGGCCACCTACGGTGTCGGAACGTTCACCGACGACGTGACGATGCGGCGACAGCTAGATACACTCGAAGCGTTCGATCTGCGGGAGACGCCATGTTTCGATTGCTTCTGCGCACCCTCCGCCGGCAGGGGATCGCTCCGGCCATGTCGGCCACCGAGCGTACGGCCCTCGCCGCCGGAGACGTTTGGCTCGATGGGGACCTGTTCTCGGGTCGCCCCGATCTTCGGCGTATGCAGGGGGAACCCTATCCGGAGCTGATGGAGCGCGAGCGGGCCTTTCTCGACGGCCCAGTGGTGGAGGTCTGCCGAGCCCTCGACCCTGACCAACTCGGACGCACCAAGGAGATCCCCCAACCGGTGTGGGCGCTGCTTCGCCGCCACCGGTTTTTCGGCCTAGGCATCCCGACGGACTTCGGAGGGCACGGCTTCTCCGCCCTGGCCCAGAGCGCGATCTTCGGAAAGCTGGCGAGCCGCTCCCCTTCCCTCTCCTCGGTGGTGCTGATCCCGAATTCCGTGGGCCCCGCGGAGCTCCTCCTGGAAGTCGGCACCGAAGATCAGAAGCGGCACTACCTGCCCCGACTCGCGACCGGCGAAGAGATCCCCTGTTTCGCCCTCACCGAACCCGAGGCCGGCTCGGATGCAGCGTCGATTCGTTCCAGGGGCGAGGTCTTCCGGGGCGACGACGGGGCCCCGTACCTACGTCTCGACTGGGACAAGCGCTACATCACCCTGGCACCCATCGCCACCCTCCTCGGTCTGGCGTTCCGCCTCGAAGACCCGAAGAGTCTTTTGGGTAAGGGCTGCGACGTCGGACTCACCTGCGCGCTGGTGCCCACCGACCTGCCAGGGGTCGATATCGGTCGCCGTCACGACCCCCTCGGTCTACCTTTCCCCAATGGTCCCACCCGAGGCCGCGGCGTCGTGGTCCCCGCCTCCCAGATCCTCGGGGGCGTCAAACAAGCGGGGCACGGCTGGCAGATGCTGATGGACGCCCTCTCCGGGGGCCGGGCCATTTCCCTTCCCGCCCAGGCCACCGTGGGGGTCAAACACGCCGCTCGGGTCGCCGGAGGCTACGCCGCCGTCCGCCGTCAGTTTGGACTTCCCGTCGGCAGGTTCCAGGGTGTCGAAGAGCCCCTGGCGAGGCTCGGTGGCCTTGCTTACCTGATGGAGGCGATGCGGGTCTTCACCTGTGGCGCGGTGGACCGGGGACATCGGCCGGCCGTGATCTCGGCGATCTGCAAATACAACGCCACCGAGATCTGCCGGCGGGCGACCCTCGATGCGATGGACGTCCTGGGGGGCGCAGCCATCTGCAGGGGACCCCGCAATCTGATGTCGGAGTCTTATGCCGCCGCCCCCATCGGTATCACCGTCGAAGGCGCCAATATTCTAACGCGGACCCTCATCGTTTTCGGACAGGGCGCATTGCGATGCCATCCCCACGCCCACGACCTGCTCGAAGCGATCCGGAACGACGATCTCCCCAGGTTCAGACGCGCTCTCCTTGGTCAGATCACCCATGCCGTTGGCAGCTTGGCCCGCACGGTGATCCACGGCTTAACCCGCGGACGCCTGGTGCGGACGCCGGTGGGAAGTGCCACCGCGCGCTACCACCGCCGCCTGGTCTGGGCATCCGCCAGGCTGGCGCTGTGGAGCGACCTCGCCATGGCAGTCTACGGCGGCGGGCTGAAGCTCCGGGGAAAGCTCACCGGCCGATTCGCCGACGCACTATCCTGGTGCTACCTCACCTTCGCGGCCCTGCGGCGGTTCGAAGCGGAGGGCCGGCGCCAAGAAGACCTGCCTTTAGTCCGCTGGGCGGCGGAGCACGGCCTCTCACAGATCCAGGAGGCCTTCGAAGGGATCTTCGCCAACTTCGAAGCCCCCTTGATCGGGCCCCTGGTGCGCGGCCCGATCCTCTGGTGGGCCCGTCTCAATCCCCTGGGCAAGGGGCCTTCGGACCGCCTCGGCGGCCAGGTCGCACAGTTGCTCCAACGCCCCGGTGACCAGCGGGATCGCCTGACCTCGGGCCTCTTCATCGAGGAGGGTTCGGCCCTCGGGACCCTGGAGAGGGCCCTGAGGCTCACCGCCGAAACCGCCCCCCTCGAAGCCGAGGTCCGGCGGGCCATGGGGGACGGCCGCCTGCCCCGGCGCCCGGTGGACGGGATCCTCGACGAGGCGGAGGCCGCGGCGATCCTCGATGCCGAAGGTCGAAGAGCCTTGGAGCGGGCCGCCGCCGCCCGCCGGGAGGCTGTACGGGTGGACGACTTCAGCCTGGAAGGGCTGCGGGGCGAAGGTGGGCCCGAGCCGAAGCAGACCCCAGATTCGAGCGACATCACAGACGCCGCCGCCGGCGGTTGACAAGGAGAGGCGATCGAGATGTGCGGACGCTACACCCTGACCGACCCCGGGGATCTACTGCAGGAGCTACAGGTCCAGGACGGCGGGGGCGGTGAGCTGCCGGCGCGCTACAACATCGCTCCGACCCAGAGCGTACCGGCCATCCGCCAGGGTGTCGACGGCGCTCGGAGGCTGGGGTTCCTGCACTGGGGCCTGATTCCTTTCTGGGCAAAGGACCGTTCGATCGGCAACCGGATGATCAACGCCCGGTCCGAAACCGCTGCAGAGAAGCCGTCCTTCCGCAGCGCTTTCAAGAGCCGTCGATGCCTGATCCCCGCCGACGGCTTCTACGAATGGAAGAAGGTCTCCGGCGGTAAGCAGCCTTTCCACATCCACCGCCCGGAGCGGCGGCCCTTCGTTTTCGCCGGGCTCTGGGAGCGCTGGGATAAGGGGGAGGCCCCCATCGAATCCTGCACCGTGCTCACGACAGGCCCCAACGACCGGGTCGCGGAGGTCCACGACCGCATGCCGGTGATTCTTCGGGATGGGGCCCGGGACCTTTGGCTCGACCCCGACGTCCGCGATCGGGACCTGCTGGAATCCGTATTGAAATCGGTCCCCGAGGAGTACCTCGAACTGACCCCCGTCAGCCGCCTGGTGAACAATCCCCGCAACGACGTCGTCGGTTGCCTGGATCCGGTGGAGCTCTAAGGGGCCTCGACTCCTAAGTTCTTCCTCGACGCGAGTTTGCCTCCACGGAAGGTACGGTCCACCGGACCTGAAGAACCTCTCCTCCCCCCGAGGCGTG
>JBCDIS010000374.1:0-3566 GCA_038748685.1 Acidobacteriota bacterium | reverse complement strand
GTTGGCGCCGAGGCGATTCGGCTCCACGGGGCCCAAGCTGCGATCGATGCCGGCGGCCTCGGCCTCGGCGGGGATCTTTACCTGCGGGAGCCCACCGGCTCGAACACCATTCGGTTCCGCGCCCACAGCGCCACCGGCTACCTCGGCGGCAACGGCGAGGAAGGGGAGCTGCGGTTCTACCCCGCCTCGGGGGACAACGAGTCCACCAACGGCTCGTCGGTGCGGATCGACGGCGGATCCGGTGCGATCCGCGCCGGAGGCGACGGCGTCAACGGGCAGATCCTGGTCCGCGCATCTTCGTTCGACGCCCGCGTGCGCCTGGACGCCGCCACCGGCAGCGCCCACGTCGGCGGCAACGGCAACTCTGGCGAGGTCCATGTATACCCGTCGTCCGGGGACAACGAGACCTCGGGCCAGGCGGTGATTCGGCTGGCCGCCAGTACCGGCTCTATGACCGCCGGAGGTGCCGGTGTGGGCGGGGAGCTCTACCTGCGGGACGGCGACGGCAGCAACCGCGTTCGCCTGATGAGTAGCGATGGCAACGTCCACGTCGGCGGCAACGGCGAGGACGGCGACGTCCTGCTCTATCCCAGCGCCGGAAACAACTTTACCGCCTCCCAGGCGGCGATCCACCTCAACGCGGCTCAGGGCGAGGTGGTCGCCGGCGGCGGCGGCATCTTCGGCGACGTCTACCTGCGAAACGGCGACGGGGAAAATCGGATCCGCCTGCGGTCCCACACGGCCACCGCCCACATCGGTGGCAACGGGGAGGAAGGGAATCTCTACCTCTACGCCGCCGACGGGGACAACGCCACCACCGCCGACGCCACCGTCGCCTTCGACGGCGCCGCCGGTAACCTGAGGCTCGGCGGCGGCGGCAACGACGGAGATCTACTGCTCAATTCCGGAGCGGGGGAGCGCCGCATCCACCTCGACGCCGACACCGCCAACGGCTACTTCGGCGGCAACGGCGAGGAGGGGGACATCCTGCTCTTTGCCTCCGGGGGAAACCAGGCCGACGGCTCCACCGCCACCATCCACCTCGACGGCGGCAACGGCGACATCGTCCTGCGCAACGCTGATTTCGCCGAGGACTTCGACGTCCGTGAGGCGGTGATGGCCCAGGTGGAGCCCGGGACCGTGATGGTGCTCGACGACGACGGCAAGCTGGTGCCCTGCACAGAAGCCTACGACCGCCGCGTCGCGGGGGCCATTTCCGGCGCCGGCGACTACCGTCCCGGCATCATCATGGACAAGCAGGACGATTCGACCCATCGCCTCCCGGTGGCCCTCATGGGCAAGGTCTTCGTCAAAGTGGACGCCGCCTTCGGCGCCATCGCCACCGGCGATCTGCTGACCACCTCCCCCACCCCGGGCCACGCCATGAAGGCCGACGATCCGAAGCGGTCCCACGGCGCCGTCCTCGGCAAGGCCCTCGCCGGCTTCGACGGAGGCACCGGCATGGTGCCCATGCTCGTCGTCCTGCAGTGATACGTCCCGAGAACCGCCAACGAGGAGATTCGACATGGATATCTCGATACGAAATCACATCGGAGGCTGCGTCGGCGTGACCACCTTCGACTCCCCCCGTTCCGTGCTGCGGGACATGATGGGCATGGACCTTCGGACCTTGCCGCCGGACCCGACGGGGATCGCCACCGAGGTGAGCCTGCGGGACCGCGCGGACCGGCTGCGGAATCCGCGGGTCCACCTCAACATCATCAAAGTGGGGATCGACATCTGGGGACCGGGGGACGAGTCGGACGTTGACTATGCCGTCCACCGCACCCGTTTGATCTTCCGCCAGCAGGATCTCGAGATCGCCCGGGTCCAGCACCATGAGATCACCGCCGCCCAGGCTGGCGGCTTCGCAATCATCAACTCGAACGCGGACGTCTGGGACTTGGTGGGGGACTGGACCGTGCCCAACGACGGCATCGACGTCTTCGTGCCCCACCAGGTGAACGGTTTCTTGGGCCTCGCACCACCGGGCGGCCCCGACGAGAACGGCAAAGGCAGCGGCAAGGACGGCCTCGTCACGATGAAGAACCACGCCGACCGCGACCAGATCGCGCGCACCATGGCCCACGAGGTGGGGCACTACCTCGGGTTGGGACACCGCAACAACCAGCGGGACAACCTCATGTGCCAGTCGGACGAAGCCAACAACTCGAGGACCTCCGTGGACCTCACCGACTGGCAGGGCGGAAACATGGCGAACCACCACATCGTGCAGGCGCCGTGCTGACGGGCTGCTCCACCATCTAGAAACGGTACAGAACGATGAAAGACGACTACATCGACCGCACACCCATCACCGTCGACGAGATGATCGCGGTGCTGGAGGGACGGAGCACCGCGGCGGCGCCGCTGGAGGCTCTTAGACAGTTCCGCCTCGAAACCCACGAACGCAAAGGGGAGGTTCTCCGCGCCGTGCTGGGGGATCGCTCCCGGGGGTCGGCGTTGCGCCACCAAGTGGCACGGGATCTAGCGTTGGCGGAAGGGCCGGCGGCGGAGGGAGCGCTGGTGGCGGCCCTCGGGGATCCCGACGACCTCGTGACGGCGGGGGTCCTCTTCGGCCTCGGTGCCGTCGGCGGCGCCTCCGCCTTCGGCCCCGTCGACCGCGTGGACCCCGCCGATCTGGGACCCAGGACCCGTCGTGCCCGGCGCCTGGCGCGGCACCTCCTCGCCCACCGGCACGATCTTGCCGTCTCCGGGGAAGACCCCTTGGAAGGGGCGGGAACCCTCCCCGCACCCGCGGAGGGGCAGGAGATCCGGCTGGAGGCGGAGGAGATCGGGGACCTCGATGCGCGGCTCCATGCCCTGTCGCTGGAGCCCCAGCCGGCACCCCTGTCGGGGGAGCGCCTCCACCCCCTCCACTGTGGCGGGGTGGACATGCTGGCCCTTTGGAGCGTCGACTTCGAATCGGCGTCCTCCCTGGGGCGGCTGGCGACGGGCCGCGCGGTCCCCATGATCCTAGCGGCGGCGCGGCACGAAGAGGAGGACACCTTCGCCAGCCACCTGGTGCTGACGAGGCCCAACGATGACGAAAGCGGATTCGACATCGCGGTCCTCGCCTCCTCCGGGCGTCGGCGCTACGTCGGCCGGGGCACCGTGGACGGGGCCGAGGTGCGCTTCCAACTCGCCGCCGCCGCCACCCGGGGGACGATCCCCATCGAGGTCGTCGGCACCTATGACGGCGCCACCGGGGAGCTGCGATTCTCCCGCGCGGTGTCCGGCTCTCGGTACGCCCACGGGTCGACCCGTCCCCAGGTCCCCCCGGTGCGGGCCGCATGACCCAACGCGGGCCGGCGCCCGCGCCGGCCCGCGTGTTCCATCCCCCAGCCTGCTCGGAAACCCGGAGGCTGTGGCCTACGAATGCGGTATCCTGCCGACGCTGCCAATCATCCACGCACCGGCGCCGTGCGCTCAATCGGGGAGCGAGATGAAAACGACGATCGGCATTATTGGCATAGGTTGGGTTGGGACCAGCATCGCGATCTCGGTGCTGCACTCCGGTTCGGCCAAGACCCTTCTGCTCAACGACGTGCGCTCCGAGGTGGCCG
>JBCDIS010000373.1:0-3613 GCA_038748685.1 Acidobacteriota bacterium | reverse complement strand
TGGAGATGGACGGATTCGAGACCAACGAGGGCGTGATCCTCATCGCCGCCACCAACCGGCCCGATGTCCTCGACCCGGCGCTCCTACGCCCCGGCCGCTTCGACCGCCGCATCGTCGTCGACCGCCCCGACATCAAGGGCCGCCTCGGCATCCTCAGGGTCCACACCAAGAACATCCCGATGTCCGGCGACGTCGAGCTCGAGGTGATCGCCCGCGGTACGCCGGGCTTCGCCGGCGCCGACCTCGCCAACATGGTGAACGAAGCCGCCCTCATCGCCGCCCGTCGCGACAAGCGCAAAGTGGAGATGGAGGACTTCGAATACGCCAAGGACAAGGTCGTCATGGGGGTCGAGCGCAAGACCCTGATGCTCACGGACGAGGAGAAGGAGATCACCGCCTACCACGAGGCCGGACACGCCCTCGTGGCCGCTTTCCGGCCCGGCACCGACCCCGTCCACAAGGTGACCATCATTCCCCGCGGTCGCGCCCTCGGCCTGACCATGCAATTGCCCACCGAGGACAAGCACACCTACCGCCGGACCTACGTCGAGAGCCAGATCGCGATGCTGATGGGGGGACGGGTGGCCGAGGAGATCAGCCAAAGCGGCGACATCACCACCGGCGCCGGCAACGACATCGAGCGGGCCACCAGCCTCGCCCGTCAGATGGTCTGCGACTGGGGCATGTCGGAACTAGGACCCCTTTCCCTGGGCCATACCGAGGAACCGGTGTTCCTGGGCCGTGACTACGTCAAGCGCCCCGACTACAGCGAGGCGACGGCGGTGGAGATCGACCGCGAGATCGGCCGTCTGGTGAACACCGGCCTGGAAGAGGCGCGGCAGATCCTCACCGAGCACCGTGAGGTGCTCGAACGGCTGACCCGGGAGCTGCTGTCCCGCGAATCCCTCGACGGCTGGGAGGTCTATGACCTCATCCACGAGATCACCGGACAGGACCTAGCGCCGGAGGACATAAAACGCCTCCGTGAGCGTCGCGAGTCGGCGGACGCCGCGGAGAGTCCGCGGGTGGACGAGGCGCCCTCGACCTCCGACGAGGTGGCGGAGGGAGGCGGACTCGCCGGCGGCTCCCTACCCTCCCCTGCGACGTCCTAGGGTCGAGCCGGAACACCTTGGAACCGACCCAAAGCACGGCTCCGTGACCGCGTCCCGAGCCCTCGGATCTCGACGGAAAGGGCCTACGGACAAAGGACCTCAAAGCGAGTCTCCGGGGCCCTCCAGGGCCTCGGCCTTCGCCGCTGAGGGGCGATCCTTACCCTGGGTGATGGGGGTGGTCAACATCACCCCCGACTCGTTCAGCGACGGCGGCCGCTGGCTCGATCCGCAGAACGCCGTTGACCACGCCCTCCGCCTCGTCGAGGAAGGGGCTGAGATCCTCGACCTCGGAGCCGAGTCCACCCGCCCCGGGGGCGGAGTCTACGGAGACGGCTGCGCCGAGGTCGCGGTGGACGAAGAGCTCCGTCGCCTCCTGCCGGTCTTGGAGCGTCTCCGGATCCTCCTGCCGGAGGCGATCCTCTCCGTCGACACTCGCAAAGGCCCCGTGGCACGGGCCGTCCTGGAAGCGGGGGCCGATTGGATCAACGACGTGGGGGGACTCGCGGACGACGATCTCCTCGCCGCCGTCGCCGAGGCCGACTGCCCCGTGGTGGCTATGCACAGCCGCGGCGACCTGGCCACCATGCAGCGCAGGATCCACTTCGACGACGTGGTCGCCGAGGTGGGATCGGAGCTGGCGGCCGCCGTCGAGCGAGCCGTTTCGGCGGGGGTGGGCCGAGACCAGATCATCCTCGACCCCGGAATCGGCTTCGGCAAGACCCTGGAGCACAACCTGGCGCTGCTGCGCCACGTTCCCGACCTGGTGGCCCTCGGTCATCCGGTTCTTGTGGGGGCCAGCCGCACGAGCTTCATCGCCAAGATCCACGATGCCCCCCCCGATCGCCGGCTGGGCGGCAGCCTGGCGGCGGCGGCGGCGGCGGCCCGGGGCGGCGCATCGATCCTCCGCGTTCACGACGTGTTCGAAACGGTGCAACTCTTGAAGGTTCTAAGTGCGATAGAATAAGGGCCTTGGGCCCGGAACCAAAGGCCGCTAGCCGCCATCCTCAGCGTCGTCATGTCCCTCGAATCCTTCATCGAATTCCTCGAGCCCGTCTCCAACTGGAAGGATCTCCTCGACCTCCTGATGGTGACGACGGTGCTGTACTACCTCCTGCTGCTGATTCGGGGCACAAGGGCGGTGCAGGTCATCCTCGGCATCCTCGTGCTGGTCCTGATCTATACCAGCGCCCGCGCCTTCGGCCTGCCGGCCCTCGAAACCACCCTTGAGAACTTCTTCATCATCCTGCCGGTGGCCATCATCGTCCTCTTCCAACACGAGATCCGGCGTGCCCTCGCCAGCTTCGGGCGTACACCGTTCTGGGGTTTCGCCGCCCGGGAAGAGGTGGGGGATCTATTCAACGACGTGGTGCTCGCCGCCAGCACCCTCTCGGAACGAAAGATCGGCGCCCTGATCGTCTTCGAGCGGCGGGAGGGCCTCCGCAACTACATCGAGAACGGCATCCAGATGGACGCCATCGTCTCCATGGATCTGCTGATTTCGGTGTTCCATCCGGACACCCCCACCCACGACGGCGCGGTGATCATCCAGGGGGACCGAATGGCCGCCGCCAGCTGTTTTCTTCCCCTCACCCGCGGCTCCGAGCTCTCCAGCGAATTGGGAACCCGCCACCGCGCGGCCCTGGGGATCTCCGAAGAGACCGACGCCCTAGCCCTCGTGGTGTCGGAGGAGACCGGCGCCATCTCCGTGGTCGTCGGCGGTGACATGGAAAGGCGTCTGAGCACGGGGACCTTACGCACCCTGCTGTACAAGTACCTGCTGTCCGACTCCGCCGACGACGATCCGCAGCGAGTGCTCGTCCGCAAGCGGCGGTCCAAGGACGACGGGACGGCCGCCGCCGCGGAGGCCGGGGCCCCTTGATCCGCAATCTCCACGTCCCACTCTTTCTGCTCGCCTTCGCCATCGCCCTGGTGATCAAATTCACCGTGTACGAGCAGGCGACCCTCTCCGAACGGGTCGTGGAGGCGCAGGTGACCTACGGTGCCCCCTCCGCGGGCATCGTCTCCTACGACCGTCTCGAAACGGTGAAGGTGGCGGTCCGCGGTCCGGCGAACGACATCTCCCAGCTCTCGGTCTTCACCGTCGAGGTCAAGGCGACGATTCCCGAAGGTCGGGCCGGGGCCACCGAGATCGTGCTCGACACCAACGACGTCCAATTCAACATCCCCGGCACTTTCGAGGTGCTGTCGGTCGAACCGAATCGATTCACCATCCGGGTGGAGCCGCGGGCAGAGGCCTTTGTGCCGATCCGCGTCCAGCTCTACGGCGAGCCCTCCGCCGGCGCCCATCACGGTGAGCCCACCGTCCGGCCGGCCCAGGTCAAGATCAGCGGCCCCCGCTCCCGCGTTGAGCCGCTGGAGGATCTGACCGCCCTCGTCAGCCTGGACGGCCACGCCAGGACCTTCAGCGAAACCGTATCCTTGACACCGCCGGACCCCCTTGTGCAGGTGGTGGAACCGACCGTGGTCACCGTCACCGTTCC
>JBCDIS010000372.1:0-3666 GCA_038748685.1 Acidobacteriota bacterium | reverse complement strand
TTGGAAAAAGAGTACGGCTTCGCCATCGACAGCGCCGAGATCGACCAGTCGGCGCTGGCGACCGTCGCCGACATGGCGTCCTTCGTCGAGGGCCTCCGGGCCTCTGCAACCGCGGGCGCCCCGTGAGCCCGGCTCTCCCCCTCGGCGGCGCCCGGGCCGTGGCCATTCTGGTGCCGGCCTACCGCGCCGAAGCGTCCATCGGCGACGTGGTTCGCCGCAGCCTCGCGGTGCTGCCGGACGTCCTCGTCGTGGACGACGGCTCCGACGACGGTACCGCCGAGGCGGCGAGGGCCGCAGGGGCGGAGGTCCACCGTTTCCCCCACAACCGGGGCAAGGGGGACGCCCTCGAAGCCGGCTTCGCCATCCTGCTGGAGCGTGGCTTCGACGCCGTAGTAACCCTCGACGCCGACGGTCAGCACCTCCCCGAGCAGGTCCCGAAGCTGCTCGGAGCCGCCGCCGGCGCCGACCTCGTCCTCGGCAGCCGCGAGCACCTCTTCGCCGAAATGAGCCGCCTGCGGCAGACCGCCAATCGCCTGTCCTCCCGGGCCATCTCCTTCGCCGCCGGCCGACCGTTCGCAGACATCCAAACCGGGTTCCGGCTCTACGGCCGCAGACTCATTACCGACGTCGGCCTGCCGGAGCCCCGGTTCGAGGCCGAGAGCGCGGTGGTCGTACGGGCCGCCCGCCGGGGCTTCCAGATCATCACCGTGCCGGTGGAATTGGGCTTCGCCGACGGCCGAACCACCAGCCACTTCCGACCGGTGGTGGACAGCCTGCGCATCGCCCGGGCGGTGGTCCGTGCGCGCTTCGCCCAGAACCCCCACCCGACGATCGCCGACGCTTCGATCTGACCCCGCATCCGACCCGCGGCCCCGGGCGAAACCCAAAGCAGACGACCCCAGACGAGCCATGCATCCCTCCCCCGCCCCCGACGATCCCACGCCCGGCGCGCACTCAGCCGCGCCCGGGCCGGGCCTGCGGGGGACGCCGGGGACCTGCGAGGTTGACTACGACGTCGTGGTGATCGGCGGCGCCTTCACCGGCTCCAGCCTCGCCACCCTCCTGCGGCGTTGGAACCCCGACGCCCGAGTTCTCGTGGTGGAACGGTCGACGAAGTTCCTCCGTCGGGTCGGCGAGGCAACGGTGGAGGTGTCCGGCTGCTTCCTCGGACGCGTGCTCCGTCTGCAGGATCACCTGGCGAGGGCCCACCTCCCCAAGCACGGCCTCCGCTTCTGGTTCACCGATCGACCCGATCGCAAGCTCACCGAGATGACCGAGGTGGGCCCCGGGGAAACCCCCGACCTGCCCAGCTACCAGCTGGACCGCTCCCGCCTGGACGAGCACCTCCTGGCCACCGCCGCGGAGGAGGGCGTCGAGGTGCTGCGCCCCGCCAAGGTGATCGACGTCGAAACCGGATGGCCCTCGAGCCGCATCCGCATCGCCGTCGGCCCTAAGGCACGAGCCGGACGTGGGGAGGTGCGGGAGGTGCGGACCCGCTGGGTGATCGACGCCTCGGGGCGCCAGACTTTCCTCGGCCGCAGGCTCGGCGTCATCGAGAAGGTCGATCGCCACCCCACGGCGGCGCTGTGGGCCCGGTGGAGGGGGGTCAAAGACCTCGACGGGATCGGCGTGCTCGGCAAAGACCCGACGGCGGACCGGCTGGCGACGGTGGTGCCGTCCCGCCGCCTGGCAACGAACCACTTCTGCGGCTACGGCTGGTGGTGCTGGGTGATTCCACTGGCCGGCGGCGAGACCAGCGTCGGCCTGGTGTACGACAAACGTCTGTTCGAGCCACCCGGGGACGGCCCCCTGCGGCAGCGCTACCGTGATTTCGTGACGCGGCGGGCCGGCCTCGGGGAATTGTTGGAAGATGCTGAGATCGTCGACGACGATTTCCTGGCGCTGCGCCATCTTCCCTACCGCACGACCCGCTACATGGACCGCGGCTGGGCCCTGGTGGGGGACGCCGCCGCCTTCGTCGACCCCTTCTACAGCCCCGGCCTCGACCACGCGTCGATCTCGGTGTTCGCCACCGCGCGGATCCTCGCCGACGACCTCGCCGGACGCCTCGATCCCGACGCCCTCGCCGAGCGGGTCCGGGACCACGACCGAGCCTTCGTCGACTCCTACGACCGCTGGCTCGGGGCGCTGTACGAGGGCAAATACGAGCTGCTCGGCGACTCCGAGCTGACCCGCTGCGCCTACCTCCTCGACACCGCCCTCTACTACGTCGGCGTCGTCACCCCGGTGTACGAGCAGATCGACGCCCTGGCCAACCCCCTATTCGGCGTCGACAACCTGCCCTCCCGCCTGGCCTACCGCTTCATGCGCTTCTACGCCCGGAGGCTGCGGCACCTCGCCCGCCTGCGCCGCCTTACCGGCACCTACGGACGGCACAACGTCGGCCGCAGCAGCTTCGGTAAGGCGTTCCGGGTCGGCCGCGGCGCGGCGGGTCCTTTCCTCGGCCGCGGGCTCAGGATCTGGGCCGGTATCGAGGTCGAGCAGGCCCTCGCCGGCCTGCGGGCCCGACTGCGGGGGAAACGCCTCGATCCGTCCCGGCCGGTGGTGGCGGCCGGTTAGTGCCCCGCCCGAACACCCCCATGCCGCCGGGTTCTGCAGCGGCCGCGCCCCACGCCCCGGAGGTCGGCTGGGCCCGCCGGGTGCTCGGACGCTTCCACGTGACCGGCGTCTTCTGGTTCCGTCTCCATCGAGCCGGGATCGCCCTGCTCCCTAGCTGGGCCCTGGCGCCCGTGATCCAGCTGTTCACGGCGTTCTTCTTCCTGACCCTGCTGCGGATCCGAGGGGCGATCGCGTCGAACCTGGAGGCGGTCCTCGGCCCCGCTCCGTGGTGGCGACGCCAGATTTGGATCCACCGCACCTTCTGGAACTTCGCCTGGTGCCTGACGGAGCGCTACGAGCGTCTGAGCACCGATCGCCGGGTCGAGGCCGTCGTGGACGGGCTCGAACACTGGCGCGCCACCGAATCCAAGGGGCTGATTCTCGCGACCGCTCACCTCGGCCATTGGGAGGTCGGCTCGTCGATCGCGTCGGAGAACGACACCCGCACCGTCCACGTGGTGCGGGAAGAAGAGATGGATCCCCGGGCCCAGGACTTCATCCGCGAGCTCTTCGAGCGCCGGGGGGAACGCCGGCTGCGGTTCCACTTCGCCGCCGCGGACCCCTCCTTCGCCACCCGGCTCCTCGGCTACCTGCGGGGCGGCGAGATCGTCGCCCTGCAGAGCGACCGGCCCCGCACCGGCGGCCGGACCCTCCCGGTGGAGCTGTTCGGCAAGCCCTTCGAGATCCCAGCGGGTCTGGTGGCCATGGCACGCCTCGGCGAGGCTCCGATCCTCCCCGTGTTCGTCTTCCGCGAAGGCCGACAGCGGTCCCGCATCGTCTTCCGTCCGCCGATCCAGATCGAGCCCACCGGCGACCGTCGTCGGGACGACGCGGAAGCCGCCCGTCGCCTGGCGGAGGGTATCGAGTGGGCCATCCGCCAGCGGCCCCACCAGTGGTTTTGCTTTCGCCAACTCTGGCCGGAGGCTCCGTGACCCGAGCTTCGAAGACACGCCTGACCGGACCATGCGGTCTAGCCCTTTTGATCGTCCTGGCACTCCTCCTCGCCGGCTGCAACGCCGTGCGCCGACCGGTCATCCCCATCGGCAC
>JBCDIS010000371.1:0-3739 GCA_038748685.1 Acidobacteriota bacterium | reverse complement strand
GTCGGTCGACGTCGACGTCGATCTTCCGATTGCCTTCGGGAACGTGCCGGACACGTTTCAGGTGAGCTGGGAAGAGGTGACGCGCAACGGCATTTCGGGCGGTGTGGAGGCCAGAACAAGCTTTCAGGCTGTGATCAGCCTGAGTCGTGGAGATCAGACCCAGGAGAACCTCGTGGGTCTGTACGTGGAAACCATAAGCCTACGGACCGTGGGCGACGATTCGGAGCGGAGGTAAGCAATGAAGAGAAGCGCAATGTTTATGGTGGTGGCCCTAGTGGCTGGGGCTTGGATGACGCCGGGGGTCCTTGCTCAGGAACCGGAGGACCTGGGCGCGCTCACCCAGGAACTTCAGGAGTTCGAGCGTCAGATGCGCGAGAGGTCGGAGGCCTTGAACCTTGAAGCGTCCGAGATCCGCGAGGCCTACGAGACCGGTCGGGAGCTGCCAGCGCCTCCGGAGGAGAGCTTGGGAGAGGTCCGTCTGCTCGACGTTGGGGCGGAGGCGGACCTCCGCGACTCTGGCGAGTTCGAGATTCCGGTGGTTCGAGTGCGACCGGAGGGCCTTAGCGAAACCGAGCGGGTAGGTCGCGCGCCAAAGGACGAGGCAGACGGCGGCAAGCTCCAGGCAAGGCCTGTGGTGCGGTTCGTTTGGTACGGATCCGAGGCCGCGGAGGTCGAGTGTGCTGCGTACCGTGTTTGTACCGTGGTCCTAGAAGAAGGGGAGCGGATCCGGGCGCGGGGCCTTGGGGACAGCCAGCGGTGGACCTATGAAGAAATCCATTTCGGCGCGGAGAGGCGCCCGACTCCCGCGATCATGGTCAGCCCTCGGGGATTCGGGCTGCGCACGAATCTAGTCATCTTTACGAATCGTCGGGCCTACAGCGTGGCTCTGACTGCGGTCGGAGAGGTGGATTCAGACGAGGTGGTGGAGTTCACGGAGATGCTTTCGTTCCGGTATCCGGCGCCGGTGGCGACGGCGACGATGGCGCCGCCGCCGGCGCCCGTCGAGGGTGCAGAAAGCGGTGGGGAGGCACGCGGTCCGTCAGTGGCCGAGCTGAACTTTGGGTATGAGGAAGACGGACCGGCGCGGCGGAAGCTTCGGTGGTCTCCTACGAGCGTGTTCGACGACGGAGAGCGGACGTACGTCGTGATCCCCCCGGAGGCTCGGTCCGGAGGTATTCCGATCGTCCGGGGTCTCGTCGCGGGAGAGCCTCTCAACGTCAATGCTCGGCTTGAGGGGGACCGATTCGTCGTGCCTTTCGTGGGTGAGGGCTTGGAGATCACGCAAGGGCGTCGATCCTTGCGGCTGGTGCGGGAGGCGCTCCAGTGAGCGACAACAACAATCAGGGGAAGAAGGTCGATTTCGCGCAAGTGCCGGTGAAGCTGCGGTCCCCGCGTGGCCTGCTGTCGCTCGGCCTCCTGGTGCTGGTGGGGATCTTTGCTTTCGTCTCTCTGCAACGGTCCCGAAAGGGCCCGGATCCGGTAGAGGCCGTCCGTTCCGAGGTGTCGCGGTCGTCTGAGGGTTCCGCGGTCAGAGTGGTTCGGGCGAAGCGCAAAGCGGATCAGATGGCCCGGGACACCCGGGGCGAGTTAGGGGGCCTGGCGGTCCCGCCGCCGGCGGCGTCCGCGGCTCCGGCGCGTCCCTCAGGTCGACCCCCGGAGGCGGGGCCGACGTTTCCGGCGTCGGTGACGCCGCAGCGTTACCGGAGTTGGGAGCCGGACTGGTCGCGGGTGGGACGGCTTTCAGGACCAGGATTCGTGGACCCGTGGCGGTCCTCGGGCCGGCGGTTTGGCCGCTCGGTGCGGCGGGTGGTTCCCGCGTCAACGCAGATCAACGCGGCCTTGCTGACTCCGCTCGATTCCAACTCACCCGGCGGCAAAGCGCCGGTGCTGGCTCAGGTGAGCTTCCCGGTGCTGACCCGGGGCGGAGCGGTCGCGATCCCCGCGGGGTCTGTGCTGCGGGGCCACGTTGACTCGGTTGTGGCCCAGGGGCGGGAGCGCCTCGGGTTGCGGTGGGTCGCCATTAGCTTTCCAGGAGGGCGGGAGCTGCCGCTAGACGCTGTCGGTACCGGCCCGGAGGGCCGGTTGGGATTGGCCGGAAAGGTGAATCACCATTGGGGTGCTGTCTACGCCCATGCCTTGGTGACGTCGGTGCTCGGTGCGGCTACCCAGGTGTCGCAGACGCCGGAGACTGGCGGGCTCGGGTTTACAACCGGCGCGACGTGGGAGCAGAGCGCGGCGGAAGGCGCTGGTCGGGGTCTGGAGTCCGCGACGTCCGAAATCATGCGGCGGACGCTGGATAGGCCATCGACGTTCCGGGCGGAGGCTGGAACTCGCGTCGGGGCGCTGGTCTTGCGCGACCTGGAGATCCCGAGGTGAGCGATCCGCTGGAAGCCATCGCCACGAAGGGGCCGCTTCCCGGGCCTGATGGGTCGGAGTCTGCCGCTCTAGAAGCGGAGGCGCCGCCGGCGCCGGATGCGGTGGAGGAGGCCGCCGTTCCGGAGGAGGAGAGTTCCGGGGAAGAAGACAGCCGGCAGGCCGTGGCGGAAGGCACGCCGGAGAAGGCCGGAGGCGAGGAGGAGAAAACCGGAGTGGAGGAGGAAGGCGGCGGTCGTCAGGCCGTCAAGGCCGTGGCGGAAGGCAAGGTGGGCGCGGACGGCTTGGACGCAGAGTCAAGGAAAGTGTGGATGAAGGCCGCCATCGCGATTGCGGGTATTGCCGAAAAGCACTGGGAATTCCTTCAAGCGTGGGACGCGGACGTGCGCTCTTTCCGTGCGTTTCTTCGGCAGCATCGATGGATGGCTGCGTTGGCCTACGCGGCGCCAGCTCTGGCGGTCTGCGTTCTGGTTCTCTGGCTTCTTATGGTCGAGGACGCGCGGGTGAGGGTGGCGTTCTGGCTCCTCGAAGGCACCTGGGTCATGGAGCAGGCGGAAGCTGGTCTTTCGGGTTTGGAGGCGCAGCCATGACGAAGCCGCCGACGGGCCCAGAGGGTCGCGATGAGCTGTTCCGGGCGGTGCTCGGAAGTTTGCGGTTCCGCCATGCCGTCTTCGGTCTGATGGCGGTTCTCTTCGTGGCATGGATGGCGGCGGACCGGTCGGGAGTGCGCTACAACCACACGGAGTCCAAGCCCCGGGGCTTCTATCAGGAGGTCGAGGGTCGCGCGGAAGCGTTGGAACTCGGGCAGCTGGTCGCGGTCTGTCCGCCGGCGAAGGTGGCGCAGTGGGGGCTGGAAGCTGGGTACTACCGGAAATCTCTCGGCAGCGATTGCCCGGAATCCGCGATGCCGACGCTCAAACATGTTGTGGCCCTAGAGGGCGACCGCGTGGAGGTGCAGTCCGGCGCCGTCTTGGTCAACGGGGTGGAGCTGGCCAAGAGTGCGCGGCTCGCGCGGGACCGGAACGGACGGGAGGTCCCGGGTATAGCGCCGGGCGTGTATCCGGTGGAGCAGGGCCAAATGTGGCTCCTGCTGGACCATGAGCGGAGCTTCGATAGCCGCTATTACGGTCCTGTACCTACGCGCGACTTTGTGGCGGTCATGAAGCCGCTTCTGACGTTTGGCAATGCCGAGAGTTCGAGAGAGAAGGAGGGCAGAGATGTTCAGCGATTCGAATGAGGATAGGTCTGTAGAAGATCAGGAGCTTTCCGTAACAGAGCTGGACCAGAAGATTAGGGAGGTTTTCTGGAAGACGATTCAGGGCGTCGCGCTGGCCGTCCTGTCCGGAGTTCTCACCTTTCGGTTTTT
>JBCDIS010000370.1:0-3805 GCA_038748685.1 Acidobacteriota bacterium | reverse complement strand
GACGGCGTCCAGAGCCTCGAGACCTACACAGGCAAGGTCTTTCGCATCGGCACCGACGGCTCGATCCCCGACGACAACCCCTTCGTCGACCAGGCGGAGGGACCCCTCCGGGGGATCTATGCCCTCGGCCTGCGGAACCCTTTCTCAATCGCCCTCGAACCCACCACAGGCGGTCTCTACGTCAACGACGCCCGGGGGCCCGACAAGGCGGACATCTATCTTCTGGGCGCCGCCGCCAACTACGGCCACCAGGGCTACGGCGGCTTGGGCGTCGAGACGCCCCCCTTCGCCGACGGCGCCCTGGCCGGCGGCAACCTGATCACCGGCGGCGCCTGGTATCCCGCCGGGGGCTCGTTTCCGGCGCAATACCACGGCAACTATTTCATCTCCCTCTGGGGCTCCAATGGAGGCGACTCGGGTGACTTGAGCCGGGTCCTCGGCGTCGGCACGCCCACGGTGGAGCCTTTTGCCACGGACGTGCGCATCGGCGACGCCAAACCGGTCTTGACCCGGGTCGATCCCCTCACCGGCGATCTGTTCTACATGCTGACGACCTACGAAACCGGCGCCGCCAGCGTGCAGCGGATCCGCTGGACCGGCCAGGCGTCGGCGGCGGCCCCCACGGTCGATCCCCCCGGCGGCGTCTTCGACGATCCGGTGCAGGTGACCCTCACCGCCGCCACCCCCACCTCGGCCCTGCGTTACACCCTCGACGGCAGCGAGCCGGGCCCCGCCTCCACCCTCTACACCGCGCCCTTCACCATCGCCAAATCCTCGCTGCTTCGGGTCCGGGCCTTTGATCCGCCCCTCTTGCCGAGCGCCGTGGTGGACGCCCCCTTCCAGATCGGCGCCGTCCCCAATCTGCCACCGGTGGCCCTGGCCGGCCCCGATCAGCGTGTGGCCGTCGGCGAGGTGGTGACCCTGAACGGCTCCGCTTCCTACGACCCCGACGGCGATGACGAGGAGATGATCGAGATGTGGATCCAGACCGCCGGCCCGCCCCTCGACTTCATCGGCGACGACCTGGTGATCTTCGTCGAACCGGAGGAGCTCGGTCTCTACACCTTCCAGGTCACCGTGGACGACGGCGAAGACGTCGACACCGACGAAGTGGACGTGTGGGTGGTGCCCTGCGTCGACGACGTCACCGATGGTCTGGTGGCCCGCTGGTCGTTCGAGGAAGGAACCGGCGACGTCATCCTCGACGGCTCCGGCGGTGCCCGCAACGGCGAGCGGGTCGGAGCTCTGTGGAGCACCGACACCGCCGACGGCAGCGGCTACTCCTTAGACTTCGACGGCGTCGACGATCGGGTGGACCTCGGCAGCTTCGATCTCGGGGGGGACGCCCTGACGATCACCTTCTGGTTCCGGGCCGACGACTTCGGGCAGATGGACGGGCGCTTCGTGTCCAAAGCGTCGGGGGTGCAGGAGCAGGACCACCTGTGGATGGTCAGCACAATCGCCGTGGGAAGCGAGAGCCGCCTGCGATTCCGCCTCAAGGCCGGCGGCACCACCTCGACCCTGATCGCAGGGTCCGGGGACCTTCAGCCGGGGGCCTGGATCCACGCCGCCGCGGTTTACGACGGTCAGGAGATGCGTCTCTACCTGGACGCGGAGTCGGCGGGTACCCTCGCCAAGACCGGTTCGGTTTCCACCGATCCGGCGGTCCCCGTAGCCATCGGCGATCAGCCCCAGGGCAGCCGCCCGTTCGACGGATCGATCGACGAGGTCCGCATCTACGACCGTGCCCTAACCGCCGACGAGCTGCGGGTGCTGCTCACCGGCGAAGGGGTCTGCGGCCTGTTTACGGACGGCTTCGAAACCGGAGATCTGACACGTTGGTCCCAGGCGGTTCCCTAGCCGGCTGAGCCCCTCGGACCTGTCTCGCTGGAGCCCGCCGTGAACCGGCGTCGCAACAGGCCCGGGGTGGTGAGGAGCATGAGGGGAAGAATCCACTTGGCGGCGGCGGCCAGCGTTTCGGCGACGCCTCGCCAGAGCAGGAATTTCGAGCGTCCCATGACGTTGCCGTAGCGTTCATAGGGCTTGGCCAGGGCCGTGGCGTAGACATCGCCGAGCCTTTGTTCGGCGTCGGTGGCCCCACGGTAGTACCGGCGCAGCACCTCGGGGTTCTGGCCCACCTCGTCGGCGGAGTGGGGTATCAGCACCCCGAAGTCGGTGTCGGCGATGAAGCCGCTGCCGTCCTCTAGCCTCACCTCCACCACCACGTGGTTCCAATCGTCCGGCGCGAAGTTCAGGATCTCGCTGTGGATGCCGTTCCGGGTCAGGACCCGGTGGAGCACCAAGGCCCCCTGGGTACAGGTCCCGAAGGAGCGCTCCAGGGCCAGCTCTGGATCGTGGAGGATCAGCGGCCGGAACGGATTGCTCGGCGCCACCGTCAGGCGGCCGAGGGCGTGGAGCACGAAGTTCGAACGGGCGGTGCCGATGAAGTTGAAGCCGCCCTGGTAGGGGTGGTCCTCCTGCCAGACCCAGAAGTGGCGGATGCGCCGACTGACGGCCGCCGTCGCCCGCTCCAGGTAAGCCCTCTGGGCCTCCCCGGGGATTGGCTCCAGCAGCGCCAGCGCCTCTCGGTGGGGGATCGCGTCGGCGTCGATCGTCCGCCAGCCTTCGTCGCGGAAGGGGATCGGCTCGAATCGGTCCGAATCCATGCCGTCGTCCATCAGGCCGTAGAGGTTGAGGGCCAAGAGGAAGGCCCCCGAAGCGATGGAGACGCCGGCGAAGAGCTTCGCGCAACCCTTCCACATGGCGGCGAAGGTATCACGGTAGGCGCTAGCCCAGGCGGAGGCCAAACACCGAGTGGACTTCCTTCACAGACTGGGCGCCTTGGCCGGGGTTTGAAGCAAGCCTCGGCGGCTGAGGGATGGGCGCTGTTGTGGATTGCCGGGCTCGGAGAGGATCGGGGTGATATCTTTGTGCGGGAATCCCTACTCTCGCCCTTTCCGGGCGCCTGGATCGAATCAGTAATCTTCACACGAGAACCCTCCCACGAACAATGGTGGACCATGATTTTCTTTTCCCGACGCCCGTTCCCCGTGACCGAAGAGGAGCTTGCCAGGCTTTGGCCGGGCACCCGCGTGACCGCTGAGACCTTCGAGGGAGGGCGACCCGTGTTGCGGGCCGAGGCGGACGGGGGAGAAGCCCTGGTGATTTTCCTGAGCCCCGACGAAATGGAGCAGGAACGTCGCCCCCGGATAGAGCTCCTCGAGGATTTCGAGGGCCCCGGGGGGCCGTTGTGGCCGGACGTGCCGGGGCTGCTCGAACAGGCCAGCGGCGCCTATGCCCTTCAATTCGGCGAGGGCCTGGACCCGAGCTGGATCGGTGGCCTGAGCGCGCAGCTGGCGCTGGCGACGGCGTCGATCCACGGATTCGAGGACATCCTCTTCGACGCCTTGGCGACCCCGTTCTTTCAGGTCTCCGAGGACGGGCAGGGAATCTCGGTCCCCCATGAAATCAGCGCGACCCTCGTGTTTCCGGGGTCCGAAGCCCCCAGCCGTGATGCCGTCGCTGCCCTGGTCCCTGGGGCCGACGTCCGGTTGGACGAAGACGGCGATGTGGTCCTGTTCTTCGGCGGCGCGCACCTCGCCCTGGCGCCGGCGGAGGGAGAATACCTGGAGCAGGCCCTCGGGGTGATGCGACGGATCTTCGGTATGCAGTGCGGGGGAGACCCGGCGCGCCTTGTGCCTCGCGTGGGGGCCCTTCTGTCACAGCCTGGCCGGGTCCTCGTCCTGCAGACCGAAGACGTGGGCCGCGGTCTTTTCCTGGAGGTTCTCGCGGCTCTCGGCCGGGG
>JBCDIS010000369.1:0-3813 GCA_038748685.1 Acidobacteriota bacterium | reverse complement strand
GCCGGGGGGCCCGGGGGCTTTTGTTACCCCCCGGCGCCGCCCCCCCCCCGGGGGGCCCCTCGCCTGCCGTCGGGATGCTAGGAGTCGAGGAGCGCGAGGAGGCTACGCCTGAACCTCCCGTCCGCCACCGCTCCGAACTTGCCGCGGAGGCGTCGCCTGAGCAGAGCGTTCTCCCAAGCAGGCCGGTGCTTGCGATAGTAGCGAAGCTGGCCCCGGCGGTACTCCAGCTCCCCCCGCTCGCTGGTCTGGGAGCCCCCCTTGAGATGGACCGCCACCGCACCGCGGACCTCCGCCAGGCGCCAACCCGCCCGCCGCAGGCGGAGGCAGAGGTCGACATCTTCGAAGTAGAGGAAGAAGCCCTCGTCGAAGCCGCCGATCTGTTCGAAGGCGGACCGTCGCACCAGGACACAGGCGGCGGTGTACCAACCCGCGCCCAGGCCGAAACGCAGTCGGTGGACCCACCGCCCGGCCTCGAAAGGGTTGCGGGCCATCTGTATCGCCTCCCCGAAGACCCCGGTGGTGGGGGCCCAGGCGAACTGGGGGCGGCCGTCCTCGTAGCGTAGCTCCGGGGCCACAAGGCCGACTCTCGGATCCAGTTCCAGGCGCTCCCGCAGTCGCCCTAGGCAATCGCCCACCGGCCAGGCGTCGGAGTTGAGCAGCAGCAGGACGTCGCCCTTGGCGACGGCAGCGGCCCGGTTGTTGGCGGCGCCGAAACCCAGATTCTCCCCCAGCTCCAGAAGACGGACCCCGGGAAATTCCCGCCGCACCATGGCGACGGAGCCGTCCTCCGAGCCGTTGTCAGCGACGATCACCTCCGTCCCTTCCCCGGCCGACCCGTTCCCCAGCTCACGGAGGCAACGGCGCAGCAGGTCGCGGCCGTTGTGGTTGACCACCAGGATCGAGATCATTCCGGATCCGCGACGCCGAGGGCGGTCTCGATCTCACCGATCCACCGTTCCGCGCAATCCCGCCAGGTGATCGACCGGAGCTTGGCACGGGCCACCTCGGCCACGGCACGCCGGTCGTCGTCCGCCAGCAGCTCCCGGGTCTTGGCGATGACGCTTTCCCGCTCCAACTCGGCGCGGAAGGGATAGCCGGGCCACAGGTCGTCGAGGGCCAGACCCGAGCTGGCGACGACCGGCGTACCGGCGGCCAGGGACTCGAGGGGCGGAAGCCCGTAGCCTTCGTACCGGGAAAGGTAGAACGTCCCCTCAGCGCCGGCGTAGAGGTTCACCAGGGCCTCCTCCGGCACGTAGTCCAGACGGACGATCCGGTCGGCGACCCCGGAGCCATCGATCCAATTTTGGAGGTCTTCTGCCCGGCGGAGGCGGTTCTGTCCGGCGATCACCAGTTGGAGGTCCGGCTGCTCGGGGGCGACTGCGGCGAACGCGTCGATCACCAGATCGAGCCGGCGGCGCCCGAGGATCGTGCCCAGGGAGAGGAGGTAGGGGGGGCGGACCCCGAAGCTGCCCAGGCCGCGGTGGTCGGGGGAGAAAAATCGGCGGTCGACGGAGTAGCCCACCACGCCGATCTTGGCGGGGTCGAGGCCGTAGGTGTCTTGGAGGTCCTGGGCGATGGCTCGGCTGCCGGTGAGGACCCGCTCCGCCCGCTGGGCGCCGACCCGGGCCAGGTGGCGCCGCCGCCACCGCTCCCTCCAGCCGAACTCCTCGGGAAGGTGCTCGAAGGAGAGATCGTGGAGGGTCAGCATGCGGGGAACCCCGAGCAGCGGAGGGAGGCTGTAGGCCGGGGTGAACACCAGGTCGAGGTCGTCGGCCCGGAGCAGGAAGGGGAGCCGGGTCTGCTCCCAAAGGATGGGCCGCATGGCGGGCCGACCGTCGAAGCTCGGACGCAGAACCGCGCCCCCCCGTCCCATGGCGCCCTCGGCCCACAGGGGGTGGTCGAACGGATCCCCCTTGAAGTAGAGCCGCCATTCCCACGGATTGACGGATTCCAGCAGGCCCGTCAACAGGCCTTCGAGGAACCGCCCCACCCCGGAGCGCGCCCCTTCCATCTCGTAGCCGACGATGCCGATCCTCATCGCATCCCCCAAGATCTTGCCTTCACGAGGGATCCACCCCCCGGTCCGCCACCGCTTCGGCGGTCAGGCCGTAGAGGGGAGGGGTCTCGACGCCGAGCATGGACAGGTATAGGTAGAGCTGGCCTCGATGGTGGGCGTGGTGCTCCACCATGGCCCGCAGCCACTTGGCGACGCTCAGCTCGGCGCCGCCGGGGGTGACGCAGCGTTCCTTCAAGCGGGCGTCCCCCAAAGACGCCAGGATCGCCACCGTCTCGGCGTTGAGGCGTTCAAAGAGGTCGATCACGGCGGCCTTGCCGGACGCCAGCTCCTCGCCGCAGCTGCGGTAGCGACTGGGGCGTCCCGCGGCGTTCTCGGCGAACATATAGCGCTCCAGGGCCGCCAGGTGGCGGATCAGATCCCCGACCGTCCACGCCCCCTGCCGCCAGGTCCACTCGAGGCGGTCGTCGGGGATGGGATCGAGCAGCCGGCGGGTGCGGCCGTGGATCCTCGCCCAGTAGGCGAGGAAGGCGTCCATACTGCTTGGTTCCATGGCGGGCTCCAGGGGATGGCGGAGTCCAGCGACTCCGGTGGGGGGCATCATATCCGCCGCCGAAGGGGGCCCGAGGACATTCCCCATGGCCGGAGCTCAGGTTCCCCCGGGGCGGCCCTCAGGATGCAGAGATTTTTCTCCACAGAAGGGGACATAGCCCCCGGGCGGTCTGTCCCCGCGCCCGGGCCGTGGGTATACTGCCGCTCCCATGGCCCAGGATCCGCCCCCCACCTCGCCGGCCCCCAAGCGGCCCCCGGCCGCAAAGCTGACCCCGATGCTGCGGCAGTTCCTCGAAGTCAAGGCCGAGTACGAGGACGCCATCCTCTTCTATCGAATGGGGGACTTCTACGAGCTCTTCTTCGAGGACGCGGAAATCGCCGCGCCGATTCTGGAGGTGGCGCTGACCGCACGCCACAAGGGCACCGACAAAGAAGTCCCCATGTGCGGCGTGCCACACCACGCCCTCGACGGCTACCTTGGGAAGATCCTCAAGGCCGGGCGCAAGGTGGCGATCTGCGATCAGGTGGAGGACCCTGCCCAGGCCAAGGGGCTCGTAAAGCGGGAGGTCATCCGGGTGGTGACGCCGGGGACCGTGAGCCAGCCGGAGCTGCTGGATGGTAAGGAGGAGAACCTGCTCGCCGCCGTCGTCTGGCGGGGCGGCGAGGACGGTTCCGGCGCCGGTGCCCTTCTAGAGATCTCCACCGGCACCTTCTACGTCCGGCAGTGGGACTCCCCGGAGCGATGCCTGGAGGATCTCGGCGTCCTCCGTCCCAGGGAGGTGCTGGCGGAACCGGAGGATCTGCCCGCCGCCGTCCACGCCTGGCTCGACGCCGAGGTGCCCTGCCTGACCCCCCTGGACGGCGACCGGTACCTCGACCCCAAGCGGGCCCCGGAGCTGCTGCGGGAACACTTCGGCGCCGCCACCCTGAGGGGCTTCGGCCTCGACGACGGCGACCCCGCCACCCTCGCCGCCGCCGCCGCCCTCGCCTACGCCCGGGCCACCCAGTTCAGCGATCTGTCCCACATCCAATCCCTGGCGGTGAAGCGGGGCGACGACGCCATGGTGATCGACGCCACCACCTTGGCGAACCTGGAGGTCTACCGAAACCAGCGGGAGGGCACCCGCAAGGGTACCCTGCTGGCGGTCCTCGACCGCACGGTGTCGCCGGCCGGTGGTCGGCTCTTACGGGGGTGGCTCCGCCGCCCCCTTCGGGACCCTTCCGCCATAGCCGAGCGCCACGACGCG
>JBCDIS010000368.1:0-3838 GCA_038748685.1 Acidobacteriota bacterium | reverse complement strand
TTCCACGATGAGACGGTGCGCAAATTGGGCGACCTGCACCTGTACGACTGCCTGCGGGCCAACAAGAGCATGTCGGCGTGGGGGGTCGAAGCGCGGGTTCCCTTCCTCGACACCGCCTTTATCGACGTGGCCATGGGCGTTCACCCCCGGCACAAGATGACGTCGGCATGGCACCACCGCGGGCGTCCCATCGAGAAAGGCGTGCTGCGCAAGGCGTTCGAGGGCTATCTCCCCGACGAGGTGCTGTGGCGCCAGAAGGAGCAGTTCTCCGATGGCGTCGGCTATGGCTGGATCGACGCCCTCAAGGACACCGCCGAAGCCGCCGTCTCCGACGGGGCCATGGCCAACGCCGCGAAAACCTACCCCGTGGGCACGCCCGCCACGAAGGAAGCGTTCTTCTATCGCAGGCTGTTCGACGAGGTCTTCAAGGGCGACGCTCGCGCCGCGTCGACGGTGCCGACGGGCAAGTCGGTGGCGTGTTCGTCGGCGGTGGCCATCGAGTGGGATAGGTCGTTCCGAGATCAGGCCGACCCGTCGGGCCGGGCGGTGCTCGGCGTTCACGACGACGCCGTGGACATCGATTTGAAGAAAGAGGGGGGACGACGCCCGATCCCTTGACGCCGGAATCAAACCGCGTCACTCTGCTGGACGACGTGATCACACATGGCGCCCACTTCCAGGCAGCCGACGACCTCGGGCCGGTATGGGCTTCGGATGAAGGTCGTCGGCCCCTTTCGGACCGCATCCTGAGCCCCGTGCCCATGGGTGAGCTGCCGCGATGAAGCCGACGCCGCCCAGCGGGTTTTCCTCCATCGCGCCCCGCCTCTTTGCCCTGGCAGGCGCCCTGGGTCTCGGCGGCTACCTGACCTCCCTGGCGGTGCTGCTGGCGAAGGATCCACCGGGGTGGTGGGTCCTCGTCGTAGCGGCCCACGCCATCGCGCTGGTCGTGACCCTGCTGGCGATCTGGGCCGGAGGACCGCTTTGGGCTCGATTGGGACGTAGGCGGACCGGCGAGGCCCGCCGGATCGACGCCCTGACGGCCCCCGCCTTCCTGATCCTGCTGGCTCTGCCCCTGTATCCCCACTTCCTGTCGATCGACTGGCCACTGGCGGTGGCCGGGGCCGGGGCCCTCGCGTGGATCGCCGCCAAGATCCTGCACGCCGGGCATCTCGAGCCCTTCGTCGACCGGATGGCGGCGGCGCTGTTCGGATCGGTGCTGCCCGCGGCCCTCATGCTCCTCGCCGGCGCCGCCCTCGACGCCGCGGCGCTTCAGCGCCTGGCGCGGGTCCACGACGCCGAAGGGGTCTTCGAAGCAGAACTCGAGCTCCCCGCCCGGGTCCGCTCCAGCTTTCGGATCGCCCCCCATGGCTACCTCGACCTGGCCCTGTCGTGGCCCGAGGGCGTCGACCCGACCTACGCCCGGGCGAAGGTATCCGTGCGGGGTCGGGATCGCCATTCCGAGGTGGTTTTCCGAGGTGAGCTCGGGCGCCTCCAACCCCGATCCGTGGCGAAGGTCGACCTCTCAAACCGCGCCGGCGAGGTGGTGAGCGTCACCCTGGACCTGGACGGCGGAACCACTCCGGGCCCTTCGACAGCATTCCTCGAACGCCTGACCGTCAGGGACCAAGGCCCCGACGAGCTGAAGGCCAGCCTGCGCCCCGCCGATCCGCCGCGGATCGAGACCTCCAATCCCGTCGAGGCGAAGAAGGTCCAACTGGACGAGGAGACCCGCAATGGGATCCTCGCCTTTGCGCCCCACCGATTCGGCATCGAGCTCCCGGCGGTCGACCCCGAAGCGGCGGTCTTCGACGCGGTCGCACCGGGGGGAGGGAAGATCAGATTCGGCTACGGGATCCTCGAAGAGGCCTGGTTCAGAACCGGCGACGGCGTGCGCTTCGAGGTGCATCTGATCCCCACGGACGGGGAGCCGGAGCAGCTCTTCGTCGCCGACATCGACCCCAAGCACCACCCCGGGGACCGCCGCTGGCACGACGCCGAGCTCCACCTGCCGCGGCGGGCTCTCGGGGGCCGCCTCGTCTTCGAGACCCACCCCGGACCGGCCCTGGAGGCCCCCTTCGCTCGACCCGCCGACGCGGCCTACGACTACGCCGCTTGGAGCCAGCCCAGATATATCCCCCCAATCTCCGGCGATTCGACCCAGCAGCGCCCGAATCTCCTGCTCATCTCCATCGACACCCTCCGGGCCGACCACCTCGGCACCTACGGCTACGGCCGGGACACCTCGCCGAACATCGATGCCCTCGCCGCCAAGGGGGTGGTCTTCGAGAAGGCCATCGCCCAGGCGCCGTGGACCACGCCGTCCCACATGAGCCTCTTGACCTCCCTGTGGCCGTCCACCCACGGGGTCGTCAGCACCCGGGAAGCCCTGGCGCCCTCGATCCCCACCCTGGCCAGCGTGCTGCGGCAGGAGGGCTACGGGACCGCCGCCTTCTGCGGCGGGGTGACGATGTCGGGCCAGCGCGGCTTCGACCACGGATTCGACCGCTACCGCGAGACCTTCACCTTCCTCGACGACGACGAGACCCGCGGCGTGTGGCGCTGGCTCGACGAGCGTCCCGGAGAACCCTTCTTCCTCTTCCTCCACACCTTCGAGGTCCACGCCCCCTATACCCATCCCCACTTCGTCGAGGGCGAGGCCGCCCAAAGGGAGCTCGCACCGCTCCTCTCGGGCGTGCTGGGGCAGGAGTCGATCCAGGAAAGCCAGCGCCTCAAGCGGGGCCTGCAGGGGGCGGGCCTCTTCGACCGAGAGATCACCGAAGCCCTCTACGACGGCGGAATCCGCTACACCGACGCCTGGGTCGGTGAGGTGCTGGCGGCCCTCGACGCCCGAGGTCTGCGGGAGAACACGCTGGTGGTCTTGACCTCCGACCACGGGGATGAGTTCGGCGAACACGACCCGCTGGCGATCTACGACGCCCACGGCCACAGCCTGTATGACGAGCTTCTTCACATCCCCTGGATCATGGCGTTCGAAGGACGACTGCCGGCGGAGCGACGGGTCGCCGAACAGGTCCGCTCGATCGACGTGATGCCCACCGTCCTCGAGCTCATGGGTCTGCCGGAGCAGAGCGGTCTGCAGGGCACGAGCCTCGCCGCCCCGCTGCTCTCCGACGAGCCGATCCCGTCCCTGGTGGCCTTTAGCGAAGTGTCCGGCTCCTCCCCGAAATCCGGACAGGACCTCCGCTCGATGCGTACCCAGGAGCTCAAGTACATCGCCGTCCGGCGCTGGCTCGGGGATCAGGTGGAGACCGACGAAGAGCTGTTCGACCTGCTGCGGGACGTCGGCGAGCTCCACGACCTGGCCGACCTCGAGGGGGCCGTGGTCGAGGATCTGCGGCGGCTTTCGGAGGCATTCTTCGCCGACGCCGAACGGGCCAAGGTCGAGGGTGGGACGTCGTTGCCGGCGGACGACGAGACCCTGCGCCAGCTCCGCGCCCTCGGCTACGTGCAGTGAGGCGGCTACGTGCAGTGAGGCGGCTACGTGCAGTGAGGGTGGCCGATCGACGAGACAAATTGACCCCTGAGGGCAACCCTCGGGGGGCCGGCACCGTATCCCTGCCGTGAGTCACCGCCGTTTCGCACCGGCCCCCGGGCCTGTGGACGGCGGCGGTTCGCGTGCTTCCTTCTTTTGTGATGCGCTCAGGTGACCACCGTTTCCTATCCCGTCGACCTTTTTGATGGAGACTTCGCCATGGTGCCCCGACCTCGCCCGCGCCGGTCCGCCGCCGCGCCCACCCGCCCCTCCCTCCCCGCCGCCCGCGCCGCGACGTTCCGAAGCCCCGTCGTCTTTGGACTCACCGCCGCCCTCCTGATCCTG
>JBCDIS010000367.1:0-3839 GCA_038748685.1 Acidobacteriota bacterium | reverse complement strand
GCGTTGTGGAGGGGCGGCGGGTTATCGGGGATCGGAGGCGGGGTTTGGGGTACCGGCGGAGGAAGGTCGAGGACCGGCGGCGGGGGGCTGGGTACCGGGGGCGGGAGATCGAGCACCGGCGGCGGCAGGGCTCGTTTCGGCGGCGGGGTGCCCTCGACCGTCTGCTTCGGGGGGGCCGCTAGCTTCGGGGTTCCCTGCCCGCGGACCCCTTCGATCCGTCCGGTGCGGTCGTCCAGCAGGGCGCCGGCGATCTCCAGGTCCAGCGGCAGGACCGGGGAGCTGCGCAGGACGTCCATGGACCGAAGGACGCCGTCCCTTGGGGTGGCGATGGCGCCGGCCCAGGTCCGCAGGTCCCCGTCACCGAAGGCCTCCCGGGCCACCCCACGGCGGCGGAAAGTGTCGACGAAGCTCGACGTCTCGAAGCTCGCCATTTTGCAGCTGGAGTGTCCGAGGACCAGTACCCGGGGGATCTCGAAGAGGTACACCGCCACGGTCAGGGCCCGCAGCAGCGGGCTGTCCGGCTGCAGCAGGGCGCCGCCGGTGCGGACGAAGAATCCTTCGCGGGGACCGAGGCCCAGGGACGGGCGTAGGAGGGGGTCGAGGCGGGGATCGAAGCAGGTGACCACCGCCAGCGCCATCGGTTCGGCGGCGGGTAGTGGTTTGGCCTCTCGGCTGGAGGACCAGGTGTCGTTTTTCTCAAGGAGCTCGTCCAGAAACAAGCGACCTCCTATTCTCCTGTTCTCCTGTGGATAGGCCGGCGCTTGGGGGCGCCGGTTTGGTTCGTCGCCCTGCCCTACGGCCGTGCCGACCGAACCATTCACCCTTGCCGTCCGAACCATGCACCGGGGGCCGGGCCTGTGGCCTTGTCCCCCCGGCGCCCTGGAAGCGGACCTCGCCAACCCGGCTGGGTCCTGTTAGATTCGCAGATCCCCTTCCTGAGGACCCCCATGGGAATTACACGAGGCACAGCGCGCCTTCTCCTCGAGGAGGCGAAACGTCGACCGTTCTCCGGTGCGGTCCTGGAATTGGGGAAGATGAGCGTCTTTTTCGACGAGGCCGAGCTTCGGCACTGGGCGGGTCTCCACGGGGTCGACCTGGCTCCGGATGTCGAGATCCTCCCGTCCCACGACCCCGTGCTCGCGGTCCACGGCTGCATGGACGACACGTCGTTTTTTCGGCTCCTGGGCTTCGACCGGGTGATCAGCCTCGACGCCGCCGCCTGGGAAGGGGCGGCGGTGGTCGCCGATCTCAACCTCCCCCTGCCCGAGGATCTCCAGGGCGGGTTCGACCTCGTCTTCGAGGGGGGGACTTTGGAGAGCATCTACGACGTCCCCCAGGTGATGACCAACATCCACGCCGCCCTGTGCCCGGAGGGGCGTGTGGTCCACGCCATGACGCCGTCGACCAACCACGTCGACCTCGGTTTCTATATGTTCAGCCCCACCTACTTCACCGACTTCTACGGCGCCAACGGCTGGACCCTGAACTCGATGCTGCTGTGCGAGCACGAGTTGTACTGGGTCGCCGGCAAGCTGGAATCCGGTCCCTGGGACGTCTACAACTACGAGCCGGGCTGCCTCGATCACCTGAGCCTGGGGCGGTACGGCGGCCGACAGCTTACCGTCTTCGCCGTCGCCACCCGCCACGCCGAAGCCACCGGCGGGGTCGCCCCCCAGCAGCTCTACTACCGCCAGCTATGGCGGGAAGATCGGGAGTCCCGGCGGCGCGGCCAGGAGGCCAAGGCAAGGCGTGTCCGCAAGCTGCGTTGGCTCTACAGGACGCGTATCTACGGCGCCTACAAGCGGATCACCGAGCGCCTGCGCCGTGGTCTCCTGCCCCGGGGTATGCCGCCGCGGGTCGCCAGGCTTTGAGCGCTTCCGCTGTTCCGATTCGAGGCGGCGCGATTCCATGATCCACCGGCCGCTGGAGGAAACCGCCCGCGCCCTGCTGTCGTCGGCGGGCTCAGCGTCCCTGTCGCAGCTGTGGCGGGTGGGGGTCACCCTGGCCACCCACATCGCCCTGCGGCGGATGATCCCCCCCTCCGAGCTCGGCCCTTGGTACTGGCTGGAGCCGTTCTTCCTGCTGCTGTCGCTGTTCCGGGATCTGGGGGTGCCGGCCCACGTGGTGCGGGATCGGGACCGGCCCTACGGCGATTTCCTCAAGCTCCAGCTGACCTGGGGCCTCGCCTTCATCGCCGCCCTGTTCGTCGCGGCCCCCCTCCTCGCCCGGCTCTACCACGACCCGGCGCCGCCCATGACCGCCATGATCCGGGCCCTCTGCGCCTTCCTGGTGGTGCAGGGGCTGGGGGCCGTGCCGCTGATCTACTTCGAGGCGGAGCTCAAGGTGGTGCGGACGATCCCCGCCGAGCTGGTGCGGAACCTGGTTTTCGCCGTCACCGCCCTCGGCCTGGCGGCCACCGGCCACGGCATCTGGAGCCCCGTGCTGGCCCACCTGGCGGGGGGCACCGTCTTCGCCGCCATGCTCTGGTGGGCGGCCTGGCCCGACCGGCGCCGGGGCCTCATGCCCTTGACCTTCGGCAAGGTGCGCTTTTGGACCCTGGCGAAGATCGGCCTGCCGCTGATGGTGATGGCCCTCCTGGAGCAGGCGGTGCTCAAGCTGGATCCGTTGATCTTGGCCCTGATGTTCTCCAGCGAAGTGGTGGGGGCGGCGGGCCTGTCGGTGTTCGCGGTGTTCTTCTTCTCCCGTCTGCTGGCGGATCCCATTGGCCGCGCCCTCTACCCGGCCCTGGTGCGATACGTCGAATCGCCCCGGCGGGCGTTCGAGGCCTACCGGTCGGCGACCTTGCTGCTGGCCAGCCTCTCCACCCCCACCTGCTTCTTCCTCTTCGTCAACGCCGAGGCGGCGGCCCTCCTCCTCGGCGGGAGGGAGTGGCTCGGAGCCGCCGACTACCTGCGGGTCCTGAGCCTGGTTCCGCTGGTGCGGCCGTTCTCGATGTTCGGCCTCGAATACCTGTTGACCCGCCATATGGATCGGCTGCTGATCGTCTACACGGCCGCGAATCTGGTGTCCCTGGGGGGCCTCGGGCTCTTGCTGTCGTCGGGCCCCCTGGGGCCCCTGGGGATGGCCGCCGCCGGCTATCTCCCCCTCGGAATGCTGGCGCTGGCCTGGGGCCTGCACCGCCTGTCACCGGAGGGGCTGGGCCCCATGACCCGGCAGATCCTGGGGCTCTACGCCGCGGCGGCGGTGCTCTTCCTCCCCATCGCCGCCTGGGTCCACCATCCTTGGTGGCGGGTCGGCCTGTCGTGCCTCGCCGGTCTGGGGGTGCTGGGCTATGCGTGGCGCCGGTTCGGCGACGGCGCCACGCGGTTCTTGAGGGGCGACGTTTAGATAGGGACCCCCGCGGGGATGAGCCGTTTCTCCGCGTCCTGCGCCTGGGGAGGGTGAGCCGCTCCGAATCGCCGCGGCCGCCGTGGCCCGGGTCGGAGCGACACCACCCTCGATAGGAGGATTCGTCATGAAGCGACTCACCCCGTTCATCTGCTTCACCTTGCTGCTCGGCCTCTTCGCCTTCGCGGCGATGGCCGGGGAGGCGCCGACGCCGGCCGCCGAACAGACCGCAGCCGACTTGATCGCCCATGAGGAGACCCTGGCGGGACTTCTCGGCTACGAGCCCCAGTGGGCGAGCAAGGACGAGGCGATCAACTCGAGATCGGGCTGCTACCAGGAGGACTGCACGAACTACGGCAACTGCGCCCTGCAGTGCGACTGTAAGCGCCTGAACTGCGTCGATCTTTGCATTTGCGACGGCCCCGAGCCCGGATGCATCTCGGCCTGCTACGCCGAGTTCAGCACCTGCGTCGCGAGCTGCTTCCCGCAGT
>JBCDIS010000366.1:0-3860 GCA_038748685.1 Acidobacteriota bacterium | reverse complement strand
CGAAGCGCCCGCGGTCGAGGCACCCAAAGACGAGGAGCCCAAGGCTCCTGAACCAGTCAAAGCGCCCTCGGTAGAGGCACCCAATGTCGAGGCGCCCAAGGCTCCTGAACCTGTCAAAGCACCCGCGGTAGAGGCACCCAAGGTCGAGGCGCCCAAGGCTCCTGAACCTGTCAAAGCGCCCGCGGTAGAGGCACCCAAGGCCGCTGAACCTGTCAAAGCGCCCGCGGTAGAGGCGCCAAAGGTCGAGGCGCCAAAGGTCGAGGCACCCAAGGCTCCTGAACCCGTGGAGGCACCCAAGGTCGAGGCGCCCAAGGTCGAGGCACCCAGGGTCGAGCCGGCGGAGGTGGTACCCCCACCGGCTCCGATCCCCGTGCCCAAGCCCCCGACGGCGACCCCCGATGTACCGCCCGCACCGGAGGTGCCGGACGATCCCGCCGCCCGGCGGCAGATGGCCCAGACCCTGCTCTTCGAGGCCGGAGTCCACCGCAGCAAAGGGGAGCTGGAGTCCGCCGTCGTCGCCTTCACGCAGGCCCTGGAGCTGACCCCGGACTCCTTCTCCGCCCTCAACAATCGCGGGCTCACGTTCTTGGAGATGAAGTCCTACGAAGACGCGGTGTCGGACTTCACCCAAGCGATCCGCCTCCAGCAGGACCGCGCCTTCCTCTTCACCAACCGAGCCACCGCGTACCAGCGCATGGGCAAGTTGGAGAACGCCATCGCCGACTACTCGTCGGCGATCGAGATCGATCCGGCCCTGGCGACGGCCTTCTTCCAACGGGGCAACTGCTTCTTCCAGGCCGAGATGTACGAGAAGGCCATCGAAGATTACGACCGCGCCCTCGACATCAACCGCAAGTACGCCGAGGCCAAGAACAACAAGCGACTGGCCCAAGAGCGCCTGAAAGGGCAGGGACGCTGAGCGGCGAGCCCCCCTCCCCCGCCGGGCCGCAGTCGCCCCCTCCGGGTTCTGTGAAGCAGAACCCCGGGGGCGCGGCGGTGTGTAGCCTCGACGTCGAAGTTCGGTACGCCGAGACCGACCAGATGGGGGTCGTCCACCACTCCAACTACCTGGTGTGGTTCGAGCTGGCGCGGACCCGCCTCTGCCTCGAATCGGGCTTCCACTACGCCGCCATCGAAACCATGGGGTACTACCTGGTGGTCACCCGCACCGAGACCCGCTACCTCACCGGGGCCCGCTACGGCGACACGGTGCGGGTCTCCTGCTGGCTCGACAAGTTGGGCAGCAGAGGACAACGCTTCGCCTACCGCGTCGAGCGGGGGGACGAGCTACTGGCGGAGGGTGCGACGGAGCACGTCTGGGTCGACCGCGCCAGCGGTAAACCCTGCCGGATTCCCCAGCCCCTCAAAGAACCCTTCCGCCGCCTCGCTGCGGGCTAGGAGCCCAGAGGAGGTGAGGGCGGGGGCGAGCCCCGCCCGCGGGCAGGAACGACAACTGCTCGCAAATCAAGTCCTTAGAGCAGAGCGGTGCCAGGGGATAGGTCCTGCGGCGCCCGTCATTGAGCTTTGCCGGACGGGCGGGGGCGAGCCCCGCCCCTACTCCGGAAGTTCACTATCCACGCAATTTAGAAGCTGAGAGGCTTCTAGAGCAAGTGTAGCTTCTGTGCGAGATCCCACCGATCGGATCGCTGGAATAGAGCTCCGGGGTAGGGGCGGGGCTTGCCCCCGCCCGCGGAGCAGGAACGTCGACTCGCCGGCAATCAACGTCGCGCTGTTCACCAACATGTCAGCTGACTGATTCCCTTCAGCCCAGGATCACTAGCGCCACGCCGACCACCATCGCGCTTACGGCGCCCACGTGGCCGACCTCGACGTCCTCCTTCAGCAGCCAGCGGCCGAGGGCCAGGGCACCGAGGGCACCGACCCCCCGTTTGACCGTCTCCACCAGCCCCACCGGCACGCGCTGGATCGCCAAGAGCTGCAGGGCCGACGCCAGGCCCCCCAGGACCACCGACGCCACCAGCAAGCCGAGGGCGGGCCGGTTGCGGGCGAGGCTCCCCAACTCCGGCAAACGGCCCTGTGCCCCAAGCTGGGCGAGGAGCCCTACGGTCACCCCCACGACCACCAGCAGGGCGTGGAGGGACGGCCCGGCATGCCGCATGGCGATCTTGTCGAGGGCCGGCGTCACAGACCAGCACAGGGCCACGATCGTCATCAGCAAGCCGCCGCTGCCCAATAGCCCCTTCAAGTCGAAGCCGTCCCCATCGCGGGGACGGCCGCCCCAGGCCAGGGCCAGCGCCCCCACCACCACCAGCACGATGCCGGCCCATTGGGTGGGGGTCGGCAGTTCACCAAGAATCGGGACCGCGAGCAGGCTGGCGAACACAGGAGTCAGCGACAGGAGGGGCAGCGTGGTCGACAGGGGCGCCAGCTTCACCGACTGCATGAAGGCCAGGTTGGCCAGCAGATTCAGCGCCGCCACGGCGAGGCCCGGAAGCCAGTATCCAGAACCTATGGGCCCGGAGCCCCCCACCGCCACCCACACCACGAACAGCGGTATCTGCCCCGCCACCATGAACGTTGTGATCGGCACCGCCCGGCCGTGGTCCGCCAACAGCTTGCGGGTCAGATCCAGCCCCACCCAGCCCAAGGCGCAGGTGACCACCAGCAGCACCGGCACCCAGCCGGTCATCGGGGGGGCTCCACAGCCGAAGACGGGGCTGGACGACGACGGGAAAGAAACGGCACGGGGATCGACGGCATCGAAGGCTCCGGGGCTCGGGTCGGTTATGATTTCAGTTGTGTGCCGGGGGGCTTCCGAGCCGACCCCGTCGGCCCTTCAGGAGACCTGGAATGCTGCATCTTACCCCCGACATCGTCGCCAACGTCCTCACCCGCCAAAAGGTCATCACGCCGGACCAGGCGAAGACCATCAAGAAAGAGGCGCGGATGCTGCCCCGCCACCAGCGGGACGCCAAGGCCTTCCAGCAGCGCTCCGTCGCCTACGAGCTGATCGAGAAGCTGGCGCTCACCAGCGAGGCCAACGGTAACCGCGAGGTCACCGAGCACACCATCGCCGACGCCATCGCCAGCGAGGCCAAGCTCTCCCGGGTCCGAATCGACCCCCTCCAGCTCGACGCCGATCTGATCGAATCCCAGATCTCCCGCCCCTTCGCCCGGCGGCATCGGATGATCCCGCTGGAGATGTCCAACGGCAGGCTCAAGGTGGCCCTGGCCAATCCCTTCGACATGGAGGGGATCGACGCCTTCAAGCGCCTGGCTGGCCGGGAGGTGGACCTCGCCGTCGCCTCCGAGCCGGAGGTGCTGCGCTGCCTCACCGAGTTCTACGGCCTGCGGCACTCGATGAAGAAGGCGGAGCGGGACCTCTCCTCCGGTATCGACCTGGGGAACCTCGAACAGCTGGTGCGGATGAAGAGCGCCAGCGAGATCGAGTCCAGCGACCAGCACGTGGTCAACGCGGTGGAGTACATGCTCCAGCACGCCTACGACTCCCGCGCCAGCGATGTCCACATCGAGCCGAAGCGGGACTTCAGCCTGATCCGCTTCCACATCGACGGCGTGCTCCACGACATCCAGACCATGCCGAAGGTGGTCCACGCGGCGGTGGTGAGCCGGATCAAGGCCATCGCCCGCCTCGACATCGCGGAGCGTCGCCGCCCCCAGGACGGACGCATCAAGACCATCCGCCACGAGAAAGAAATCGAGCTTCGCCTGTCGGTGCTGCCGGTGGCCTTCGGCGAGAAGGTCGTCATGCGCATCTTCGACCCCAGCGTCCTGCTGCAGGACCTCGAAGGCCTGGGTTTCTATCCCGAAGAGCTGGAACACTTCGCCTCTTTCATCGCCAAGCCCCACGGCATCCTGCTGGTCACCGGCCCCACCGG
>JBCDIS010000365.1:0-4222 GCA_038748685.1 Acidobacteriota bacterium | reverse complement strand
GGGGGCAAGCCCCGCCCCTACTCCCGACTCCGGGCAGGAACAGGCCACTCCGGGCGCTGGGCGGGGGCAAGCCCCGCCCCGACCCCAGACTCCGGGCGGGGGCATGCCAATCCGGGCGACGGGCGGGGGCAAGCCCCGCCCTTACCCCCCGCCCGGGGTCCGGAAACCCGTCAACGAGGGGGCTCGGGCGAGAGCTTTGGAGAAATCTGCGCGGACCGTGACGAGGTCCCGTGGGTTTCTGCGTGATCCCAAAGTAGGGAGGCAACGGCGGCAGCCGGACGCCCCCCTGCGAGTCACGGTGCACCGAGCGTCGATGCCGCATCGCTTTTCTCCAACGCCAAATCCTTCCGAGTCCTCCCTGTAAGACAACCCTTTTGCGAGCAGCGACGGCACCGCCCTCCCCGCAGAAGCCCCCCGATTTCCAACTGGACACAAGAAAGGTTTCCATCATGAGAAAGACTTCTCCCCGATCCCTCCGACGGTTCACGCCCCTGCTGGTGCTGCTGGTCGCGGCGACGTTCGGAGCCCTCCCCGGATACGCCGCGATCGAAGACTGCGACGTCCACGGGGGGCTGGAGCAGATGGTGTACGACAGCTACCGGATCTACAGCAAATCCCAGTTCGACAGTGCGAACCAGGGGACGTTTCCGGACTTCGAGATCATCCTCGATTCCCTCGAAGGGCTGGAGGTCATCCCCGCGGAGCTCCCCAGCGACCTCACCGACGCCGCCCAGCGTTTGAAGATGGGGATTTGTCGGGACGGCGCCGACCTCATCCACATCTATCCCAACGCCGGTTCGAAGTCGGATCGGCCGCCGGTCTCGCTGACCTGGCGGGTCGGCGGCGTCGTGGTTCCGGGGGACCCCGCCACCAGCGCCGAGCCGGTGGACCCGCTCTTCATCCAGGCCCCCCATTTCCGGGAAGCCGAGCCGGTGGCCGTCCGGCTCATGCGGGAGACGAAGGCCAAGGTCATGCTCTTCGCGGTCAACAGGCACAGCGGGTCGGACTACCCCCGGTACATGAACGCCGCCCGGCCCGGGTCCCACATCTTCATCACCTTGATGGACGACCTCAACGACCGATTCCCCCTGGCGGCCGGGATCGTGCTCCACGGGATGCGCCGCAGGGGCGACCAGCCCAACCCGACCTCGGGGATGATCCAGCCGGGGGACAACAAGGACATGATGCGGGTCCGTGAGCGCTTCAACGTCCCGTCCTTCAACGACATGCTGGCCCGCGGCTTCGGACTCGCCCTGGAGAGCGTCCCCGCCGATTTTCCGGGTATCGAGGTCGATCCCCGGCTGCAGGAAGAGATGCGGGCCCCCAACGGGTCCTCCTTCGGCCTCGGAGACATGGAGAACTTCTTCTGGGCCGTCAACACCAGCAAGATCCACGGCTACTCCGCCGAGCACGTGAAGCGCATCCAGGCGATACACCTCGAAATGCCCCAGACCTTCCGCTACGAGGAGATCAGCGGCGTCCACAACCCCTACCTGGAGGGGAACCAGCGGGCGCTGGTGAGGGCGGTCAACACGGCCATGGAGGAGTACAAGCAGTCCAGCGCCTTCGGCACCACCGCCGAGCCCGACTACTGCCAGACCACGTGCCGCATCCACTATTACCAGGGCCTCGGCGTCCGGATCTTCGATCGGGCGGACTTCGAAGGCAAAGAGTGGATCCTCCCCATCGGCGGCGAGGACGGCCAGCTGTACGACGCCCGCAACATCGACGACGTCGATTCCATTCTGTTCCCCGAAGGCTGGTCCGGCGAGATCACCTTCTACGAGAACGCCGACGGCACCGGCGCCTCGGTGACCTTCAACTCCAGCGACAGCAATCCCACGGAGTCGGCGTTCGCCTCCAGCGCCGCCTCGGTGTCCGTCGGCCAGCCCCTCTTCTTCGAGCCCGGGCTGCCGGTCACCGTGGAAGCCGAGGACTACGACAGCAAGAGCGGCGGCCTCAAGGTGGAAACGAAGAGCGGCGGCATCACCAACCTGGGCCGCATCGGTACCGGCGATTGGGCGAAGTACGAGAACGTCGACCTGACCGGCAAGAACACCTTCACCGCCCAGATCGCCAGCCGCAACGACACCAGCTCGGGGACGATCACCGTCCACATCGACGATCGCGACACGGTGCCGGTGGCGGTCCTGAAGGACGCGCCCGGGCCCGGCGGCTGGAGCAGCTTCGGCCCCGCCTCGGCCCCCTTGAACCGCGAGGTCTACGGCGCCCACGACGTCTACCTCGTCTTCGGCAGCGGCTACAACCTCGATGCCTTCACCTTCGCCTTCCAGACGGTCAGCTCCGCGGACCACGTGGAGGCCGAGCAGTACACCGAGGCGCAGGGGAGGATCTCCATCGAGGTCAAGAGCACGGGGGTGACCTGCCTCGGCCGCATCGGCACCGGCGACTGGGTGCGCTACGCCGGGATCGATTTCGGCGACGGCGCCGACACCCTGAACGCCCGGATCGCAACGAGGTCGGCCACCAGCAGCGGCGCCATCTCCGTCCACCTCGGCAGCCTCGACAACCCGCCGGTGGCGACCCTGACGGACGTGTCCGGACCGGGGGGCTGGGAGAACTTCGCCCCGGCCTCCGTGTCCCTTTCGGAGGTGGTCACCGGGGTCCACGACGTGTACCTGAAGTTCGAGAGCGGCTACAACCTCGATTCCTTCGGCTTCGTCTCGCAGTGAGCTAGGAGCCTGGCCAAGGTCGGCGGTCTCTTCTGGACCGCCGGCCGGCGTTCCGCTTCGAGCTGCCCGCGCGCGTCCTGCAACGGGACCTGAGCAACATCGCCTCGGAGGCTTGCACGATCCCCTCTATCCATCCCCGCTCGTCCAACACGGGCGTAGAGTGTGGGGGTGGCTGAGAGGAGCCGGACCATGGTCAGAGATGCGATTCGCGCGAGGCTGGAGCGCCACACGCCTTCACCGGGCGCCGTTTCGACCCCTTTTGACGGAGTGAAGCTCTTTCGGGCCGTGGAACCGGTCGAGCGGGTGCCCGGGGTCTTCTCCCCCTCCGCCTGCGTGATCGTGGCCGGAGAGAAGGTGGCCTACGTGGGGGATGCGCGGCATGTCTACAACGAGAACCAGTACCTTCTCGCCACCATGCCGACCCCGGCCCTCACCGAGGTCCCGACCGCCAGCCCCGCCGCGCCGCTGCTCGGACTGCTCATCCAGCTGGATACCAACTCGATGTCTCGACTCGTGCTGGAGATGGAGGCCGCCTACGGGACCCTCCCCGCGGCCGACGCCCCCGGCGAGGGGTTCGGCGTGGCCGCCCGGGATGCGGGCTTGGACGCCGCCCTGGCACGACTCCTGGAGCTCCTGGATGACCCGCCCGCCGCAAAGGTCCTCGGGGCGGGCCGACTCCGGGAGGTGCTCTTTGCGGTGCTCCGGGGCGGGGCCGGGGAGCGTCTGCGGCGGGATTTCGGCGGCGCCCCCACGCTGGCGACGACCCTGGCGTACGTCCACGCCAACATCGACGAAGACTTCTCGATCGACTCGCTCGCGGACCGCGCCGGCATGAGCCGCTCGGCCTTTGATCGACACTTCAAGGCGGCGACGTCCTGGTCGCCCCTGCAGTACATCAAGGCGATGCGCCTGAGCGAGGCTTCGATGCTCATCGCCCGCGGGGAGGGCGTCGGAGACGCGGCGCGGCGCGTGGGGTACCACAACCCCTCGCTGTTCAGCCGCGAGTTCCGCCGGAAGTTCGGGGTCTCGCCGCGGGAGTGGGCGCGGGGGACTCGGGGCTCAGGCGAACCCCGCGGCTAGACGATTGATGGCGGCCGAGTTGAGGACGTCGCCGTCCATGCCGTCGCGGACGGCGACGATCATCGCCTTGCCGATCTCGGCGTTCGAGGTGGCACCGCCGAGCAGCCGCACCACCGGCGACAGCGCGGTGCCGACGGCGTAGCCGATCCGGTAGAGGGTCCCCCGAACCTTGGCCCCGTGGCGATCGCGGATGTAGGCGGGCCGAAACACGACAACGCCGGCGAGCCCCACCGAGCGCAGATCCACTTCGGTGCGCTTCTTGACCCGGGCCCACATCGCGCCACCGTCCGCGCCCGAGCCCGAGAGGAAGCAGAACCGGACGGAGTCGTTCCGCTCCGCCAGGGTTCGTGCGGCGTGCATCGCGTAGGTGTGGGTGATCCGCGTGTAGGTGTCCTCGTCCATACCGGCGGAAGACACCCCGAGGCACCAGAAACACGCGTCGATGCCGT
>JBCDIS010000364.1:0-4229 GCA_038748685.1 Acidobacteriota bacterium | reverse complement strand
GGCGCCGTGGGCGTCGCGGCCCGAGGCGTCCAAGAGCCGCAGGCCCAGCCAGGGCCGGTCCTGGCCCAGGAGGTTTCGCAGCAGGCGGACGGGGCCGGCGTTGTTGGTGACGACGACGTCCAGGTCGCCGTCGTCGTCGAGGTCACCGAAGGCGGCGCCGCGGCTCACCTCGGAGGGGTCGAAGGCGGCGCCGGCGCCCGCGCTGGCGTCTTCGAAGCGACCGCCGCCGACGTTGCGGAAAAGCTGGTTAGGCTGGTGGAGGGGGTAGGGGTCGCCGGCAAGGGCCAGGGGCTTGATCACCTTGACGGCGCCGTTGACCACCAGCAGGTCGAGGAGGCCGTCGTTCTCGACGTCGATCCAGCCGACGCCGAAGGCGGTGCGGTCGAAGCTGGGGGCGCCCAGGCCCGACTCCGCCGATCGGTCGACGAAGCTGGCGTCGCCGGAGTTGGCGTAGAAGGTGTTGGTCTCCCGGGTGAGGTGGGTGAGGAAGAGATCCTGGTCGCCGTCCCCGTCGACGTCCGCCACCGCCACCCCCATCGACGCTTCGGCGTGGCCCTGGGCGTTGACCGCCGAGCCCGCCAGCAGCGCGCGGTTCTCGAAGGTGCCGTCGCCGTTGTTCATCCACAGCTGATTGGGGGTGCCGTCGTTGGCGACGTAGACGTCGATCCAGCCGTCCTGGTCGAAGTCCGCCGCCACCGCCCCGAGGCAGCCGCCGTACTCCCGGAGGATGCCGGCGCGGCCGCTCCAATCCTCGAAGGTGCCGTCGCCGCGGTTGCGCAGCAGGGTGTCGGGCTCGGGGGCGTAGGCGAGGGGGCCGCAGTAGTTGGGCTGCCCCAGCTCGTCGGTGCAGCTCTTGTCGTTGGCCACGGAGTAGTCGACGTAGTTGCCGACGTAGAGGTCGAGCCAGCCGTCCCGGTCGAAATCGAGGACCGCCGCCGGAACGCTCCAGCGGCCGATACCGGTGACGTCGTCGGTGACGTCCTCGAAGGCGATGGAGCCCCCCTCCCCGACGTTGCGCAGGTGGCGGTTGGTGCCGGCGGCGGTGACATAGAGATCGACGCGACCGTCGTTGTCGAAGTCCGCCGCCGCCACCCCCATGCCGTAGTCGAGGACGTCGAGGCCGGCGTCGTCGGTGACGTCGCTGAACCGGAGGCCGGGCTCGCCTTCGGCGCCCGCTTCAAGGTCGTTGCGGTAGAGGCGGTCCCGCGGCGGCCGATCGAGCGGGCGCGGGGGAAAGGTCGCCCCGTCGAGGTCACCGTCGCCGAGCATGGAGCCCTGGACGAGGTAGACGTCCAAGTCGCCGTCGCCGTCCGCGTCGAAGAGAGCGGCCCCCGAGCCCATCATCTCCGAGAAGTAATAGCCGCCGGACATGCCGTTGAAGTGGACGAAGTCGAGGCCCGCGGCCGCCGCCCCTTCGGTGAACGGCACGGCGTCGAACGGTGCGCCGTCCGGCGGATCGGCCCCGGGGGCCTGGGTTGCCGTCTCCGCAGACGGGGACCCGGGGTCAGGGCCCTGCGCCGGGGCTTCGCCGCCGGGCTCCGGGCCGCAGGCAGCGAGGAGAGCGAGGACGATGGCAAGGGCGGCGGCGGACGGGCGTCGCCTGCCCGCCGCCGGGGGATCGACGACCCCCCGCCGGCGGCGGAGCTTCACGGGGAGCATGGGGGTCGATCCGGCGCGCCGATCAGGCGTGCAGGGCGTCGATCTGATCGCTGTAGCGATCGATCACCTTGTTGCGCTTGACGCTGAGCTTCGGGGTCAGGAGGCCGTTGTCGACGGAGAACTCCTCCGCCAGCAGATCGAAGCGCTTCGGCCGCTCATAGCCTTTGAAGGTCTTGCCGTAGTGGTCGATCTGCTGCTGCATCAGCTCGCGGGTCTTGGCGTGGCCGAGGATGGCGTCGTAGTCGCCGGAGAGGCCCTGCTCCTGGGCCCACCCTTCGAGGGCGGCGCGGTCCGGCACCAGCAGGACGACGTTGAACAGCTTGTTGGCGCCGTGGAGGAATGCCTGGAGGATGAAGGGGGATAGCTGCAGCAGGTCCTCGAGGGGGGCCGGCGCCACGTACTTGCCGTTTTCGAGCTTGTACTGTTCCTTGATGCGGCCGGTGACGTAGAGGAAGCCGTCGCTGTCGAAGCGGCCGAGGTCGCCGGTGCGGAAACCGCCGTTCTCGGTCATCACCGCCGCCGTCTCTTCGGGGAGGTTGTGGTAGCCCATCATGACGTTGGGCCCCTCGACGATGATCTCGCCGTCCAGGGAGTCCTCGTCGTCCACCACGCTCGTGTCGAGGATGATGTTGACCCCCTCGATCGGCCGGCCCACCGAGCCGATGCGCAGGGCGGCGGGGTGGTTGGCGGTGCAGATGGGGCTGGTCTCGGTGAGGCCGTAGCCTTCGCAGACCATGATCCCCAGCTTGTCGATGAAGTCCCCCACCTCGGGGGAGAGGGCGGCGCCGCCGGAGATGGCGTAGCGCAGGCGGCCGCCGAAGCGTTCGCGGACTTTCGAGAAGACCAGCTTGTCGAAGAAGGCGTGCTTCCGGTCCGCCAACCAGGAGCTCTTGCCCTGGGCCGCCAGCTGCTTGCGTTTCTCGGCGTTGGCCATCGCCGCGTCGAAGAGGGTCTTCTTGAGGCCGCCCTCCTCGGCCATCCTCTTCTGGAGACCGTCGTAGATGCGGTTGAAGATCCGCGGCACCGCGCACATCACCGTCGGGCGCACCTCTCCGAAGTTGTCCACCAGCTTGTCGACGGACTCGGCGATCGCCATGGCTCCGCCCCGCGAGAGCAGGAAGTGGAGCTCGCAGGTCTGGCCGAAGGAGTGGGCCCAGGGGAGGAAGGACACCGAGATGTCGGAGTGGTCGATGGGGAAGAGGTCGGAGACGGCGTTGAGGTTGGAGACGATGTTGCGGTGGGAGAGCAGCACGCCCTTGGGGTTGCCGGTGGTGCCGGAGGTGTAGATGAAGCCGCAGATCCACTCCGGATCGAGCTCCACCGCCGGGGTTGGGTTTTCCCGTCCCCGCCGTTCGAGGGAGCGGAAGCTGGCGTCGTCCTCCTCAGGCAGGGCCATGCAGAAGACGTGCTCCAGGCTGTCGATCTCGCTGTGCCAGTCGCGGGTCTGTTCATAGACCTTGTAGGTGGAGCCGAGGAGCACCTTGGCGCCGGAGTCTTGGACGATGTATTGCCAGTCCTTGGCCAGCTGGGTCTCGTACATCGGGCAGAAGCGGGCCCCGAGGCCGTAGGTGGCGTAGGCGGCGATGGCCCATTCGACCCGATTGCCGGAGATGATGGCGACGGTGTCTCCGCGGCCGACGCCGAGATCCGCCAAGCCGCCTCGGAACTCGTCGACCCGGCGGCCGAATTCGGCGTAGGTCACCCAATCCCATTTGCCGTCGCGCTTGGTGCCGAAGAGGTTTCGCTGTGAATGCTCGGCGACAGCCTGGACCAGCACGTCCACCAGATCGCTATAGACCTTCTTCATCTGAGTCTCCGGTCATGGCCAGCCTTGGGGACGGTCGTGGAAGCGTTGCCTTCACGTGTCGAAGCCCGCCCCGGGCCACGGGCGAAAAAAGGCCTCGTCCGCCTTGTTCTGGAGGGCACAATCAAATCACATTCGGGGTCCGCCACCAACCGGCGCGGGCCGTCCGGCGGCGGAGTCCGCTCATTCGGGGAACAGCTCCCGGCGCAGCTCGGAACGCCGCTCCGCGTCGATGGCGAGATCGTCGGCGAGGCGTTCGAGCCAAGACCGCTCGAAGTCGGACACCTGGCCATCGGCGAGGATCACCATGCCGGCGAAGCGGAACATGTCCTCCCGCCACTGCGGGTCGTCGGTCATGGCGGCTAGGTCCCGGGGCGCCGGGGGCAGCACGAGGTCCCGGTGGACCTGCTGGATTTGCTCGGCGGAGAGTCCGGATTCGCCGAGGCGGTCGTGGATCAGCTGACGCTCCCGATCGTCGAGGTGGCCGTCGGCGAGGGCGGCGGCCACCATCGTCCGTGTGATGGCGAAGACCAGCTCCGCCGGGGGGGCGTCGTCCTCCTCGGCGGCGGGCGCCTCCGGGGGCTCCGGAGTCGCGGGGGCCTGCGCCGCCGGGACCTGGGCCACGGGGGGCGCAGCCGGAGCCGCGGCGGCGGGGACCGGCGGGGCCGGGGCGGCGGCGGTCGGAAGGGGCGGGGGTGGCGGTGCCGCCGCGGGGACGGGGTTCGGAGGCGGCGCCGCTGCGGGACCGCCGGACCAGCGGTCACTG
>JBCDIS010000363.1:0-4269 GCA_038748685.1 Acidobacteriota bacterium | reverse complement strand
CGGCGGAAGCGGTAGATGGACTGCTTGGGGTCCCCCACCAGGAATAGCTTGCCGGGCACCGGGCGGACCCGCATCCAGTCCGATTCCCCGGGGTCGTCGGCGGACAGCAGCAGGAGGATCTCCGCCTGCAGGGGGTCGGTGTCCTGGAATTCGTCGACGAAGAGGACGCTGAATCGCTCCTGGAAGTAGGCCCGCACGTCGGCCCGATCCCGCAGCAGGTCTCGGCAGCGCACCAGCAGATCGAGGAAGTCCAGCCGGCCGGTGGCGTGCTTTAGGGCTTCGTAGTCGTCGATGACCTGCCGCAGCTCCAGCCGCAGCCCCGCCGCCAGGTCGGCGTCGGCGCGGCGGACGACGTCTTCGAGCTCCTCCAGGAGACCGTCCCGGGCCTCGATCACGTCCCGGCGCCGCAGCCCCGGGGCGTAGTCGACGGAGCGACCGAATCGGGCCTTCTGGCGCCGCAGGTCCCGCAGCAGCTCCACGAGGAGGGCTTCGATCTCGTCGAAGTCCCGGCGGCCGGAGGCCTCCTCCGAGCGCTCGATCCAGGTCGCCAGCTGGACCACGGGCTCCAGAGCCTGGTGCAGCGGATCCCTCGGCACCCCTTGCTTGGCCATCTCCGCCAGGGCTCCGAGGCGGTCCACCAGCGTGTTGAGGGCGAGGTCCCGCTGGAACGGGTCTCGCCGCCAAGGGGCGTCAAAGTCCCGCCAGTCGGCGAGGTCCCGGCCCGCCCGCCGTAGCTGCTCCACCGGCGACGCGCCGTCGAATCGGGGCTTCGCCGCCAGCCGCGCCAGCCCCCGGGCGAGGGCCTCTGGCATCTCTTCCAGCTTGCCCTCGATCCAGCCCTGGAAGGCCCGCTCGTAGAGGGCGGCGGACTCGCCGTCGTCCATCTCCTGGAACGCCGGATCGATGGCCGCCTCCACCGGGCGCTGCCGCAGGATCTCGGCGCAGAAGGAGTGGATGGTGCCGATGTGGGCCTCCTCCAGGCGGGAGATGGCGTCGTCGAGGCGGGCCCGAACGGCGTCGTCGGTGGCGGCACCGCGGGCCCGGTCGAGCTCCAGCCGCAGCCGCAGCTTGAGCTCGCCGGCGGCCTTGCGGGTGAAGGTCACCGCCACCACCCGGGAGGCGTCCGGGGGACGACCATCGGGTCCGGTCTCCGCGCCGAGGGCGGCCACCAGCCGCTGCACCAGGACGGTGGTCTTGCCGGTGCCGGCGGCGGCCTCCACCAGCAGGCTCTCCCCGAGGGAGGTGCGGATCCGCTCGCGGCCGGCGGCGTCGGTGGTTTGGCCGTCGGCGGGTTCGGGGCCAGCGGTCACGGGAAGCTCCGGATCCGTTCGAGGGGGGCGAGGCGGTCGGGGCGCTTGCGGCGGGCCCGGGCCTCTTCGTGGGGGCCGCATACGGGCCGGAAGTCGCAGCGGGCGCAGGCGTCGGGACGCGGCGCCGCCGGCAGGAAGCCGCCGCCGACGGCGCCGTCGACGGCGGCGAGGACCTCCTCCACCGCCGCCCGGGCCTCGTCGTCCACCGGCACCTCCAGCGCCGAGTAGTCGCCGCGGCGGGTGCAGAAGAAGAGGCGGCCGGAGGTGACGGTCCTATCGAGCACCGACTCGGCGGCGGCGGCGTACAGGAGCGGCTGGAGGATCTCGCCGCCCCCCACCAGCAGGCGGCCGCGGCCCCTCGGGGGGCGGCCGGTCTTGTGGTCGGTGACCCGTAGCGGGGGGGGCTGGGCTTTGCCCCGGAGGGCGTCCAGGGCGTTGCCGCCGGTGTCGGCCTCCACGAGGTCGATGGACCCCCGCAGCCGCCGTCCCCCGGCGATCTCCGCCTCCGCCTCCGAGCTGGCGGGGTCGTGGCGGTCGTCCTTGGGGAGGCCGAAGGCGAGCTCGAAGCGCTCCGGCCGCCAGCGCTCGCCGGCCTCCACCACGGCGCGGATCCAGCCCCGCAGGTCGATCCGCAGCCGCTCCACCTCGCTGTGCCACACCCGCGGTATGGCCGGCGCTACCTCCTCCCGCCAGCGCTCGGCGACGGCGTCCAGGGTGAGGTCGGCGAGGCGGTAGAGGTCCCCCAGGTCCCGCTCCGCCATCGGCAGGCGGTGGCTGCGCCGCAGCTCCACCAGCAGCTCGAACTGCACCTCGTGGAAGAGGCCGCCGCGGGTGAGGGGGTCCATCTGTTCGAGGCGCTCCGGCCGGTCCCGGGGCCGCAGGCCGAGGACGGCGTGGAGGTAGAAGCGGTACGGGCAGGCGGCGTAGCGCTGGAGGGCGGTGGGGGAGTAGGCCCGCTCCCTGAGGCGGTGGGCGCCGAGGACGGTGAGGCCGTCGTCGCCGGGGTCCACCAGGCCGTCGGCGGGGTTCCACTTGCGGTTCCAGCGCACGTACCGGTTGCGCAGGGCGCGCCGCAGGTGGTCGTTGGTGTCGAGGAGGAAGCGGCCCTCCCCGGTGACCTCCTCGGCGGGGCGGGTGAGCAGCTCCGCCAGGGTGGCGAGGTCGTATTCGGCGTCGTCAATGGCGCGGTCCGCCTGGCGCGGGGCGGGCCAGCCGAGGCGGGCCCCGGAGCGCTCGGAGGCGCGGCGTTCGAAGGCCCGCACGTCCGGCAGGGCGCCGTCGGCGGCCCGCAGCAGATCGAGGGCGTAGAAGGAGGGGACCCGGGAGCGCCCGGTGAGGACGTCGAGGTTGGGGTAGGAGACCACCAGCCGGCGACGGGGTGCCCCCGCCGCCAGGCGCAGCAGGAGCCGCTCCCGGCCGCGGCGTCGGCGACGGCCCGGCAGGGCGGGGTCGACGCGGGCGCGGAGGGCGTCCAGCAGCAGGGGGTCCTCCGACAGGCGACGGGGGAACATGCCCTCCGCCAGGCCCGGTAGGAACAGGATGTCGACGCTGCGCCCCCGCAGCTCGTCGAGGGTGGCCACCAGCACCCGGCCGTGGCGCCGGCGGCGGGGCTCGGTGCGCAGGGTGGCGAGGCGGTCTTCGAGCACCCGTCGCACCTCTTCTAGGGGCACGGGGCCCACCTCCGCCATGGGCCGCAGCTCCGCCAGGGTTTCGAGGACCCGCTCGGGGCGGCGCAGGGCGCGGGCGGCGAGGCGTTCGAGGTCTTCGAGCCAGCGGCCCCAGGTGGCGGACTCCGGCAGCCGGGCCAGGTCGTCCACCAGGGGGAGGGCGAAGCGTTCTAGGGTCTTGAGCTGGCCCAGGCGGCGCTCCAGGGATTTCCGGGAGCCGTCGCCGCCGTCGTCCCCCAGGCCCCGCAGGCGCAGCCGCAGCTCCGCCTCGGCCCCCGCCAGGCGCCTCTGCCAGCGGTCGCGCCCCTCGATCACCGCGGCGTCCACCAGCAGCCGCTCCCACTGACGGGGGGCCCGCAGGGAACCCGCCACCACCGGCGCGTCGGCGTCGGGGGTCCCGACGTCGGCGGCCTCGGCTCGGGGTTCGCTCTCCGCCGGTTCACCGGGCATGGGTTCGAGGGAGAAGAGCACCAGCTGATCCCCCTCCGGCGCCACCCAGGGCACCTCCGTCACCTCCGGCGGGGCACCCTCGGCGTCGGCGTCGGGCACCTGGCCGAGGCTTAGGTACTCGGCGAACCTTCGGGCCGAAAGCCGCTCGGAGGCGCAGGCCAGGAGGGCGAGGAAGGCGCGGCCGGCGGGGTCCGGCCGACGGGTGCCGCGGGTGAAGTGGGCGGGGATCTTGGCCCGCTCCAGGGCCTCTTCCAGCAGTGGGAAGTAGAGCTCCGGGTCCCGCAGGGCGATGGCGCAGCGGTCGAATGGGATGCCCTTCCGGGCGGCCTCGTGCAGCCGACGGGCGATGTCGACGCACTCGCGGCCCTCGCCGGGGGCGGAGAAGACGTCGAGGCTGCGGTCGTCGTCCCCGTCGTCACCGGCCCAGTCCTCTGAGCCGAGCGGAGCGGGGTCGTCGTCCTGATCTCGAAAACGCTGTTCCTGGAAGACCCTTCGACGCAGGCGGCCGAGGCGGGAATCCTGCCGTCGGTCCTCGGCGTCCACGTCCAAAGCTCCGGCCCGGGCCCCCAGACTTTCGAGGTAGCCGATGCCCTCGTCGTCGCCGGTGGGGGCGGTGGCGAGCCACGCCGGGGCCCGGCCGGCCACCGCCGCCAGCAGGGCGGCCTGCGCCGGCGACGTGGGGGTGACGTCGAGGATCAGCAGGGGGAGCCCCAGGGGCGCGCGGACCGGGCCGTCGAGGGCGGCCCCCCGGGCCAGGGCCAGCAGCCCCGGCGGGTCCACCAGCCGCCCGTCGTCGAGCTGGGCCTCGAAACGGCGCAGCAGGCGGGCGAGGTCCCCGGCGG
>JBCDIS010000362.1:0-4297 GCA_038748685.1 Acidobacteriota bacterium | reverse complement strand
GGAGGGAGGTCTCGGCTCCGGACAGCAGCATGCGCTGGACCACGAAGAGCACGATCTGGAGCAGCGCCAGGATCCCCGCGAGGTAGAGGCCCCAGGCGCGGAACTGGAGCATCCAGACCTCGGAGCGATCCTCGAGGGACTCGAAGAGGGGCTCCAGCAGCTCGCCGGAGGTAGTGGCTTCGGCGGGCGACGCGAATGCCAGCACGATCGGCACGATAAAAAGCGAGCGACGGGTCATCGTGCCCACCCCGGCAGGCCCACGTAGCCGCCGGCCCCGGTGTGCTCGGGCACCTGGCCGCCGTAGGGGGCGGTGGCGGCGTCGCGGGCCCCCTGCCACAGTGACGTCGTGCGAGCCTGGCTCTGGGCCTCGCGGTTGAGCATCCACGCCACGAACACCTGGACGGTGTTGCTCTGGCTGAGGAGCTGGCCGCGGATGAGCGTCAGTTGCTCGGCGGAGTGGGCCTCGAACGATGTGCCCAGCTCCATCACCTGCTGGTGGCCTTCTACCTCCTCCGCCACCTTCTTGAGCTTCCACAGGTGGAGGTTCGACTCGACGAGCTCCACGTGGTGGCGCTGCGACGCGTACATCGCGCCACGCACCGCCAGGAGAGCACGCTCGTTCTGGATGCGGGCCCACTCCTGCGGATCTTCGATCACGGTCCTCTCGCCGCCCACCCAGATCTCCAGCGGCTCGGTCCAAGCCCAGGTCCTCCAGCCGGGGTACGTGGTGTCGAACTCCCGAAAGACCTCGTCGAGGCTGTAGGCCATGGCCACGCCGCGCCCCTCGACACTGCGGACCAGGTCGAGGCCCTGGAGCCACAGGAACTCCGCCACCCGCAGCGGGTCGCGGTTCGGCAGCTCCTCGAGCTTCTCCAGGCTCTGCGCCCAGCGCAGCAGCATGGCCAGCTCATTGGCGACCTGTTGGTCGCGCTGGAGGATCTCGTGGAGTTGCTTCAGGTACTGCGCCACCGTCGCCCGGATGTGGACGACGTCGGTGACGGGAAGGGCCGCCTCAACGGTGGGGGCGCGGAGGGCGCCGGCCACGACGAGGGCAAGGGCTAGGTAGGTGCAAAGGCGTCGCGTCATCGCTCGGTCTCCTGGGGTGTCGAATCTGAGCTGTCGTCCAAGCTGGGGTCGAAGTCGATGAGAGGGGTTGGGGTGGGGGCCTCGGACCAGCCGAAGTCCTCGACCCACAGCAGCGCCCGCACTGCGGCGCAGTTGGGCCTGTGGGGCTCGTCGACGCAGAACCGCTCGGCCCAGCGCCACGAGCGCGGATCAGACTCGCGGAGGCGGTGCCAGCTCTCTTCCGTCAGGCTTGGGTCGACGACGTCGGAACGCAGGGTCTCCATCAGCCGGCGGTGGGGGTCCGGCGGCGGCTCGAAGCAGGCAAGCAACGCGAGCAGGGGTAGAGGCCAGAGCTTCACGCCGCCCTCCCTCGCCCAGGGATCAGGTCGAGATGCCAGTCGTCACCGCCGGTCGCCTTCGCCGTCCTCAGCCGCTCCAGGCCGTCCGCCAGGGGCAGACCCGGCGGCGGGGTCAGCAGCGCCAAAGCCATCTCTCCCAACTCCAGGTCCACCAGCGCGCTGCCGGACGGCGATTTCACGAAGTAGTGCCGCTTCGCCTGGGCATCGGCGATCTGCCGACGCTCGGAGCGGGACACGCCGAGTGCCTCGTACGCGCGATCAACGTCCGAAGAGAGGGCCCCGGAGTCCGGAAGCAACACCCGCGTCAGGCACTGGCGAAGGAGCACCGCCGACATCTCCCCATCGGCGATCTCTTCGAGGGTCTGGGTCGCCAGCACCACGGCCACATTCTTCTTGCGGCCCTGGCGTAGCAGTCGCTCGACGTACCCAGCGAATCGGCGGTCACCCAGCATCAGGAACGCCTCGTCGATGATCACCAGCGTCGGCGCCCCCTCCTCAAAGAGCGTCCCAAGGCGATGGGTCAGGTAGGCCCACGCCGGCCCGGCGACCCGGGGTCCCGCCTCCACCAGGCCCTCCATCTCGAAGACCCACACCCGCGAAGCTTCATCGGCCCATAGGTCTTCTCCGGCGTCGAACAGGCCACCAAACGCGCCGCCCTGGCAGTAGTCGTCGAGGGCCTCCTGGAGACGCTCCGGCAGGTGGACCCTCAGCTCGGTGAGCGTGCGGAAGGGGACGTCCTCCCGGGCCAGGTCGGTGACGGCTTCCCGCAGTCGGTTGCGCTCAGATCCGCTCAGCTCCAGGCCCTGGAGCGCGAAGAGGGTCTCCAGCCAGCTGAGGACCCACGCCGGCTCGGCCTTGACGTCGATGCCCGCCAGCGGCTGGAGAGAGATGCCTCGGCCGGGACGCAGATCCACGTGACGACCGTCCGCCGCCAGGGAGAGCAGCTCGCCGGTGCGACCGGCGTCGAAGAAGACGACCCGGCTGCCGGGGTAGCGCAGCCACTGGGCCGCCAGCAGCGACAGGAAGACCGTCTTGCCACCGCCCGTCCGACCGAGCACCAGGGCGTGGCCCACGTCCCCCTCGTGCAGGTGGAAGCGGAACGGCACCGCGCCGCCCCGTCGGGCCCAGAACACCGGCGGCGACGCAGGTGGGAACAAGGGCGACGGGCAGGTGGCCCGGCCGAGCCAGGCCCCCGAGAGGGGCACGAGCTGGGAGAGCTCCTCGCCCCCCAGAAGTGGCCGACGCACGTTGCAGGCGCCCACCCCGGGAAGGCTGCCGCAGTAGGCGGCCATAGCGTTGAGCCGCTCGATGCGGGCTCCGAAGCCCTGCTCCCCGATGGCCTTCGCCACCTCCCGCGTCCGCTCCTCCACCACAGCACGATCGGGATCCGTCACCACCACCGCCCAGGTGTAGCGCCCGAAGAACTCCCCCGTCTCGAGACGGCCGAGGGCCGACTGGACATCCCGAGCCATCGCCCAGGCGCCGAGGTTCTCGAAGACTTCCTCCGAGCGCGCGTCGGCCGCTGCCCCCTTGTCCCGCGCCGCCGACACCAGGCCCAGCAGGTCGCGGCGTTTCTTCATCCACGCCGAGCGCTCTTCCCGCAGCACGCTTCGGGAAGCTTCCGCCGACAGCACCAGCAGCCGATGGCTGCTGCGCAGCGGAAAGCCGAGGCGGTGCAGGAAGTCGACCCCCTGCACCGGCACCGACCGCGGGTAGCCGCTGACGCCGACGACGCCGATCCACCGTTCCCCCACCCGGGGCACCATGCCGCCCAGCACGTCCTGGTCGACGACGTGGGCGTTGACCCAGGCGGGCAGGCCGCGCGGGACTTGGACCTCTTGAGGCTCCCCAGTAACCGACCAACGCAGCCAGCGCAGCAGGCCCGGGCTATCGAGCCGCTCCAAGCGAAGCGGACCCCGAAGCCGGCGCCCGAATCGCTCCACTGCCTCCTCGAAGCTCTCCCGTGCCTTCGTCACCGGGCTCGACACCTGCAACTCCCCCGACACGAACCACTGGCCCATCCGCTCTAGAGCCAGCGCCGCCGGGCGCCAAGTCAAGGTCAGGAACGCCTCGGTCACCAAGGCGCCGCCGCCGCGGGTGAAGGCAAGGCGCCGCTCCTCGTCGAGGGCCCGTAGCGCCGCAGTGGGAAAGGCGCCCTCGCCGGCGTAGTCCTCCATCCGCCGGCGGGCCAGATCGACGTTGACGATCCAGCCCCCTAGCTCTCCCACCGCCTCCGCCACTGACCGCTCCATCGAAACCCGGTCGTCCGGATCGAGGGACGAGAGGTCCGGGCCCCGGTAGGTGAAGGCCGTCGTGAACGAGCCGTTGGTGTTGAGCAGCGTCCCGTCCCCCACCAGCCAGCCCCACGGCACCAGGTCGCCGAAGCCTTCGGCCGCCTGCACCCCGCGATCGAGCCACGACGTCAGCAGCCGACTGCCCACCGCCCCAAGGCCCAGGCCCACGCCGAGGCTCACCGGATCCAAGACCGCGCCTCCCACCAGCCCCACGGGGCAGGACCTCCGAACGGCACGCCCAACGACTGCGCCGCATACCGCGCACGCTGACGCATGTGCTCCCGCAGGACCGGCACGGCGTCCGGATCCTGGGCGTAGGCCCACACCAACAAGCCGTGCAGCCCGAGGAAGCTCCCCACCGCCACCACCCACGAGAGCCACTGGAAGCCCATCGTGATCGGCAGCGTGAGGAGCGGCACCTCGACGAGCAGTAGCTTCGGCGGGATCCCCACGACCCGTACCGGCGTCACCAATCCGGGGTGGATGCTCGCCCGCTCCATCAGAACGTCGCTCCGGCGGCTCCCAGAAGGGTGGATGTGATCGTGCCGAGGATACCCAGCAGGCCCATGGCCACCAGAG
>JBCDIS010000361.1:0-4357 GCA_038748685.1 Acidobacteriota bacterium | reverse complement strand
CTCGGGTCGATAAGGTCCAGGGCCTCCCGGGCCAGGCTTTCGGCGTCGTCGAGCCGGCCCAACTCGACCCGGACCACCGCGAGGCCGTAGAGAGCTTCGGGCCTGGGGTCGAGGTCAGCATCGCGCCAATCTTGAATGACGCCCTCGTAGATCGTGCCGGCCCGTGCGAAGTCCCCCAACTCCCGGTACATACCCGCCAGGTTGGACCGCAGCAGGAGCGCCGTCGGGTGCTCTGGGGGATTGGCCTGGGCGAACAAGGCGATGGCTTCCTCCAAGAGGGGCGTCGCTTCCCGGGTCTGGCCACGGCGGTCGAGGCGCCGGCGCATGTCGGCCGCTTCGTAGAGCAGCTCGAAGGCCCGGGCCACCAGGGTTTCCGCCTCCTCCCCAGTACTCAGCCGAGCGTCGGCGAAGACCTGCTGGCCGAGGAGATGGAGGGCTTGGGCGGTGGATTCGTGGCCGTCGGGATGAAGGGAACGGCCCAGCTCGATGGCGCGATTCAGCAACCCGTGGGCTTCACGGCGCATGGGGGAGGTCGGGTCGGAAAAGCGACAGATCAGGAAGGCCTTCTGGTAGAGGGCCTTCCCCAGGGCTGCCGTGGCGCCGTCCCTTCCGGCGGCGGCAGCCCGCTCCCGGTGGGCCAGGGTCGGCTCCATCAGCCCTAGGGCGGCCGGCAGGTCTCCGGCTTCGGCCCTGGCGTTGGCGGCCATGGCCAGGAGGTCCGCGGAGCGATCGTCGATGCCCGGCGGAAAGCCCCGGGCCTGCGCGGCGCCTTCGAGCATTACGGCGGCCCGATCGTAGACCTGGAGGTTTAGCATTCCTTCGCCGATCACCGCCTGGACCTCCGCCCGTAGGGGCCCTGCGTCCAGCTCCTCCAGGCCGGCGGCGGCGGACTCGAGGAGCTGCCTGGCGGTGACGGTCGTCGAGCCACCGGAGTCCGGGTCGGCGAGCCGCAGGACCTGCAGCACGTAGTCCGCCAACTCCTGGGCTTGTGCCCTTTGGGCCTCGGCGCGGCGAGCCTGGGCCGTGGACACCACGATTCCCGTGACCATCGACAGGATCACCAGGGCCAGGAGACCGGTGGCGAGGGCGTTGCGGACCGCCAGCTTGCGCAGGCGGTAGAGCAGAGAGGGGGGCATGGCGGCGACGGCCTCGCCGTTTCGCCATCGCCTGAGGTCGGCGGCGAGGTCGGCGGCGGTGGCGTAGCGACGCTCCGGCTCCGGTTCGAGGGCCCGAAGCGTGATGGCGTCGAGATCCCGAAGGGACGCCCTGCCCGGACCGGTCCGTTCGCCCCCGGGGTCCAGGTTCCGGGAGGGTGGGGGAGGAAGCTCTCCCCGCAGGCGGGGGTCGGGGCCCCCCGGTTCGACGTCGGCGAAGGGGGTGGCTCCGGCCAGGAGCTGGTAGAGCACCACGCCGAGACTGTAGACGTCCGTGCCGACCCCGAGGGGCTCGTTCCGCAGCTGTTCCGGGGAGGCATATCGGAAGGTGAAGGGGCCGCGGCCGGTCTGGGTCAGCCCGCCGTCGGCGGAGGGCTCCAGCAGCTTGGCGACGCCGAAGTCGAGGAGCTTGACTTGCCCCCCGTCGGTGACGAGGACGTTGGACGGCTTGAGGTCGCGGTGGATCACCAGCCTTCCGTGGGCCGCCTGCACGGCGTCGGCCACCTCCGCCAGCAGCTCGACCCGGCGGTCGACCGAGATCCCCTGCCGTTTGCAGTAGGCGTCGATGGGGGATCCTTCCACCAGCTCCATCACGAGGTAGGGCACTCCGTCCGCCGTCACCCCGCCGTCGAGCAGTCGGGCGATGGCGGGGTGGTCGAGCTGGGCGAGGACCCGCCGCTCCTGCTCGAACCGCTGCACCAGGTGCTCGTCCGCCAGCTCCCAGCGTTGGAGCTTGATGGCCACCTCCCGTTCGAAGGCTCCATCGCTACGCCGGCCGCGGTAGACGCGACCCATGGCGCCGGACCCGAGCCGCTCCCCTAGCCGGTAGGGGCCGAGCTGGCGGTAACGCGCTTCGGCGTCCGCCACGAGCGTCGTCTCCATCTGGAGGAAAAGCCGCTCGGCGGCGTCGGCGATACCGGCATCGAGGGGCCCCTCGGGCGCCTCAAGGAACGGGAGCAGGCTTTCCAGCTCTGAACGCAGGGCGAGGTCGTCACCGGACAGCTCCTCCAGGAGTCCCCACCGCCGTTCCGGCGGGGCGTCGAGGAGCCGGTCGAGGGCGGTGTCGAGATTTTTCCAGCGGGGTGCCACGGTGTGTCCTGTCCTTCCCACGGGATCCTATGACACGGTCAGCGGTGACGGAGGAATCGGACATCGGGGACATCGACGGTGTGGCAAGATCCCTCCGTGGACCCTGCGACCCCCACCGAGGGCGTCACTGAGCTGCTCGGACGATTCCGCGCCGGTGACTCCGCCGCCGTGGACCAACTCCTGCCGTTGGTCTACAGCGAGCTGCACCGGATCGCCCGGCGCCAGCGGCTCGGGCGCGGGGTGGACGGCACCCTCGACACCACCGCGGTGGTCCACGAGGCCTTCCTGAAGCTTTGCCGCAGCTCCCAGCCCGAATGGCAGGATCGGGTCCATTTCTTCGCGGTGGCCGCCCGGGCCATGCGTCAGGTGCTGACGGACTACGCGCGGGAACGGGCGGCGGTGAAGCGGGGGGGAGATCGTGTCGGCGTACCGCTGGAGGACGCCCACGCGGCCGCCGAACGTCGGCAGGCCGCCTGGATCATCGATCTCGATCGCGCCATGGAGGACTTGGCGGCGCGGGCACCCCGGCTGGCCCAGGTGGTGGAGTACCGGTTCTTCGGCGGCATGACCTCCGAAGAGATCTCGGAGGTCCTCGGGATCACCACCCGCACGGTCCGCCGGGACTGGGCGAAGGCGCGGGCCCTGCTGCACCGTCAGCTCGCCGGCTGATCTGCTACCGTTCCCGATCCTTGGGCTCGAGGGCTCTGGGGATCCACTCGAGGAGTCGGCGCGATGAGCGGAGGCCTGCGGGGAAGCCCACCGGCGGAGTTGGAAATCGACGCAGCGCTTGTCCGGGCCCTGCTGCGGGAACAGCATCCGGACCTGGCGAAACTCCCGCTGGAGCAAGTCGGTGCGGGCTGGGACAACCAGATGTTCCGGCTCGGGGATGACCTCGCGGTGCGTTTGCCCCGGCGCCGGGTCGCGGTGGAGCTCCTCGAACGGGAGCAGCGGTGGCTGCCCGTCCTGGCGCGGTCGCTGCCGCTGCGGGTCCCGGCTCCGGTCCGCATCGGCCGCGGCGGAACAGCCTTTCCCTGGCCCTGGACGGTCCAGCCCTGGATCGCCGGCCGCACCGCCAACCGCTCCGTCCCACCGGCCTCGGAAGGGGCCGCCTGGGGGCGGTTCCTGAGGACCCTCCACCGGCCCGCGCCGGCGGAGGCGCCGCGGAATCCGCTGCGGGGGGTTCCGCTGCAGGACCGGGCCGCCAAGGTGGGTGCGACGCTGGAGCGCCTGGCGCGCGGCGTCGACCCCGTCGACCGTCGAATCCAGGAGCTCTGGCGCCGGGCCCTGGAGGCCCCCGTCGCCCGATCCCACGACTGGTTGCACGGGGACCTTCACGGCCGCAACGTGCTGGTGGAGTCGAATCGGATCGTGGCGGTGATCGATTGGGGGGACGTGACGGCTGGGGACGGGGCCACGGACCTGGCCAGCGTGTGGACCCTCTTCGACGCGCCGGAGGGCCGTCGGCGGTGCTTGGAAGCCTACGGGCCGCCGCCGTCGCTGCTGGCCCGGGCCAAGGGCTGGGCCGTCCTGTTCGGTTCGTTCCTGCTCGAAACCGGCCGGGTGGACCACCCGGAGCATCGGGCCATGGGGGAGGCGATCCTGAGGCGCCTGGTGGAGGACGGTTAGACCTGGGGGTCTCAGGGCAGGGCGGCGGACCAGCGGGCGAGGTCCCCGGACTCAAAGCCGTCGGCGAAGAGTGCCCGCTCGGCGTCGACGATGCGGTAAATCTCCCCCTGGAGGGAGTGGCGGGTGACGTAGAGCTCCCCGTGGGGGTCCTCGCCGAAGCTGGAGACGGTGATGAATCCTGTATCGAGAAGGGGCTCCGTCGTCCAACCTCCGCCGCCGTCGGGGCGGGCACCGAACACGGTCCGCAGGCAGTAGTCGGAGTACAGGTAGGTCCCGCGGAGGAGCGGGTTCCGCAGGCCGCGGTAGCGGTAGCCGCCGATCACCGCGCAGCCCCCTGAGGCGTGTGAATAGTCGAGGATCGGGTGGGTCAGGGTGCCGTCGTCGCAGCCCTTCGGGGGCTCGTTGCATAGGCTGCCCTCCATCCGGTCCCACCCCAGGTTCAGCCCGCCGACCCCTCCGGGCAGAAGGTCGATCTCCTCCTGGAGCGT
>JBCDIS010000360.1:0-4398 GCA_038748685.1 Acidobacteriota bacterium | reverse complement strand
TCGAAAGGGAAGCGAGGACGAACGGGTTCCTGGGGATCGCGATCGAGGCCAGGGTGGCGCGGGGCCGGATCACCGCGGACGGCCGGCTCCTGGAGCAAGCCCGCCAAGAGGCAACCAGTCTCGACTACCTCAGGCTGGCGGGTGAGGCGAAGGACGCACTGTCCTCCAACCCCGGCGACGGTACGGACGTCGATCCCCCCGCGGGTTGACGGGGGACTCCGGCTCCCTCCCGCGCCAAGAACTCCCGCGCCGAAGCGCCCTCCCGGCGGCGCAGGGCGAGGCAGGTTTCCGCCTGCTCCACCACCATCGCCAGCTGCTGGGGCACCCCCGGGTGTCGACGCTCCGGCGCCGAGAAGAAGCGTCGAGCGGCGTCGAGGCGCTCCGCCGAGCAGCCCCGGGCGAACACCGGCAACATGGGCACCAGCTGGGGCGGCAGGCGGTCGAGGACCACCTCGTAGCTCGCTTCGAACCAGGCGTAGAGCTGATCCCGGCCCGCGGCGTCGTGTGCCAGCCCGAAGGGCAGCCTCAGGCTTTCCTCCGCCGAGAGCGGGCCCTCGACGACGTAGCGCAGGACCGCATCCCGGACCCCTGGGTCCTCGAACGCGCCGAGCACCTTCAGTAGCATCGCCCGCGCCGCAGGGCCATCCGTCGCCTCCAGCCGCCGGCGGAACGCGTGGAAGAGATCGACGTCGCCCCCCGCCGCCGCCACCTCCAGGATGGCTTGGAGGGTCGCAGGGTCCAGGTCCCCCGGAAGCGGGGCGCCGGAGAGCCACGCGTCGGCGATCCCCCGGGCCCGGCGGCGGACCCCGGGGTCTTGCCCCTGGCGCCCGAGCCAGCGCCACAGCTGCGGGCGTAGCAGCCCCCGCTCCGAGGCGGCGGCGCCATCCACCTCGGCACCGGGGACACTCTCCCCCGGCAGGAGTCCCACCGAGGCGACGGTGGGGGCCAGGGACCGACGAAGCCAACGGCCATAGACGTCTTCCCAACCGGGGGCCACAAACGCCGCTTCGACCTCCGCGAGGGCCCCCAGCGCGGCTCCCCCCACTCCGGGGTCACGGCGCTTCAGCAGCCCCCCCAGAAGGTCGAGAAAAGCTCCCCCCGATAGCTCCCCAGCATCCAGCAGGGCTCTGGCGTTGCCGAGGAAAGCCGCCACCTCGAGACGATCCAGATCGTCGAGGGCGTTGTCCACCAGGGCTCCGAAACCCTCCCCGCCGACGCTCCAGCGGTAGTAGCCCCGACCGCCGGCGTCGAGCATGATCCAATCGGGCCGCGCCCCAGGTCCCCCGGAGCCCTGAGGCCCGAAATCCTTCCACGGCAGCTCCAGGCCGCCGGCACCGAGCATCACCATCCGCCGACGGAGGCCATCGGCGGCGGGCCACGCGAGGCCCACGGGCACGTTCCAGGTCAAGGCCTCCAGATCTACACCGAGCCTGCGATAACGCTCTTGACGGAGACGAAGGCCGCCGGCCCGAACCTCCCCCCGGACCAAGGGCAGCCCCGGCTGATCGAGGAAGGAGGCCATCGCCTCGCCGACGCCGACCCCCGGATCCCCGTCCGTCCCCGCCCCCAAACGTTCCTGCGGGGGCGCCCGCCCATCCAGGGCCCGCCACAGGTCGTCGGCCGTGGCGTTTCCTCCGGCGTGTCGTTCCAGGTAGTCGATCACGCCCCGCCGGAAGCGTTCAGGGCCTATCCAGGCCTCGAACATGTCGAGGACAGCACGTCCTTTGCGGTAGGCGACGCTCCCCGCCGGATAGAGGACCCCGGGTTCGTCGACGGCGTAGCGAACCGCCCGGCTGCTGGCGACCGCGTCTTCCACCATCATGGCCTGGGCGTCCGCCACCGTCTCCATACCGAGTCCGAGGTCGGGGCGCCTCGCATCCACCACCTTCACCGCCAGCCACTCCGCGAAGGACTCGTTCAGCCACAGGTCGTTCCACCACTCGAGGGTCACCAGGTTGCCGAACCACATGTGGGCGATCTCGTGGGCGATCAGCTTCGCCCGGCGCCGTCGCTGCTCGCCGGATCCGCCGTCCGCTCCGAATAGAAACTGATCCTCGTCGAAGACCACGAGCCCTGGATTCTCGATGGCGCTGGGCCAGAGCTCCGGCACGGCGACGAGATCGAGCTTGGCGAACGGCAGGGGCGATTCGAACCACCGTTCGAGGGCTTCGAGGAGGGGCGGAATCTCCTTCGCCACCGCCTCCGCTCCGGAGCGGCCACGCACCGTCACCACCCGGCCCGGCACCCGCAGGCCGCGGATCGGGACCGTGTCGAAGGGCCCCACCGCCACCGCCATCAGGTAGGCCGGAAGTGGAGGTGTCGGCGCCAGAATACGGGTCGTGCCCTCCGGGTGCGTCGCCTCCCCCACCACCGGACCGTTGCCCAAGACCACATTCCCCGCGGGCGCCGTCAGCCGAACCGTCCACGGGATCTTGAAATCCGGTTCGTCCCAGCAGGGGAATGCGGAACGGGCGTCGTCGGGGATGAAGTCCGTGAACAGGTAGGGCCGGCCGTCGACTTCGACGCGGAAGAGGCCCAGGCCGTCGGTTCGGTAGGTACCGCGGAAGGCGATGCGGAGGCGATGGGGACCCGGCTCGAGGGGCGCAGGAGTCGACACCGAGATACGGTCACCCACGAAGTCGTAGCGAATCCCCAATCCCCCGGAGTCCGGGCTCCCAAACTTGGCCCCAGGGGGCCCTTCCAGCTCTACGGAGTCCAGGTCCAAGCCCTTCCCGTGCAGGTGGAAGCGGTCGACGCCGCCGGCGACGACGTCGAGGTCGATCTCGGTGATCCCCCGATAGCCGTCAGCCGAAGGATCGAGCCAGAGGTGGAGGCTCTGGGCGACGGGCCTCACGCCGTCTTCGTGGAGCTCAGCGCCCAGGGCGGCGCCGCAGAACGTAAGCAGCAACGCCAACGCCACCGCCGGCCAAGGGCCGGCGGACTTCGAAGGGGAGAGGGTCAATTGGGTGCCGGGCCCCCGTCGCCGTCGCTCTGTAGCTCCAATCCCATGTCCAGGAGCATCAGCAGAAGCTCCTGCCGATGCTTCAAATCGGCGGCCTCCAGGAGAGCCTGTTTCTCCGCCGGCGCGAAGGGTAGGGCCATGGCGACGCTGTTGAGCAGATCCAGGCCGGAGATGTCCTCGAGCTGATCGAGCTCGATGGTCACCCGGTGGTTGAGGCCGAAGGAACGGAGGGCCTCCAGAAGGGGTTCCGCCTCCAAGTCCGCCCGGCGGTCCTCGGCGTCCACTCCGAACTCTCCATAGTCCGCCTCCACCCGCCGGTAGCCCCGCAACAGCTCCAGCTCCCGCCGGGCGCGGAACCGACCTACCCCCTCCAGAAGCAACACGAAGCGGCCGTGGGGCAGCTGCTCGAAGTGTTCGATACGGCCGACGCAGCCCACCGGATAGACCTCCGGGGAGTCCCCGGGCTGTTCCTCGCCACCATCTCCGGCGCCCTTGCCCTCCCCCCGTCCGTCGGCGGGGTCGGGCTCGAAGGGTTGGACGATTCCGATGCAGCGGTGGTCCGCAAGGGCGTCCCCCACCATGCTGCAGTAGCGCGGCTCGAAAATGTAGAGCGGGAGCTTGCCACCGGGAAGCAGAAGAACCCCCGTCAGCGGAAAAATCGGGAGAATCGAAGGTAGGTCGGTGGACGTCACTGTCACGCCCCCGGTTCCGCCACCAGCTGATCGGGGGGCAAGGCCGCCACGAAGGCCGCCGCCGCCCGCTCCACCGCCGCCGCGTCCCGCCCGTCGAAGGACACCGTGACCCGCACCGGACCGTCCCCCCAACGGGGGTAGCTGCCGATGGCGACGCCGGGGAAGCGATCCACCAGGGTCTCCAGCAGCGACGCGATGGCCCCCTCGTCGCTGGAGGTCGGCACGCTGCGGCTGACGAAAGGGGCACCGCCCACCACGTGGGCGCGGACCGTCGCCATCTTCATGGCGAAGACCTCCGGCAAGCCCGGCAAGACGTAGACGTTCCCCATGCGGACCGTCGGCCATTGCACCGACTCGCTGCTGACGAGGTCGGCGCCGTCTGGGATGTCCGCCATCCGCAGGTGATCCTGGGTGCAACGATCGCCGAGGTAGCCCCGCAGCAAGGCCTCGATGCGGCGGGACCTAACCACACCGACATTGAAGGCCCTCGCGACGGCACGGACGGTCACGTCGTCATGGGTCGGTCCGACCCCGCCGCTGGTGAAGACCACGTCGTGGTCCGAGCGCAGAAGGTTCAGGTCGGCGGCGATGACCTCGACCTCGTCTCCGCACATCACGACCCGCCGCAGCTCGACGCCGAGCCCGAACAGCTCCTTCGCCAGGACCGCGATGTTGAGGTCCTGGATCTTGCCGGTCAGCAGCTCGTTGCCGATGACCAAGGCGGCGGCGGTACGGGTCGTTTCC
>JBCDIS010000359.1:0-4464 GCA_038748685.1 Acidobacteriota bacterium | reverse complement strand
CCGAGGCGGGCTTCGGCCCTCAGCCCGAGGCGTAGGAGGCGATAGACGCTCACTGGATCTGGGAACCAGCCGGGGGCGATGCTACTCGCCGAATCCGCCAAGGCATCGAGGGTGGCGGCCATCGAGTCTTCGCGCAGGTAGTGCGAGAGAATCCGGGTCACCAGTGCAAGGCTGCATCCGTGCCGCGGGATCAGCTCGGCGGGCAGAACGCTGAAGGTCATCGCCTTCGGAGTGACGGGGCCTTTGCAGCGGCACCGAAATCGAGGAATTGGAAATCGCCGGTGGACCCGGCCGTCCACATCGATCACCCGTCTTCGGTACAAGCCGTGCCGCACCGCGCAGTTGCGACCCAGGCAGAGTGGACAGCGGTCCCGGTAATCGGGAATCAGTCTGTACACCTGGAGGTCGAGCCTTGCCAGGACCGAGAGCGGGGAGGTGCCGAAGTCCTCCTGGATCTGAATCGAGAGTCCCCCCAAGATGGCAGCGGCGATCGACGATCGTCATCCCGCCCGCAGGGGGGCTTAGGGCGGGGGCCTGGGTTCCGAGGCGGACCGGTTCCGTCTCCCAGCTCAAGGTCCACCACATTGCCTACACTGCACAACAACGCGGGAAACTGCGTCTATAGGGACCATTCCTCTGCCCTGACTACGAGTGGTTCTCCGGGCAGGGCTCTGGGCCGGCGGGTCCCAGGGGGCCTCAGGGCTCGGCGCTAGACGCGGCACGCAGCGCCAGCACCGCCCGCCTCCGCCCCGCCGCTTTGGCGACCTCGAGGGCCGTTTTCCCCGCCCCGTTCCGCAAGTCGTCTTTGGCCCCCGCCGCAAGGAGGAGGCGGAGGTTCTCCAGCCGTCCCCAGCCCGCTGCGTGGTGCAGCGGGGTGTTGCCTTCGCCGTCCTTCAGGTCGACGTCGACTTCGGTCTTGAGGAGCCTCTGGATCAGCCGCGGCTCGCGGCTCGCGGCGGCGAGGTGGAGGGGGGAGCTGCCCTTTCCATTCTGCCGGTCCGCCTTCGCACCCTTGGTGAGGAGGAGATCGACCGCGTCAAGCTGGCCGTTGCGGGTGGCGAAGGCCAGGGGCGTCCAGCCGTCGTCGTCGGTGAGGTCGACCTCGGGGAAATGGGGCAGCAGGACTCGCAGAATCTCGGCGTCGCCGCCGTGGGCGGCCAGGTGGAGGAGGCTCTGGCCGTAGGCGTTGCGTTCCCGGATGACGGCGGGGTCGAAGAGCGTCCGGAACACGTCCCGCCGGCCGAAGGTCGCCGCCTCGCTGGCGGGTCGATTGCCCTCGGGGTTGGGGGCTCCTTTGCCGCCACGGGCCAGGGCCGAGACGATCTCCGGCCGCCCCCGCCGGGCCCCCAGGTGGAGCGGGCTCATCCCGTGCCCGTCCGCCGCCGCCGCGTCCCCGCCGCGGGCCAGAAGTAGCTCCACCATGGCGGCGGAACCCTGGTCCGCGGCGAGGTGAAGGGCGCTGCGGCCATGGCGGTTTCGGGCGTCGACCCGACCGCCCCCCTCGATCAGTCGGCGGGCGACGGCGACGTTGTCGAGCCGGGCGCATTTCATCAGCGGAGTCTCGTCTAGGCCGTCCCGTCGGGGGGACGCGGTTTCGGGACGCAGAAGCTCCACCAGGTCGGGGTCGTCCTGGAAGCAGGTCCAGTGCAGGGGGAGCAGGCCGTGGGAGTCCGGGACGTCCTTGGCTGCGCCCTGGTCGAGGAGGTGGACGACCATCTCCCGATGACCGAGACGAACCGCGAGGGAGAGAAGATCTTGCCGTTCTTCGGTCAACCCGGTGGCCTGCGACGGGGCTGTTGGGCGTACGGCTTCTGTGGGTACAGCCTTTAGTGTCTCGATATCGCCCCGCAGGATAGCTTCGGTGGCCCGCCCGTAGGGCCCTTCTCCTGCGGGGTCGAGGGGGCGGATCCCCTCCGCGAATCGCCGCAGCTCCGGCAGCGCCGGGTCCCCCAGGTCGTCCCCCAGGTAGAGCATGAAAGGCTCGTAGCGTTCGAGGTCCGAGTCCGACGAGAGCTTCCAGTAGAGGACCCCCGCCAGCTGTTCGGGGGATTCCCGCCACACCCGGTGGAGGGCGCCGAGGGCCAGGGCCCTTTCCTCCGGGGCAAGGGGCTGGACGGCCCAGAAGAAGGCCCGGTCCTTGTCCGTGTCCCCGTCGGGATCCCACATCGGAATGAAGCCCTGGGAGCTCCAGGGGGCTACCGTCACGCCGCGCCACCGGGTGTAGCCGAGCTCGGTGAAGACCACCGGAAGATCGAGGGATTGTTCCTGCTTGAAGGTCGAGATCCCACCCAGGACCCCGCGCCATGCGTCGGCGAGGCGGGTACCCTCGACGGGGGTTTCCAGGGTCTCCCGGAGAGGGAAGTAGGCGTTGACCCCCATCATGTCGAGGACGTCCCAGAAGCCGACCTCGTGGAAGTTGTCGAAATTCGCCGCCAGGGTCAGCCGACCGTTGTAGACGTCGCGGACCCGCTTCGCCAGGCCCCGCCACAGGCTGTCCAGCAGGCGGCGTCTCTGGTTCATGGCGGCCGGGCGGTCTTCGGCGTCGGCGAAGGTGTAGACCCGGGCCCACACCTGCTCCGCCCGGTTGCGCTGCACGAGGAATTCGTCCAGGGATTCGAAATCGCCGGCGCCCATCCCCATGCGGATATCTTCGGTGAACAGGTGCTCCGAGCGGCCCACCAGGTCGCGGAGTCGCTGCTGGCTCTCCGGGTCGAGGTACCACTGGGCCAGACCAGGGACCTCGTCCACCGGCAGGGTTGCAGCCAGGGCGTTCATCTCGCTGGCGATGCCGAGCACCTCGACCCCCTCCCGCTGGGCGATCTTCGCCCATTTGACGACAAAGTCGCCATAGAGCCGGAACCATTCCCGGGTCTTTGCTTCCGTCTCCGGATAGACCAGGCCGTGCCAGAGGTGTCGGTTCTCCGGCGCGCCGTGGTCCAGGGCCACCCTGAGGATTAGCACCACCTGCAGGCCGTTGCGGCGGGCGGCCCGGATCTCAGAGAGCACCGCGGGTTCCTCTTCCGCGTACCAGAGCTTGGCGGTGTTCCACGGGCCCTGCTGGGCGTAGACCGTGACCTGCACGGCGTTCATGCCTTGGCGGTGCAGGGCCGCCATCCACCGCTCGTGGTCGAGCTCATGGGTCTGGATGCCGCCGAGCAGGAAGGGTTGGGGAGCGGGCAGCCCTGGGGCCTCGGCGGGCTCACCGAAGGCGGTGGAGGGAAAGAGCCAAAGCGCCAGCAGGACTGCGGCGATTCTGCTCGACGAAGTTTGGGAGCGGTGCGTGTGCATGGGTTTCGGCCCGCCAGGGAATGGGGCTGGCGGGGCCTCGGCGCATTCTCGTAGGGCGACGCAGGGTTTGCAAGCGCTCTCGGGGATGCCGACGGTCCGAGAGATGCGAATAGACCCGCGGTCGATCCGTACTTCAGTCAACCACCCCACGGGACGATCGACCGCGAGACCCACCGATGATTCCCCTGGCCCTCCGCCGAAACACCCCGCATCAGCTCGTCTTCGCCCACGGACCCGCAGGGGGCTGGGTCGTCGCCGCGGTGGCCGCCGCGCTCTACGGGGGGCTGCTGCACCTCGCCGGCGGATGGGGGTATCTGCTCTCGGACAACGGCGGCTTGTTCGCCACCTTCGCCTGCGGAAGCCTGGTGGGGGTGGGGGGCTTCGTCGGCCTTTGGCGCCACCGTCTGACCGTATACCGGCGCCAGCGTCGGTGGTCCCAGGAACGGGGCCTGTGGCCCTTCGTCAAGACCACCCACGGCGTGCTCGACACCTCGGTGCGGGTGGAGCTCGAACGCAAGTCGGTGCGCGACCCGGAGTCGCCGCAGGGCAATGCCTACCCCGTCACCCTCCATCTGGGCGTGGGCATACCCCCGATTCTGCTCGGCAAAGGCACAGCGCGGGTCCTCGGTCAGCGGATCCTGGTGGAAATGGCCCGCCACCTCGAGGTGCCGGCGGTGGATCGGAGCGGATCGAGGGCGGTCACCACACCGCACGATGTGCTGGAGATGCCGCCGGATCCCCATGCGCGGTAGCTTACCGGGCCTGGCTAAATCCCACCGATTAGGAATCTCAGTCCTTCGGCATGGCGGAGTACGGTTGGCGGTCCGGCAGCCGGTGGCCCCTCTCATCAACAAATCTCTCGCCTGCTTCGTAGCCAATTTTCCACAGCCTGACCATGCTGGAATGGCTCCACTCCATCAGAGTGCCGTAATCGACTTTCTTTATGTTAAAATCAACAGTCTTTAGTTTGTAATTCTTGCCATTGACGTGCACTCTCAATTTCCGGGGCTTGCCCTTTGACGAGGCCGAGTCTTTCTTTGCGTGACGTTCCAGAATCCTCTCCGCCAACGCAACCGTCGGGGCGAAAATCTCAATCGACCAAGCTTCGATGAGATGTCTCGGTTGTCGGATGAAGCCGGCCTTGTAGTCTCTGAGGACGTCTAGTAAATAGAGAGT
>JBCDIS010000358.1:0-4480 GCA_038748685.1 Acidobacteriota bacterium | reverse complement strand
GCCACCACCTTCTGCGGAACCGCCCAGGACACCGCCCTCGTGACCGTCGATACCGGCGGCGGCGACGACGTTCACTTCGACTTCGAGGGGGACGTTTCCGGCTGGGCCGCCACCGGTCTCTGGCATCGGGTGGACGACTCCACCTGCTTCGGCGGCATTCCGGGGTATGTCTCCCCCACCCACTCCTTCTACTACGGCCGCGACGAGCCCGCGTGCGACTTCAACGCCGGCGCCACGGCGGGGACCCTCACATCGCCGCCGATCTCCGACATCGGCGTCGGCTCTGCGCTGACCTTCCAACATTTGAGGGACGCCGAGCAAAGCGCCACCTTCGACAGAACCGAGGTGCGGGTCCTCCACCCCGGAGGCACCGACGTCCTCGCCGTCCTGCAGTTCAATGCCTCGCCCTGGACGCAGGTGGGGCCCCTGCCCCTGGCCCCCTACGCCGGGGAGACCATCCGCCTCCAGTTCTCCTTTGATTCGGTGGACGGAGCCGGCAACCTCGGATCCGGCTGGATGTTGGACGACGTCGTCGTCTCCGATTCCTCCACCTGCAGCGACGCGAATCCGACGTTCCAGGCAGGCGGGGCCCGAGACACCAGGACCCGAGCCGAAGGAAGCGGCAGCGAACCCAGTCCACGGACCGCCGACGACTCCGCCCTCGGCCCCGATCCGGGGGCCGGGGAATGGCTCGTGCGACTGGCGGCTGCGGCGGGGGACCTGCGGGACGCCGGCGCCGTCTTCGGCCGCCTCGTCGACGCGGAAGACGGCTTCGACTACCACGACCTGCCGGAGCGCCCTCCCTTCGGGGACCGCTACCTGGCGGTGGTCTTCCCCAGGCCCGACTGGGGGGACCGGGCCGGGGACTACGCCTCCGACTTCCGCGCGGCGGGCACGCGGCCCGTCGCCACCCGCTCCGGCGGCTGGCGGTTCGATGTCCTCCACGCCGGCTTCGCAGGCCCCGTCACCCTCAGCTGGGCCGCCGCCGACATGCCCCCCCGGGGGTGGGTGCTGGTGGACGTGTCCACCGGGACCCGGGTGCCGACGGAGTCCTTCGGCAGCTACACTTTCGAGGCCGAGGGTGACGGCCGGCGCTCCTTCCGCTGGCTGCCCACCGTCCGCTCCAACGACACCGGCCTCCAGGGGGTGAAGCGGTAGGGTACAGGGGCGCGGGGAAACCGTTTCCGACGCCGCACGTATCCTCGGCAGGGGCGTTGCCCCGAAGGATTTTCTAGGCCCCTACCCCACCGCCATGAAGCTGCGCACCCAGCTCGTCCTCGCCTTCCTCGTCGTCGCCGTCGTCCCCCTCACCGGCATCGTCCTCTATTCCTACGCCTCCTCCTCCGAGGCGGTGCGGGTGGCGGCGCTGGCGGAGGCGGAGGAGATGTCCCGCGCCATGGAAGCTCGTCTGGAGGAGGTCAAGGAGGAGCTGCGCCGGGACCTCGACGGCATGCCGATGAAGACCTTTCTCCTCGGCCCCGGCGACGAGGAGGCCCGCCGGGAGCTCACCAACCGCCTGCGGGACGAGCTGGGGGAGATGGAGTCGATGGTGGAGGCCCTCGTCTTCATGCCGGGGCCCCCCGCGCCCCCCAAGGCACCCGGGCCGCCGGCCCCGCCGGGGGAGGAGGTAGAGAAGGACGACCGCGGGATGCCCAAGGATCCGATGGTCATCGAGCTGGGGGACTCGGTCGACGGCCTTTCGGTCTCGGAACTGCCCCCGGGGGCCCTCGACGACGCCACCGCCCGCCAGCTCCTCGAAGGCTTCCAGCGGGCCTTCGTCGAAACCCTCGAAGCCGCCGGGCAGACCGACGGCCCCCAAGCCACGCCGACCCCGGCGGAGGAGGCGATTCTCGCCTGGGCCGAGACCCACGCATCGGCGATGGTCGCCCTCGCAGCCGACGCGGCGGCCCGCCACGCCGAACAGGCTCACCTGGAGGGCCTCGCCGCGCTGGTGGAGGGGCTCGACATGGAGATCCGAGACGGCGACAGGATCATGGGCCAGATCCTCCCCAAGGTCGACCCCGAGACCCTCCTCAGGCAGGTCTTCGCCGGGGCCCGCCGGGAGCTCGGGGAGATCCCCTTCGCCGTCGACGGCGAAGGCAACATCTATCCCGAAGACGGCCCCCAGCGAGGGATCCTGGAGTCCCTGGCCCCCAACGACCAATCCGAGGATCGCTGGGTTTCAGGCGGCTGGGCCGTCGCCACCACCCTCGACGCCGAAAGCGGCGTCCGCCTCGGCATCGCCCGGCCCTATGCCGACTCCCTACGCCAGCTCCAGGCCACCTCCGCCCGCAACTTCCGCTACGGCCTCGCCCTGGTGGCTCTCGCCCTCCTCGGCATCCTGCCCCTTTCCCAGCGCATCAGCCGTCAGCTCCGGGACCTCACGGAGGGGGTCCAGCGGATTGCCCGGGGGGACCTGGGCACCCGCGTGGAGCCCCGCGGTAGGGGGGAGATCGGCCAGCTGGCCAGCGCCGTCAACACCATGGCGGGGGACCTGGCGGACCACCAGCGGCGGCTGGTGGAGGAAGAGCGCCGAGGCCGCGACCGGGAGATCGAGCAGCGGCTGATCCGCGCCGAATACGAGCGCAAGAGCTGCGAGCTGGAGGAGGCCCGGCAGTTCCAGCTGTCCCTCCTTCCCAAGCGGCTACCCACGAGCGACGCCTACGAGCTCGCGGTCCACGTCGCCACCGCCGCCGAGGTGGGGGGCGACTACTACGATTTTCACCCCGAAGACGGCGGCGCCCTGACCCTCGCGGTGGGGGACGCCACCGGCCACGGCGCCCGGGCCGGCACCATGGTGACGGTGGTCAAGAGCCTCCTCGCCACCTACTCCCCCGCCGCCGTGCCGCCGGAGCGTTTCCTGGCGGACGCCAACGCCGCCGTCCGCAGCATGGACCTCGGGCGGATGGCCATGGCCCTCGTGCTGCTGCGGCTCGAGGGCCGCGAGCTGACCATCGCCAACGCCGGCATGCCGCCGGTGTGGATCCACCGCGCCGCCGGCGGCGAGGTTGAGGAGATCGCCCTCCCCGGCATGCCCCTCGGCGGCCTGCCCTTCGACTACCGCGCCCGCCGCCTGACCGTGGCGCCGGGGGACACCGTCCTCGCGATGAGCGACGGACTCCCCGAGCACCCCGCCGACGACGGAGCCCCTGTAGGCTACGACGCCGTGCGCCGCTGGTTCGCCGACGCCGCCGATAATGACAGCGCCGGGCCCGCCGACATCACCACCGCCCTGACCTGCCACCTCGAGCGACTCACCGACGGCGGCCCCCCCGCCGACGACGTCTCCCTTCTCGTCCTCCGGATCCGCGGCTGATGGGCCTCCCCGCCCCCGGGGCCGGAAGGCACCCGCAGCGTGCGTGAGTACGACGAGATCGCCGGCTGGTTCGCCGCGGCCCGCAGCCCCGAAGTCGGGGTCGCGGACCTGGCGGCCTTCGCGGAGGCCCTGCCGAGCGAAGCCCGGGTGCTCGACGTCGGCTGCGGCGACGGCGTGCCGATCTCCCGCTGGCTCCTTAAAGAAGGCTTCGACCTCACCGCCCTCGACAGCTCAGGGGAGATGGTTCGGCGATACCGAGCCCACTTCCCCGAAGTACCCCTCCACCATCTCCAGGTGCAGGGGGCGAGCTTCCCCTCGGGTTCGTTCGACGGCGTGGTGGCCTGGGGGGTCCTCTTCCATCTGGCGGAGGCCGACCAGGGCGAGACCCTCCGCCGGATCTCGACCTGGCTCGAGCCCGGTGGGCGTCTCCTGTTCACCGCCGGGGACGTCCGGGGGACCGTCGAAAGCGAGATGGACGGGGTCACGTTCCGCTACATCTCCCTAGGGGTCGACGGGTACCGGAGCCTGCTGGGGGAAGCCGGTATGGTCCTGGAACGCCACGATCAAGACGCCTGGGGGAACACCGTCTTCTTCGCCGCGAAGACCGAGGATTCCGCCGCCGTCGGGCGGACGCCTACGTAGGTCCGCCGCCTCCGAGAACCTCACCGCCACCTGGGGGGACCCCCTATGCGAATCTTCGTGGTCATCGTCAGCCTGCTCCTTTCCGCCTGCGCCTCAATGCCGACCCCGCCCTCCGCCGAGGACGTGGTCCGGTCGTACTTTGAGATCTACAAGGAACGCTCGGACTTCGACCGATTCATGGACTTCTACGCCGACGGGGCATCCCTCACCGACGTCGTCTACGGCAACGAGCTGCAGGGCAAGGACGCAATCCGCAGCTTCTTCGACTGGAATCGCGGGGATTTCAAAGTGGCGACTCCGGGGCCGATACTGACCGTGGAGCAGCACATCGCCTCGGGCGACGTCGTGATCACCCGGGGCGTCTTCGAGCCCTTCGAGTTCGGCGGACAGGCCCTGGGGCCCTGGCGATTTATCATCGTGCAGGAGCTGAACGCGGAGGGGAAGATCATCCGGCAGGAGGACTGGATCAACTACACCCCCAAGAAGATCCTGATCGGAGGGTGACGACGCCGCCCTCCCCCT
>JBCDIS010000357.1:0-4584 GCA_038748685.1 Acidobacteriota bacterium | reverse complement strand
GGCGGGAGCCTGGTCGAGTCCGGCAGCCACGAAGAGCTGCTGGCGGCGGGGGGCCGCTACGCCGAGTCGTGGCATCGACAGATGGCGGGGGATCGGGGCTGACCCGGGCGCGCGGAGGGGGACGGAGGGGGCCGCGCCGAAAACGCGGCGGACGTTCTTGGGCCCTGGGGCTGGCCCGACGGGGGTTCCGTGCCATGGGGAAGGGGCTCCGTAAGGGCTGGCGGTGGGGAACCCGTACCCGTAGACGACGACGGTGGGGATTGGCGCTCGCGGCGATGGCGGCGGCCTACGCTTGGTGGGTCCACGAGCCGCAGCCCACCGACACCTCAGACCTGTGCGCGATTTTCGAAGAGAAGGGGAGCTGGTACCGCCACACCAAAAGGTCGGCCCGTCTCTACGGAGTACCCGAGGCGGTCCAAATGGCGATTCTGCACCAGGAGTCCGGTCTGAACCAGCGGGCCCGCCCACCCCGCCGTCGCATCTTGAAGATCCTGCCCGGTCCCCGTCCATCGACGGCCTACGGCTACGCCCAGGCCCTCGACTCCACCTGGGAGGAGTACCGGGAACGCACGGGCCGCAGCCGCGCCCGGCGGGACCGATTCGGGGACGCGGCCCATTTCGTCGGCTGGTACGGGAGGGAGATCCACCGCCTGACGGGCGTCAAGCGGACCGATGCCCGTGGCCTCTACCTGGCCTACCACGAAGGTCCCGGGGGCTACCGGCGGGGCACCCACCTCGGGAAATCTTGGCTTCTCCGGACCGCGGACCGTGTGGGCCGCCGGGCGGACCGCTACGCACGCCAGCTCGACGGCTGCCGGGAGCGCTTGGAGCGGTGGATGCTTTGGCCCTGGTTCCTGGTTGCCGCCGCCGTGGCGGTTGGTGGTGGGATCCTATGGACCCGGCGGGGTCCGGCGCCTAGGCGTCGCCGCAGGCGGAACTGACGGCATCGTCCCCTCGGGGGTTAGGGTTGTGGAGTCCCGTTGGCCGTCCCTCAATGCCGCCGATGGCCGTACCGAAGCTGATACCAGACCAGACCGATCCACTCGTGGAGGGCCCGGTGGCTGGCCTCCAGCGCGGTGACGCTAGGCACCAGGGCCAGGAGCCGCTGGTGCCAGCGGTCCGGCCCCGCCAGGCCCATGGGGGCCGGCACGACGTCGAGCCCGGCGGCGCCGAAGGCTGCCACGGCCCTGGGCATGTGCCAGAAATGGGTCACCAGAACGACTCTGCGGACGTCGCCCTCCCGCAGGAGTCGGGCGGAAAACGTGGCGTTCTCATGGGTGTTGCGGCTCTCGTCGTCGATCCACCGGGCCGCGCCCCCGAGCTCCCGTAGCAGGTCCCCCATCAGGAGCCCCGCTCCGTTGCCGGAAGCCAGGATCGGCAGACGGGTCCGTCGCTGCACGAAAGCTGCGTAGCGCAGCCGCTCGAAGGTGGCCAGGTTGGCGGTGTCACCACCGTACTCCCGGGCGTTGGGGGCCCGTCCGCCGTCGAGGACGACGACGGCGGTGGCGGCGGCGCCGTCGAGGCAACGCAGCTCTTCGTCGTCGAGGACCGGGAATCGGTCCAGCTGTCGAATCAGGAGGGACGCCACCGCCGGCGTGCAGAGGAGGGTCAGGAAGCCGAGGCACGCGGCTGCGGCCCACGGTACCCAAGGAGCCGGCCAGAAGCCGAGGCAGGCTAGGGCCGCCAGCAGGGGGCCGGACGGGGGCAAGGCGAGCTTCTTGATCCAGACGATCGGCAGCATCGGTGCAGCGGGGTCGGCGTGCGGCCGGCCCGTCTCAGTAGTCCAGCTCGTCCTTGGCGTCGGCGATGGCTTCGTCGATGCGTTCGGTGGTCAGGTTCTCTTCGCCGCGGCCCGGCGGGTAGAAGCTACGGCGATACATGGGGTAGACCTCGGACCGCAGGTGGGCGAGGTTCTGATGTCCACGGCGGGTGGCCCTCTCGTGCCGGAGGGCGCTGATGTCCACCGGCGCGACGACGATCTTCTCCCCAGGGCCCGGGTCCGCCTGGGCGAGGATCCGGCCGTCGTAGTCCACCACCATGCTGCCGCCGGGCCAGGAAAAGGGTGGGTAGTTGGCCAGGCTCGCCGCCTGGTTGGACGCCACCACGTAGGCGATGTTCTCAAGGGCTCGGCAGCGGTTGACAACGGTCCACCAGTCCATCGGAGACGTGGCGCCCCAAGGATCCATGTAGGCCGAGACCCGGATCAGCACCTCGGCGCCGTTGGCGGTGAGCTGCCTGAGGGTCTCGGGGAACAGCCAGTCGTAGCAAATGGCGCAGCCCAGCTTGCCGATGGGGGTGTCCACCACCGGAAACATCTCTTCCCCGTAGCCGGGGAGGTCGTGGGGGCTGGCGTGGACCTCCCAGGGGATCCAGGTGTTGACCTTTCGGTATTTGGAGAGGATGCCGTCCGGCCCGATCAGGCATGTGGTGTTGAACACCACCTCTCCGTAGGCGTCGTCCCGCTCGAGGAACGTGCCGGTCTGGATGTAGATCCCATATTCCTTGGCCTTTGCAACGTAGCGTTCGGTGTGCTCGTTGGGGATCGGCACCGACAGCTTCTCGTAGAGGTCGCGGGCGCTGGGGTAGACCGGGGCGGCGTGGGCGAACTCTGGGAAGACGACGAGGCGGATGGGGAGAAACGGCGAGTAGCCCCCCACCGCGTTGTCGATCATCGTCAGCATGCGGTCCACGTGGCGCCGAATGCCGCGCCGATCGGCGGGATTCTCGAAGTCCACCTGGCAGGCTGCGGCGCCGTAGCGGAGGATTTCTGGGGTCGTCATGGCTCGTTTTCCTGGCGTTGTCGCGTTCCTGGGCAAGAATGGATCGGAAACCCCCCTGGGGCCCTTGGTGGGCCGCCGGATTCTAGCAGCCCAACGTTCTCGGTGCGCCCCTACTCAGGAGCCGTCGAGGTTGCCGCTCTGCGGCAGAGTTGGAACGATTCGTCTTGGGTTCGGTGGCTAGTTGGGGTAGCATCCGGCCGTTTCCAAAATTGTCATTGCCTAGCGACACGGTCCCGCCGGATCCTCGCTCGAACGTCGAATCTACTCGAGAGAGAGCATCATGAGTGCCGAGCCTCAGCCTGGATTCTTTCGTCGCCGCCGCTGGTTGACCACCCTCCTGGTCCTGCTCGCCATCCTGGTTCCCGCGTCCTGGGGCGTGATGTCCTACGTGGACCGGAAGGGTTGGGAGTTCTTCTACTCTGGAAAGGACATCCTTGAGACCGTCGGTCAAATGGCGGATCACCTCGAAGCCGCCGACACCGAAGGCCTCTCCGCCTTCTACGCCGAAGACGTCCAGGGCCGGTCCCTCGGCCTCGGCACGTTGACTCCCCAGAGCGAGCGGGACGGCCTCCGGGTCGCCTCCTTCGAGTCCGCTGCGGCGCTGCCGGACCGCGACGCAGCCGTCGCCGAGTGGCGAGACTACCTCGCGGGCTTCGAGGAGATCGAAACCGCCGGCATGTGGGTCCACCGCATGGAGGATTGGGGCAAGTCGGGCCACGTGGCGACGGTCCGCTTCGAGCTGATCGGGCGTCCGGTGGGGGCCCCCCGCTCCGGCATCGACCGTGCCATCTTCCGCATGCGCTTCGTGCCCCAGGGTGAGGGGCTGGTGATCGCCGGCACCGAGCTGGTGGAGGGGGACCGGGTCATCGCCGACGAGCCCCACTTTGTCGACGTCGGCCCCGAAGCCGGCATCGACTTCGAGAATCAGTACTACCCGGACTTCCTCACCACCGAGCTGGAGTTCGGCATGCTGCGCTACGGCCCCGCCGGCATCAGCGCCGTGGACATCGACGAGGACGGCTGGTACGACCTCTTCATCCCCGACGGCGTCGAGTCGAAGATGTTCCGCAACCAGGGGGACGGCACCTTCGCCGACATCACCGAGGCGGTGGGTCTCTCCGGCCAGGACGGGGTTTCGGTGGCGGTGTTCGCCGACTACGACAACGACGGCGACAAGGATGCCTTCATCAGCCGTACCTTTACCCCGAACCGGCTGTTCCGCAACGACGGTGGCACTTACGTAGACGTGACCGAGGAGGCGGGAATCGGGGCTGACTGCTGCACCACGGTGGCGTCCTGGGGGGACATCGACAACGACGGTCTGCTGGACCTCTACGTCGGCCGCTACCTCGATCCGCGGCTCGCCATTCCGACCACCTTCTACGCCCGCAACGGCGAGCCGAACCAGCTCTACCGTAACAACGGGGACGGTACCTTCACCAATGTCACCGAGTCCTCCGGGGTCGGCGAGGTTGGACTCTGCCTCGGCTCCGTCTTTGGTGACTACGACGACGACGGCGACGCAGACCTCTACGTGGTCAACGACTTTGGACGCAAGACCCTGTATCGGAACCGCGGCGACGGAACGTACGACGACGTGACGGTGGAAACCAACACCTTGGCCTACGGCGCCGGCATGAGTGCCTCCTTCGGCGACTATGACAACGACGGCCTCCTCGACATCTACGTCGCCCACATCCGTTCGGAGGAGGGCTGGTACGCCGAGGCGCCGACGGTGATGCGCTACATGGTGAACTCCTACCGCCAGGGGGTCTGGATGGAGGACATGCCCCTCTACTGGGAG
>JBCDIS010000356.1:0-4591 GCA_038748685.1 Acidobacteriota bacterium | reverse complement strand
TTCACGAACGGCGTCGTGCGCGCGGCGACCCGGGCGAAAACCATAGCTATGCTGCGAAAAGCTCGGATCGATCCGAGGCTGCAGCACCTGCAGGAGGGCTTGCTGCACGAATCGATCTAGAACCGTCGGGATCCCCAACTGGCGGGTCCCCCCGCCTGCCTTGGGAATCTCTTGACGCTTCACCGGCTGGGGTCGATATCGACCCCGCAGCAGATCCTCTCGGATCCGCGGCCAGTTCCAACGCAGATGCTCCGACAGCTCTCCCACCCTCATCCCGTCGACGCCGGCACTCCCCTGGTTCTGCTTTACTCGCTTTAGCGCCTCGTGAAGATTGCGGCGGTTCAGCACCTCCGACATCAGCACGCACGCTCCTGGGCTGCCGGAACCTCTAGCCGCCGGAGAAGATTCCACACTCCGTCCTACTCTCCGGGCTTCACCCAGGTCCTCAAACGGGAGTCCCAACTGATAGGGCATCTGCGGCTTTCCTTCTCCAAGGCTTGAGGGTGACAGACCCTCCTCTTCGTTCGGCCCTTCGGCGATACACCCGCCTACTATGGCCTCGGCTGACTTCTCGCTCCGTGTTGCCACGTCGCCCTTTCAGGCATAAAGCGAGATCTCCCCGGGTAAGAACACTGACCGTCTCCGCACGACCGCCGGATCTACGCAGCGTCCCCTTGGTCACGAGAGCTTCGCGGTTCGTTGCCCGTTCGCCCTGGTCAGCCACGCCTTGTATCCGATTCCTGTTCGTCGGCCCACGGATTCGCTAGCCGCTTCCTTCAGCGCCGCCCTCGCGGGTCATCGCCTTGCGGTTCGCTTCAGTTCCTGTGACCAAGTTCTGAAAGGACTTGCACCTCCAAGTCAATGTCCATGCCGGGCACACAACGGAAACGGCCGAGGCAACATCGCCCCGGCCGTTACGCGTAGCCGTCTGCCGGTGCAGCGGCTGAGTGCCGATCAGAAGGGGATGTCGTCGTCGGAGGGCTCGGGGCCGAAGTCGTCGCTCGGACCGCCCCCCTGGGCGCCACCGTTCCCCCCGCCACCATCTTGGGGGCCGCCGCCACCTTGGGGGCCGCCGCCGTAGCCGCCACCGCCGCCCTGGCCGCCGCCGTAGCCACCGCCACCACCGCCGCCGTAGCCGCCACCACCACCGCCGTAGCCGCCGCCACCACCGCCGTAGCCGCCGCCACCACCGCCGCCGTAGCCGCCGCCACCGCCGCCGTCACCGCGTTGCCCGAGCATCTGGAAGTTGTCGGCGATGACCTCCGTGCGGTACTTCTTCTCACCGCTTTGGCGGTCCTCCCAAGAGCTGGTCTGGAGGCGCCCTTCGACGTAGATCTGCCGTCCACGGTTCAGGTATTGACCGGCGATCTCCGCCAGGCGCCCGAAGCAGACGATGTTGTGCCACTCCGTTTGTTCTTGGCGGTTCCCATCGCGGTCCCGCCAGCGGCGGTTGGTGGCGATGGAGAAGTTGGCCACCGGCTGCCCGGAGGTGGTGTTACGGATCTCCGGGTCACGGCCGAGGTTGCCGATCAGCATCACTTTGTTGAGCATGAAAATCTCCTAGTCAGAATCTGTGGTAATCATACCCGCGGTGATCCACTGCCGAAAGGCTGCGGACCCCCACGGGCAGCGATTCGGTCGCAGGCGCCTCGATCTGGCCGTCGGGTTTCCCCGCGGCTCCCATTCCACGGTCCACACCCCTACTGAACGAGAAAATGCGCGCGGTTCTTCAACGGGTCGAGAACGCCTCCGTCCACGTGGACGGTCAAACCGTCGGCGCCATCGGCCGCGGCGTCCTGGTGCTGGTGGCGGTGGAGCAGGGGGACGACGGGGCGGACGCCCGCCTGATGGCCGACCGTCTGGCGGGTCTCCGGCTTTTCAGCGACAACGCGGGCAAGATGAATCTGGACGCTGGAAAGGCGGGGGGATCCTTCCTGGTGGTCTCCCAGTTCACCCTCGCCGCCAGCCTGCGCAAGGGACGACGGCCGTCCTTCAACGGAGCCGCCGAACCGGGGCGCGCCACGGAGCTGGTGGACCTCCTCGTGGAGGAGCTCGGGAACCTCGGTTTTGAGGTGGCGACCGGGCAATTCGGCGCCGACATGCGGGTACGGCTGGTGAACGACGGTCCGGTGACCTTCATCCTAGAGATCCGCGACGGCCGGGTGATCTGAGGGGCGAGGCGCCCAGACAGGAATAGAGGATTCGGACGGGACGCCAGGGGCGTGAGCCGATCGGAGCAGGAAAAAGCACAGTCCTCCTAGGGGGCGCCGGTGGGGTCGGCCGGCCGGCGGGTCCCCGTCCAACCCCGGAACCGGAGGATCCGCCATGTCGCTTCGACGCCGATGCCCGTTCCCCACCTCGTTATTGGTCGCCGCTCTCGGGGCGGTGTTGCCCGTCTTTGCAGTCCCGGGGGTCGGCCAGCCGCCGGAGCTCCTCCTGGTGGACCTTGGAGTTCCAGGCCCGGAGAGCAGCGCGCGGGCCCTGGACTCGGCGGGGCAGGTCGCCGCCAACTCCTTCGACGTGCCGTTCTCGCTCCAAGGGTACGTCTGGCTTCCCTCCGCCGCCGGGGGCCTGCCCCAGGGAGCCAACGGGCTAGGGACCCCCGGAGGAGAACCCGGCAGACTAGCGGTGAGGGACATCGCCCGGCAGGAGGGCGGTTCGCCACTATTGGTGGGAACCTTCAACCCGGACGACGGCGATCCCCGCGGCTTCACATGGCGCGATGGGACCTTCACCTTCCTGCCGTTTCCCGACATGGTCACCGAGGGCGTTCCCCTGGCCGTAAACGCCTCTGGAATGGCGACCGGCTACGATCTCTACTTCGTCTTCTGCTTCCCGGGCCTGTGGCTCCCGGGGGATGCTCCAGGAAGCCCGCCCACCTACCGACGCCTCCCCGGAATCGGCAATCTGCAGGAAGGAACCGGCAACGACATCAACGACGCCGGGCAGGTGGTGGGCCATATCTTCAACGCCTGCGACCTGCCCGGAGATCCGTCCAGCGCCTACCTCTGGCTGCCGGAGCCGGCCTTTGGCCTGGAGGCGGGTCCCCACGACCTCACTCCGGGGCAGCCGGGGGACGCCCAGGGCATCAGCAACGGTGGAGTGGTGGTGGGGTCCTTCCGCAACGCGGGAACGACGTCGGCGTTCCGCTGGCAAGAGGGCGAGCTAACCCAACTTCCATCCCTTCCCGGAGAGAGCCGTACCGTAGCCTACGGGGTCAACGACCGAGGTTGGATCGTCGGAGAGACCGGAAGTCTCGGCTCGCAGGCGGTGCTCTGGAAGGACGGCCAGGTGCACGCCATCGACGGTCTCCTGGCGTTGGACGATGGTTGGTCCATCACCAGCGCATTCGACGTCAACAACAGCGGAGAGATCGCCGCCACCGGAGTCCGGGGCGGCCTGCGCCATGCCGTGCTCTTGCGCAGCGTGACGATCTTCGGGGACGGCTTCGAGTCGGGTGGCCTGTCGTCTTGGAGCCGTACGGGCCCGTAAGCGCCGCCGCGGTAGCCAAACTCAGAGCTCCCTCAGCTCCTTGCCGGGCTTGAAACGGACCGTCTTGCCCGGCGTGATCGCCACCTCCACACCGGTCTTCGGGTTGCGGCCGACGCCCTTCTTGCGATCCCGGACCTGAAAGACCCCGAATCCCCGAAGCTCGATTCGTTTGCCGTCCCGCAGGGCGTTCTTCATGGCAGCGAGGATCGTGTCGACCGCCAGTGCTGCCTTGGTGCGCGGAACGTTGGTGGCCTCGGCCACGCGGTTGACGAGATCTGCTTTGATCATGGGTCCTCACTCAATGGTTGGATTCGCACGGGTGAAGGACGCGGAGGGCGTCCTTCACCGTCCGAGGCTCGAAGCATGGTGCCGGGGTGGCTCCGTCGTCCGGATCACGCCCCCCGCATCTTGTTGCGAAGAATTACGAGCTCCAGCGCCATCGAGGCTTTGGAGGCGATCTCCAGAAGGGTGGCGGGATCGAGGCCGCCGAGGCCTTGGGACCCGCGATCTCCATAGAGTACGAGGACGGGACGGTCCCCGACTCGGATCGGCACCGCCAGGCACTCCCTCGGCAGCTCTCCGCCCCAGGTCGATGCGATCCTGCGGTGGGCGGGCATCGGAGCCAGCGGGCCCCGGTAGAGGGACGACGGTCCTCGGTCGAGATCTAGGAAGATGGACGGCGACCCTGGGGCCAACACCACCTGCCGGAAGAGCTCCTCGTCGCATCCCTCGCCCTGGAGGCGGAAGCCACGGATTTCCCCCTGGCGGACCCTGAACAGGGCCGTACGGCTGAAGCTCTGACCGGCGTACCGAAGCAAGACTCCGGCGATATCGTCCATTCCGGTCGCCTTCGTGAGCTCCCGGTCGGCGTCTTCGAGGGTCCAAACGGCCGGCGAGGTCGGGCTCGGCGCCGCCGTCGTCTGGGCGGGTTCCTCGTCGAAGGCGGTCAGGGCCGGTGTCGGCGACCGCTCCGGCGGCGGAGGGAAGGGTAGGGCCGGAGACCCGAACGAGCCGGATGCGAAGGTCGGAGCTGCGGCGAGGTCCGACGGAGGGGTGCCCGCCGGAGGCAGATCGCCGGCCGGCGCGGACGGTTCGACGG
>JBCDIS010000355.1:0-4625 GCA_038748685.1 Acidobacteriota bacterium | reverse complement strand
ACTGGGCTATACCCTGGCGGACGGCCTCGAATACCTTCGCACCGGCCGCGGGGCGGGTCTCGACATCGACGCCTTCGCGCCGCGGCTGTCGTTCTTCTTCGCCATCGGCATGAACTACTTCATGGAGGTGGCGAAGCTGCGGGCGGCGCGCCTTCTTTGGGCCAAGATCGTCGGCGGATTCGATCCAAAGGACCCGAGGTCGAGCCGCCTGCGAACCCACTGCCAGACCTCCGGATGGTCCCTCACCGCCCAGGATGTCTACAACAACGTCGTCCGAACGGCCGTCGAAGCCTTCGCCGCGGTCCACGGACACACCCAATCCCTGCACACCAACTCCCTCGACGAGGCGCTGGCCCTACCGAGCGAGTGGAGCGCCCGCATCGCCCGCAACACGCAGCTGTTCATCCAGCACGAGACCGACTCCTGCCGGCTCATCGACCCTTGGGGGGGCAGCTACTACGTCGAGCGGCTGACCCGCGAGCTGGCGCGGCGGGCGTGGGGCCACATCGAGGAGATCGAAGGCATGGGCGGGATGGCCAAGGCCGTCGACACGGGCCTGCCCAAGCTCCGCATCGAAGAAGCGGCGGCCCGCACCCAAGCGCTGATCGACTCCGGACGCCAGACGGTGGTGGGGGTGAACAAATTCAGGCCGGAGCAGGATGAAGAGGTGGACGTCCTCAAGGTCGACAACACCGCCGTCCGGGAGGCCCAGCTGGCCCGCCTCGCCGCCCTCAAGCGGGACCGGGATCCGCGCCGGGTCGACGAGGCCCTCCGCGCCCTCACCGCCTGCGCCGACTCCGGGGAGGGGAACCTCCTGGATCTCTCCGTGGCCGCCGCCCGCGCCCGCGCCACGGTGGGGGAGATCAGCGACGCCATGGCCAAGGTCTGGGGCCGACACCAGGCCGTCATCCGGTCGATATCGGGGGTCTACAGCGACGCCATGGGAAAAGAGAACGACGCCGTGGTGGAGGTGCGCCGCCTGGCGGACGCCTTCGAACGGGAAGAAGGGCGCCGGCCGAGGCTGCTGGTGGCGAAGATGGGGCAGGACGGCCACGACCGCGGCCAAAAGGTGATCGCCAGCGCCTTCGTGGACCTCGGCTTCGACGTCGATATCGGTCCCCTTTTCCAGACCCCGGAGGAAACCGCCCGCCAGGCGGTGGAGAACGACGTCCACGTGGTGGGGGTCAGCTCCCTAGCGGCGGGGCACCTCACGCTGGTTCCACAGCTGCGGGACGCCCTGGCGGCCCACGGCAGGGACGACATCGTGATCGTGGTCGGTGGGGTGGTGCCGCCGGGGGACTACGAAGCCCTCTACGCCGCCGGCGCCGCCGCCATCTTCGGTCCCGGCACCGTGGTCACCGAAGCCGCCGGTCGGCTGATCGAGGAGCTGGCCCGCGGCCTCGGCCTCGACCTGTCGCCGGTGGAGCCGTGAGCCCGCCGCGCCGCCGCCCGTCGGCGGAGGAGCTGGCGGACGGCGTGGCCCGCGGCGACCGGGCCCTCCTGGCGCGGGCGATCACGCTGGTGGAGAGCCGTCGGCCGGAGCATCGGGAACAGGCCCAGGACCTACTCCAACGCCTGCTGCCGAGCACCGGGGGGGCGCTGCGGGTCGGCATCACGGGGGTCCCCGGGGTCGGCAAAAGCACCTTCATCGAAGCCCTCGGCCGCCGCCTCCTCTCGGCGGGGCACCGGCCGGCGGTGCTGGCGGTGGATCCGTCGTCCTCCGTTTCCGGGGGCAGCATTCTGGGGGACAAAACCCGCATGCCGGAGCTGGCCGCCGATCCCCGGGCCTACGTGCGCCCCTCCCCCTCGGGGGGCTCCCTTGGAGGGGTCGCCCACAAGACCCGGGAGACCCTGCTGCTCTGCGAGGCGGCGGGCTACGACGTCGTCCTGGTGGAGACCGTGGGGGTAGGGCAGAGCGAGATCGTGGTGGCGGAGATGGTCGACACGGTGCTCCTACTCCTCCTGCCGGGGGCCGGCGACGAGCTCCAGGGCATCAAGCGGGGAATCCTCGAGCTTATCGACGTCGTGGCGGTCAACAAGGCGGACGGCGCCAACGCCGTGGCGGCGAAGCAGGCGCGGATCGAGTACCGGTCGGGACTCAAGCTGGTGCGGCCCCTGCACGCCGAGTGGTCGCCACCCGTCCTCACCTGCAGCGGCCTGGCGGGGGAAGGGCTCGGGGAGGTGTGGGCCGCCGTCGAGGAGCACCGCGACACCCTGCAGAAGATCGGCGCCTTCGACGCCAAGCGCCGCCGCCAGATGAAGAACTGGCTGTGGTCCCTCCTGGAAGAGCGCCTCATGGACGCCTTCCGCCGGGATCCAGCGGTGGCGCAGCGCCTGCCGCACCTGGAACGGGCGGTCAGCGAGGGGGGGACGACCCCTGGTCGGGCGGCGGCGGAGCTGCTGGGCTCCTTCCTCGCAGAAGGGGCTCCTCGCCGAAGGGACTCCTCGGCGAAGGGACGCGCATGCCCGCCGCAGCGGTAGCCCCTCCATGAACGACGGGGGCTCTGAACGACGGGGGCTCTGCCGGCTACCTTGGGGGCCGCCTCAAGGGCGCCGCATCAGGAGCAGGCCGGCGGAACCGAGGGCGGCTGCCAGGATCAACAGCATCCACTGGGAGAGGGTGGGGATCTCGAACGCCGGCGGCGGCGGTCCTAGGGGATCCTCGATCTCCAGGAGCTCCCGCGCGGTGATGTAGCGCAGGGTGCCGGGGTAGGACTGGTAGCTGGTGACGATCTCGGTGTTGATCGGCGAGCCTCCCCCCGCGAGGTAGACGGTGCGATTGGCGCTGAACTGGACGTTCAGCTCGCCGCTGATGGGATTGCCCACCGGCACCGCCGCGGTCGCCGCTTGCCCGAGACCCGGGGATCCCATCTCACCGTCGGGTCCGGCGGTGACCCGCAGTAGGTAGTTGCCTGGAGCGTAGGTGTGGGAGAAGGAGCCGCGGAAGCGGCGGAACGACGTGCCGTCGACTGTGGTGGTGCCTTGCAGCGGCAGGGTCACCGTACCGACGGTGTCGCCGTCGTCGTAGCGGATCGCCGGATGGGGGAAGGTGTTCCAATCCGACTGGAAGCCGAGCACGACGCGGTAGGACGTCGGCGCCAGGCCGTAGCCGAAATCGTAGTTGGTGGCGTAGGAAACGACCCGCGAATCGTCGAGGTCTTGGCCCAGCCCGACGGTGTAGACCCCGGTGGCGAGGGCGGTGAGATCGAAATCCACCTGTCCGCTGTTTTGGTCGACGGAGTTGACCGACAGCCGCATGCCGACCACGCCGGCAAAGCTCGGGCCGGCGACGGCGAGGAGCGTGAGGAAGACCGCGGCGAGGCCCGAGGACCGGCGGAACGGAGCGCGTAGCATCGGGGAGCCGTGGAGGCCCTGCAAGGAGTTGGCGCAGGGGGCACCTTTGCTGGGGGAAGCGGCCTGGAAGCTCAAACGCTGAGTCGCTTCAGGGCGTCGGTCACGCGGCGTCATGTGGGTCCTCTCCTCGGGAAGTCGAAGCGCCGGTCGGGCATGATTGGGCCGCCGTTCCGGAACGAGTGAACCACCGCCGAGGGCCGCGCGGGCCTGTGGATGACCGCACGAATCGAGCCTGTGGTCCAGGAATCTGGTGCCTATTGATCTGGCTCCTACGCTATGGGATTGTAGTCGACGCCCCCGCGGGACCGCAAGGGCGGAGGCGTCTAAGTTGTGATGTACATAGGGTAAAGAGGATTGGAATCATGAAAAGAGGGGTCCGGCTGGCCGCCGCCTTGGCCTTATTCGGGGGAGCGGCGACGGCGCTGTGGCTGGCTTGGGGGCAAGATTCTTCGGCACCCGGGGGGGACCCGCCAGAACCACATCTTCAAGCATCCGCCGATCCCGTCCCCGCCGACCAGGGTGAAGCACCGGCAGTTCTGGAAGACGATGGCCTGCCGGACGGCGGTCCGCCGGAGGATGGCCTCGATCCCCGCCGTCGCCGCCTGCTGGAGAACATGTGGTGGCATGACGGCTCCACCCGCGAGCTGCTGGCGCTTCGATCTGGGCAGGTGGAGGCCATGGACGCCGCGTGCCGTCGGTTTCTGACCCGGCCGCCGAGGGACGGTCGTCGCGCCCAGCGGGACTTCTTCCAATCCCTAGGGGAGGGGGACCTGGGGCAGGCGGAGGCGCAGCTCGATCGCTATGGCGCCGCCGTCGCCCTGGCGGCCCGGGCGGAGGGGGACATGATGCTGGAGATTCTCGGCATGCTGGACGCAGACCAATTGGAGACCATGGTCTCCAGACGCCCCATGCTCCTGTCGAGCCGGTGGCTCCTGCGCCTGGGCCCCAGGAAAGGCCGCGGAGGTCCGGGACGTGGCGCAGGGGGCGCCGCGGATCCCCTGGCCGAGGACGGAGGGGGGCCATGAGCCTCCGGGTTCGCCTCGGAGCCGACGTCATGTTCCGCCGGCTGGAGGCGAACCCGGAGGCTCATGGCCCCCCTCCGGCGATATTAGAAGCCATAAACTCTGAGTATCCTAAATTCAATCGCTCTCCAATAACTCAAAAAGAACTTGAAATAATTCTGGAAGAGCTAAAAGATCTCAGATGCATCGAGCAGATTGATAGAGACTCATGGAAAATCAAAGACAAAGGAGAAACTACCCTAATTTCGT
>JBCDIS010000354.1:0-4628 GCA_038748685.1 Acidobacteriota bacterium | reverse complement strand
GTGGAGGCTCGGGGGCGGAGGGGCCTACGTATCGACCCGCCTGACGGGGCACGACGGCCCGGTCCGCGGCGCCGTCTTCGCCGACGGGGGCCGCTTCGTCATTTCCGCCGGCCAGGACGGGACCGCCCGGATCTGGTCCGTGGCCAGCGCGGACCCGCAGGACGGCGACCGCGGCGCCTACGCGGAGCGGATCTTGGGGGGCCACGGCGGTCCTGTCACGGCGGTGGCGGCGGGGCCCGATGGTCGCATCGCCACCGGCGCCCTCGACGGCGTCGTCCGAATCTGGCGGCTCGACGGGCCCCCTGCCCCCGCCGTCTTCTCCGCCCACGGTGGCGCCGTCTCGGCCCTCGCCTTCGCTCCGGGCGGCGGGCACCTTGTTACCGCCTCCCACGACGGCATCGGCCGGATCTTCGATCTCACAGCGGGAACCTCCCGGCCCCTCGAAGGACACCAGGGTCCGCTGGTGGACGTCGCCGTCAGCCCCGACGGCCGCCTCGCCGCCACCGTCTCCTTTGACCGAAGCGTGCGCATCTGGCGCCTCGAAGCGGGAGCGGCGACGGGCGTCGACGCGACAGCGCCCGGCGAACCGCCCCTGGCCGTCCTGGGTGACCACGACGCCCTGCCGTCGGCGGCCCGTTTCCACCCCTCGGGGGACCACCTGGCGGTGGCCACGGCCGACGGCAGCGCCTGGCTGTGGCGGGTCGACGGCCGGGGGGAGCCGAGGATCTTCGAGGGACACGCCGGGGGTCTTCGGCAAGTCCACTTCTCCCCATCCGGGGAGCACCTGGCGACGGCCTCGGAGGACCACACCGCCCGCCTGTGGCGGGTGGCGACGACGGACCCCCGGATCCTGCGGGGGCACCGCCGGCCGGTGACGGAGGTCCGTTTCGATCCACTCGGCGACAAGATCGTGACGGCGGCGGAAGACGGCACGGCGCGGGTGTTCTGGCTCGATCCGGCCGAAACCGCGGAGGGCCGGCCGCCGGGGCGGCTGCAAATTCTCGAAGGCCACACCGCCCCCGTGTCGAGCGCTGAGTTCGGCCCGCAGGGCCTGCGGGTGGTGACCGCCGGCCAAGACGGTACGGCGCGCATCTTCGCCCTGGACGGCACCTCGAAGCTCCTCGAAGGGCACGCCGGCCCGGTGATCTACGCCGCCTTCGACCCCACCGGAGCCTGGGTCGTCACCACGTCCGCCGACGCCACGGCCCGCCTCTGGCCCCAGGGGGGATCCGGCGAGCCCCAGGTGCTCGCGGGCCATATGGACAGGGTCGTGGACGCCACCTTCACCCCCGCCGGCGACCGCGTCGTCACCGCCTCCCTCGACGGTACCGCCCGGGTCTGGGACCTCGACGAAGGAGGCCGGGCCGGGGAGCCGACGGTGCTCGTGGGGCACGGCGGGGGGGTTCTGGACGTCGCCGTCAACGCCGCGGGAACTTGGGTGGCCACGGCGTCCACGGACGGCACCGCCAGGGTCTGGAGCTTGGGGGGCGAGCTCCTGGACGTTCTCGAAGGGCACGGCCACTACGTCGGCAGCGCCGCCTTCGACCCCTTTGGCGAGCGGCTGGTGACGGGGTCCATGGACGGAACCGCCCGGGTCTGGGACCTCGACCCCGGGGCCGGCGCCGAGGTGATCCTCGAGGGTCACGGATCGGGGATCGTCCGAGCCGCCTTCGATCCCACGGGGCAGCACGTGATCACGGCGTCCATGGACGGAACCGCCCGTATCTGGCCCGCCGACGGCCGCGGAGAGCCGGTGGTGCTGACCCACGACGGACCGGTGGGTTCCGCCGTCTACGGCCCAGCGGGGGAGCGGATCGCCACCGCCTCCCTCGACGGGGCTGCCAGGGTCTGGACCGTCGACCCCTGGGCCCTCCAGGACCACCTTGCGGGGGCCACCACCCTCTGCCTCGACCCGTGGCACCGGGTCGCCGCCCTCGGCGAGCTCGAGGCCGAGGCGGAAGATGCCTGGGATCGATGCGAGCGTTCCTTCGACCGCTTCCACGAAGATCGAGATTCGGGGGAGTAGACTGCACCGTGCCCCCGCCATCGAGACCCCGCCACCCCGCGCGGAAACCGGAGGAACCATGCCCGAGCCGAATCCCCAGAGCCGCCGAGACGCCTATTGGAAAAAGAACCGTCGCCTGATCGCGATCCTGTTGACGGTGTGGGCGACGGTCTCCTTCGGCTTCGCCATCCTCTTCCCCGGAAACTACGCCGTCGGCCGGCTGCCGGGGGGATTCTGGTGGGCCCAGCAGGGCTCGATGTTCGTCTTCGTCGTCCTCATCTTCGTCTACGCCTGGCGCATGGACAGGATCGACCGTGAGTTCGACGTGCAGGAGGACGAGTGACCATGGGCGGCTTCTCCCCCACCGAGCTCTGGACCTTCGCCTTCGTTGCCCTCACCTTCGGCGTCTACCTATGGATCGGCTACACGAACCGGGTCCGCGACACCAAGGGCTTCTACGTCGCCGGCCAGGGGGTGCCGCCGCTGTTCAACGGCATGGCCACGGCGGCGGATTGGATGTCGGCGGCGTCCTTCATCTCGATGGCCGGCCTGATCTCCTTCATGGGCTACGACGGCGCCGTCTACCTCATGGGCTGGACCGGCGGCTACGTGCTCCTGGCCCTGCTCCTGGCCCCCTACCTGCGCAAGTTCGGCAAGTTCACGGTGCCGGACTTCGTCGGCGACCGCTACGACTCCCAAACCGCCCGGGTGGTGGCGGCGGTCTGCGCCGTCTTCGTGTCCCTCACCTACGTCGCGGGGCAGATGCGGGGCGTGGGGGTGGTGTTCTCCCGCTTCCTCGGCGTCTCCATCGGCTGGGGGGTGGCCATCGGCATGGCGGTGGTGGCCTTCTTCGCCGTCCTCGGGGGAATGAAGGGCATCACCTGGACCCAGGTGGCCCAGTACAGCGTGCTCATCGTCGCCTTCCTGATCCCGTCGGTGGCCATCTCCGCCAAGCTCACCGGCAACCCGATCCCCCAGCTCTCCTTCACCTTCTCCGACATCACCGCCAAGCTGAACCAGATCCAGGTGGACCTCGGCTTCACCGAATACACCCAGCCGTTCCAGTCCAAGACCCAGCTCGACGTCTTCTGCATCGTCATGGCCCTGATGGTGGGCACCGCCGGCCTGCCCCACGTGCTGGTCCGCTTCTACACCGTCCCCAGCGTCCGCGCCGCCCGCTGGTCCGCCGGCTGGGCCCTGCTCTTCATCGCCCTGCTCTACACCACCGCCCCGGCCCTCGCCGCCTTCGCACGCTACAACCTGGTGGACAGCCTCCACGGCACCTCCATCGAGGACGCCCGGGAGCTCGAATGGGTGGCCAGCTGGGAGCAGACGGGCCTCCTGGGCCTCGACGACAGGAACGGCGACGGCGCCCTCCAGCTGACGCCGGACCCGGATACCAACGAGATCCGGATCGACCGGGACATCATCGTCCTGTCGACCCCCGAGGTGGCCGGCCTGGCGCCTTGGGTGATCGCCCTGGTGGCCGCCGGCGGCCTGGCGGCGGCGCTGTCGACGGCGGCGGGGCTGATGCTGGTGATCTCCAGCTCCTTCTCCCACGATATCTACGACAAGCTCATCGCTCCCGGCGCCTCGGAGGAGCGCAAGCTTCTGGTGGGCCGGGTGACGATCTTCGGCGCCGTCCTGCTGGCGGGCTACTTCGGTATCCACCCGCCGGGGTTCGTCGCCGAGGTGGTGGCCTTCGCCTTCGGACTGGCGGCGGCGAGCTTCTTTCCGGTGATCCTCCTCGGCATCTTCTCCAAACGCACCAACCGGGCCGGGGCCATTTCCGGCATGCTGGTGGGGATCGGTTTCACCGCTGCCTACATCCTCGGCAACCGCTTTTTCGGCATGCCCCCGTTCGTCTTCGGCATCAGCGCCCAGGGCATCGGCACCGTGGGCATGGTGCTCAACCTGGTGACGACAATCGTGGTGTCGAGGTGCACCGAACCGCCGTCCGCCGAGATCCAGGCCATGGTGGATTCGGTACGGATTCCCCGCGGCGCCGGGGCGGCGTCCCGGCACTGACCGAACCCAAGGGCCGGGGGCCGCGGCGTGCGTACCCCCGGCGGTAAGGGCTAGCCCGGACCGGCTACGGGAAGCATCCAGCGACGCAGGAGGAGAATCCGGCGTTGCAGGAGAGGAGGCAGCCGGCCGGCATGCCGTTGCACAGGCAGATTTCGACGCAGTTCAGGCGCTTGCAGTCGCACCGCTCGGCACAGTTGCCGTAGGTCGTACAGTCTTCCTGGTGACAACCGGCGTTCGCGGTGGGCCCCTGGCCCTTCCAGAACGGTTCCGAGCCGAAGAGGTCGGCGAACGGGTCGGTGGCGCCGAGCTCGACGGCGACCCCCTCGGCGGGGGCTTCGGCCTCCGGCGCCGGCGCCTCCCCGGCCATCGCCGCGAAGGCGAAGAGGGCGAGCAGCAGGGCGAGCCAGGTGAACGGGACGAATCGCTTCATGACGGAATCCTCCTGTCGAAGGTCGTGCCGCTCCGATCCCGGGCCACGGCGGCCGCGGCGTCTCGGGGTGGCTGCCCCTACAGGCGCAGAACGGTGAGAATCTGCTCAACGCCGGCTCTGCTGCCCCACCCCGCCGTCCATGCCGCGCAGGGTCGGGGGGGGGGG
>JBCDIS010000353.1:0-4648 GCA_038748685.1 Acidobacteriota bacterium | reverse complement strand
GCAGCATTGATCGGGGCAGTACCGACCTGGGCAGCGGCCATCGTCCTTTGCTGCGCCCTTTCGGTGTCCGCCTCCGGCCCGGATGCTGACCCGTCGTCGCAGCCCGGAATCCCCCGCGATTCTTCTCCGGTGGTCGGCCTTGCCGATGGATGGGGCCGGGAGACCATGGTCTTCGAAGGCCTCGATGGGGCGGCCGGGGCGCCCCTCGGTGGCGTGTCCGTGGTGTTCCAGGACCGCACAGGATTCCTCTGGCTGGGAACCCCCCGGGGACTCTCAAGATGGGACGGTTACGCGTTCATCGACGTCCGGTCGAAACCCGGCGAATCCATTCCCCAGGGCTGTGGAGGGGTCCTGGCACTGGTGGAGGACCAAGGGGGGGACCTGTGGGTGGGAACCGACGCCGGGCTCTGTCGTTGGCGGCGCAACCGGGATGTCCTGCAGCCTGTTCCCCTGGGGAATGCTCCTGCGGTGCGTTCCCGAGCCGAAGGGGCCGATGCGCCGGAGTCGGACACCGCTACCGATAGCGGTGCTTCCGAAGTCGCGGTGGGCGCCCTCGCCGTCGACCGCGGCGGTCGGGTTTGGGTCGGGACCGCCGGTACCGGGCTCCATAGCTACGCTCCGTCGGGGCGCGCTTGGGGCGTCCATCGCCACAGCGGGGATCCTGGAAGCTTGCCGAGCGACCATGTCCACGCCCTCCACGTGGACCGATTGGGGGTCCTCTGGATCGGCACCGAAGGAGGGCTCAGCGCCTACGACGCTACCCGGGGCACCTTCCGCACCCTCCGGCACGATCCGGACATACCCGGCAGCCTGCCGCACGATCGAGTCTTCTCCATGGTGCAGGACCACCGTGGGGCGCTGTGGGTGGGTACCGAGGGTGGTCTGGCGAGGATCGACGTCGGGGCCATGGGGTTTCGTCGGGAGGCCCCCGTCTCCGCCGACGGCGTCGGCGTGGTGCGAACCCTCTTCGAAGACGGCTCCGGCCGGCTGTGGGCGGGCTCGGATCGAGGCCTTTTTCAGATCGATGGCTCCGGGGCCTGGAGACGTTACGGCCACGACCCGGCGGACCCCGGCAGCCTGCCGGCCGGCGACGTGCACCACATCGTCCAGGATCGGGGCGGCCTCCTCTGGGTGGCGACGGCCGGAGGGGCGGCGCGGTGGAACCCCAGGCGATGGGAACTGCGGGGGGGCTCCGCCGCCCTGGGGGCAGGCGCCCGTATCGAATCCGGAGTGACCGCCTTCGCCACCGCGGCCGGCGACGTCTGGCTGGGGACGGCCTCGGAGGGGGTGCTCCGAGTGCCGGGGGACAGCAAAGGGCTCCCTTCCACTCCTGGACCGCTGGCCGATCGCCAAATCCGAGCCCTCGCTTGGGACCGTGACGGTCTATGGGTGGGTACGGACGCCGGCCTCGATCAACTGGATCCAGGCTCAGGGCGCCTCGACCCCTATCGCCACGACCCTGGACGCCGCGGCAGCCTGCCCGCGAGTCGGGTGACGGCCCTGGAAATGGACGCCGCGGGTCGTCTTTGGGTCGGCACCGACGGTGGCGGCGTCGCCCTGCGGCGGTGGGATCCGACGGGGAGGTCGGTGGACTTTCAGAGCTTTGGGCGCGAGGAGGGGCTGCCGGGGACCCGGGTCAGCTCCCTGTCCTGGGGGGACTCGGGGCTTTGGGTCGGAACCGAGGTGGGGCTGGGAAGGATCTCCAGCTCCGGGGGCACCTTCGAGGTCGACGGGGGCACTCCGGACGGCTCTGGCCTGCCCGTCGGCGTCGTCACCGCGCTGCATCAGGATGTGGGCGGGTCCCTGTGGGCGGCCTTCCACAGCCTCGGTCTCTACCAGCTGGCGCGTCCAGGGTCCGGCACCCCAGGGCTGCGACGGTGGGATCTTTCGGAGGCCCTGGGGGACGCCGAGATCTCGGGGATCGAGGGGGGTGACGATGGCGACCTGTGGCTCGTCTTTCCGCGGGGCCTTTGTCGACTCCGCGTGGGCTCGGGTACGGTCCAGATCTTCGGTCCCAGGGACGGCCTGGCTCCGGGCCCGTTCCTGCCGGGGTCCCATCACCGTAGCGAAGACGGTAAGTTGTTTTTCGGCCACGCCGGCGGTTTCGAGAGCTTTCTGCCGTCGGCGGTGGGGGGGCGGGTCGAGGGACCCAATGTCGTCTGGACCGGATTCTTCGAGGACGGACAGAGGCGGAGCGCCGAGCGGCCCACAAGCCTGGTGGAAGGGGTCTTCTTCGACGAAGGGGTGACCATCGGCTTGGAGATGGCGGCCCTCGATTTCGCCGATCCCCGAGCGAACCGATACGCCTTTCGGCTCGAAGGGCCCGGCCTGACCCCGGAGTGGACGGCCATGGGGGAGGGGCGCCGGCTGACCTTCGGCCACCTACCGAAGGGGCGCTACGACCTGGAGGTTCGGGTTCGGGGCGCCGACGGCGTGCCCGGCGTGGTCGGGCGGCGTCTGGCGATAGAGGTGGGGAACAGGGGCTGGGCGTGGTCGGGGCACCCTTGGCTCGGGCTCTTCGGTCTGGCCCTGGCGCTGGGGGCCCTGGCGTGGATCGGAGCCTGGCGCCGCGGTCGCGGGACGGAGGTCGAAGTGCCGCCGGCTGCCGGGCCGGAAGCGGAGAACGCTCCACCGGTGGACCCCGTCAGCCCCGTCCTGGAACCTCCCGCCACGGAGACGCCGGGGGAGCAAGACAGCTCCCGAACGGCGCCGCCCCTGACCTCTCGGCAGGGACGGTTCCTGGCGAAGCTCAGCCACCAGATCCGGAACCCGATGTCGGGGGTGTTGGGAATGGCGTCAATGCTGTCGCAGACCCCCCTCGACGAACGCCAGACCCTGTTTCTGGAGTCGATTCGGTCCAGCGGCCGCAGCGTGCTGGCGATCCTGGACGATTTGCGGGAGCTGGCACGCTCCGTCGGCGGTCCGCCGCCGATCGGCGAGATCGACGAATTCGATCTCCGTTCCACCGTCGCGTCGGCGACGGCGGAGGCTGAGGAATTGATCTCCGATCTTGACGTCGAGCTGCGCTGGCTCGATACGGGTCCCCTAAGGGTCCGGGGCGAAGGGGCCTCGGTACGGCGGATCGTGGTGGAGCTGCTGCGCGTCGCCGGCGGCCTTTCCTCCAATCGGCGGGTACGGTGTGACATGCGCCTGGAATCTGTGGAAGATGCCCGGACGTGGGTCCTTCTAGGAACCCTCCGGGTGGACGACCTCGGAGATCCGGAGCTGGAGGCGGAGAAACTCTTCGAGCCCTTCTTCCCAATCTTCGGGGGTGGAACGGGGCTCGGGGCCGCCGTCAGTCGACGCCTTTGCGAGCGTTTCGGTGGCGGCGCCTGGGCGTCCCGGGTCGGCGAGCGGGCCGTCGAGGTTCAGTTCGAGCTGTGTCTGCTGGCGTCGTTGGTGGGCGAGGCCGCCATCCCTCCGGCCCCCGAAGTCCCTGAGCCCGGTGCGGGGGAACCCCCGGTGGCGGAGGCCGCGGTTTCCTCATCCCCGGCGCCTGAGCCTCCATCTAGAGCGGTCGTACCGGAGGTGGCCCGGGCCTCTCCCCGATCGTCCGCTCGGCGGGTCCTGCTGGCGGAGGATCAGCCGGTCAACCAGATGGTGGCTTCGGGCCTGCTGACCCGCCTAGGGTACCGGGTCGATATCGTGTCCGACGGCCTCGCCGCCGTGGACGCGGTCAAGTCGGGGAGCTACGGAATCGTCCTGATGGATCTCCAGATGCCCCGGCTCGATGGGTTCGCGGCGACCCGGAGGATCCGCATGGAAGTGGACAGCGGGCGGCAGCCCTACATCATCGCAATGACCGCCCACGCCATGCGGGGGGACCGGGAGCGCTGCCTGGCGGCTGGGATGGATCAGTACGTCAGCAAACCCATCGATCCCGCCGACCTGGAGCAGGCCTTGGACCGCGCCGAGACGACGACGGGCTCGGGCCTGCGTCCGTAGCCGCCGCGGCGGCTTCGGACGGCGAGGACTCAGAAGGGGCAGGGGCCCGGCGGGCTCGGGCACATGTGGTAATGCCCGTCGCAGTAGGCGTAGCAGTCGTCGAACTTGTAGACGTCACCGCAGTCGCCGGTGCAGGAGACGGTGCCGCCGCCCGCGTTGGCGCAGTTGGCCGTGACGGTGCACTGGGTGGTGGGGCAGGTGTTGCAGTAGCGGTACCCGGTGCTGGAACCCCAGCAGCGACCGCGAACGTTGGCCGAGCAGTTCTGATCCTGGGCCCAGCAGGATGAGCCGTAGCACGCCCTGTCCGGACCATGTTGGCAGTCGGCGACGCAGGTGGCGCGGCTGCCATCGCCGGGGTCCGCTTCCTCCGACGGCGCGATGGCGGCCAGCTCCATCACCGACGGGCCGAACACGTCGTCGAGGGCGGGTGCGGGCGCGGCGCAGTCGGCCGCGTTGCCGGGGGCGACCTCGGCGTCGGCGGTTTCAGCGGCCACGGCGAAGCCTGCGAAAGCGCAGAGCGCGGCCACGAGGAGAAGAACGTTGAGCTTCTTCATTCCATTTCCTCCTGTTCAGAGATATGGGAATCAGGACTTATGGCCATTATGGATCCATCTGGATCGTCTTTTCAAGTTTTTAAATAATTCAGCTGGCCCTGAATTTTTTGTGCGAGCAGCTACACGTCCCGAGGCCGCCTGGTAGCGGG
>JBCDIS010000352.1:0-4654 GCA_038748685.1 Acidobacteriota bacterium | reverse complement strand
GAGAAGCTCGAGGAGCTGCCCAACCGCGACCCGCTGCGGGTGGCCGAGTTCCTGTGGCTTCAGGGCCTCGACTTGATCCGCCGCGTCGAGGGGCGTGGCGTGGCCATGGCCTACAGCCTCGACGAGGTGTTTCGGGAGTTCGACACCTCGTACCCCGGCTGGCGGACCTGGGCCTGGACCGAGCCGCTGGAGATCTGGGTCGGAGGGGAGAGGATCGTCATCAAGGACCCCCAGGAGTGGGCGCGCATCCAGAACGAGCGTGCTCTCCTGGCGGTGCGGGGAGCCATGTACGCGTCACAGCGTCATCACGTGGAGCTCGTCGAGTCGAACCTCCACCTGTGGGAGCTCAAGAAGGTGGCGGAGGAAGTAGAAGGCCACCAGCAGGTGATGGAGCTGGGGACGTCCTTCGAGGCCCACTCCGCCGAGCAGCTGACGCTCATCCGCGGCCAACTCCTGAACCAGAGCAACACCCTGCAGGTGATCGCGGCGTGGATGCTCAACCGCGAGGCCCAGAGCCAGGCCCGCACGACGTCGCTGTGGCAGGGGGCCCGCGACGCCGCCACCGCCCCCTACGGCGGCCAAGTGCCCGAGCACACCGGTGCCGGCGGCTACGTGGGGCTTCCGGGGTGGGCACGATGAGACGTCTGCTCTTGCTCCCCGTTTTGGTCCTCGTGGCGTCTCCCGCCGAGGCCACCACCTCCGGCGAGCTGCTGGAGCCGCTTTTCGAATCCCTCGAAGGCCGCTCGGAGGTCTGGATGCTCCAGTTCCGCGCCTGGGGCCTCTACCTCGCCGGGATCCTGGCGCTGCTCCAGATCGTGCTCTTCGTGGTCCAGCGAATGCTGCTGTCGGGAGCTGAAACCTCTCTCCTCGACGCCCTGGTGGGCTTCGGCCGACGCTACGTGTGGATGGCGCTGTGCGTGTCGGTCCTGCTGGGCTGGCCCCTCTTCGGGCCGGTGCTGATCCAGCTGTTTTTGGAGATCGCCATCGACGTCACCGGCCTCCCAGCCCTCTCGCCCGCCACCCTCATCGACCAGGGGATCGGTCTGGCGACCACGATCTTCTCGTCCCAAAGCCTGACGATGTGGACGATCACCGGGCAGATCTTCCACTTCATCCTCATCGTCCTGCTGCTGACCTTCGCCTACGTGACCATGGCCATCGCAGTCTCTCGGGTCCTGGTGGAGAGCCTGCTCGTCGTGACCCTCGGTCCGCTGTTCTGGGCCACGTCCCTCTTCGAGCACACCGCGGCTATCGCCGAGGGACTCGTGCGGGCGGCGGTCAAGGTGGGGGTGAAGCTGCTGCTGATGTACCTGATGGTGGACTGGCTCGGCGGCTTCGGCGCCCTGTGGGCCACAGACCTTGAGGCCATGGCCTGGTGGAACCCCGGCGACCAGCTCGGCACGCTGCTGAACTACGCCGTCGCCGCGGTGCTGATCTCCACCCTCGTGAGCGTCCTGCCGGGCTACTTCGCGAACCAGCTGGTCGGCAGTTGGTCGCCGCCGCTTCGGCAGGCTCTGTCGTGAGGACGTCCCCGTTTTGGTCCTCCGGGGACGTCGTCTCCTGCCAGGACCCGGGGCTCGCGCCCCGGGCTAGCGGAATGTCGCCGCTGCGCGGCTGGCGTCGACGCGGTCGAACCCCAACGCCCACAACCCCCAAAGTCCAGATCCACAGACGGTCGAGCCCTGCAGAGCGAGCACGGAGCGCACCTGTTCGAGCAGAACACCGCAGCGAGTCGGGAGCACTCCATGCATAACCGGACCTCTTGTCGGCAGAGCACCGGTGGAGCGAGTTGAGCACCGCGCGGAGCCTGCAGGGCCGACCGTCTCGAAGTCGAAGATCTCCGAAGCCCATCGCTCCAAGGCCTAGAACCGTTCCATGAAGTCTCAAACCACAAAGAATCTGCCGCCCGAGGTCCTGGCCCAGATCGAGGCCGAGACCCTCTTCGGCATCGCCCGCCGCGAGAAGCGGGCGTGGCAGTGGCACTGCTTCGCCCTCGCCGCCATACTCGTATGCTTCGCGGTCGGCCTCGTACGTCTGAGCCTCGCCAAGCACTACACCCTGTGGGCGGTCGAGGTCAGCCCCCTCGGCGAGGTGCTCTCCGTCGGCCCGGTGCCCGAGTGGGAGGGGGACGAGGTCCACGAGGCGGCGTTCCTGCGCACCTGGATCCACAACGCGCGGGTCGTGGTCGGCGATCTCGAGATGCAGCGCCGCTTCTGGCGCGCGGCGTTCGCCGCGGTCCTCGGCGACGCCAAGGACTCGCTGCGGGCCTATTACGGCGCCGAGGACTGGACCACCCTCGGCCGGCGGCAGAGCCGCATGGTCTACGTCGAGGCCCCGGTCGTCCTCGAACGGGCCCCCGCCTCGGAGGGGGGCACGACGCTCTGGCAGGTCAGCTGGGCCGAGGTGGTCATCGACCGCACCCGCGGCACGGAGCGATGGCACCGCTACGAAGGTTTTCTCCGCACCACGCGGATCGCCCCCAAGGACACCGAAAGCCTGGGTCGCAATCCGCTCGGTCTCTACATCGAACAGCTGCGCTGGCGACAGGTCGGCGCAGAGGATCAAGGAGTCTCCCGATGAAGTCGTTCGTTCTTGCACTTGCTCTCGTGACCCCCGGACTCTTCACCGCTCCGCCCCTCGAAGCCGCACCCATCGGCCGAGAGATGCCGATCCAAGGCCCTTGGATCCGCGCCGTCTACGGCCAGGTCGAACCCGTAGAAGTTCGCTGCGCCCCCCTGCGCCTGTGTGGCGTGCTTTTTGGGAAGGGGGAGCGGATCCTGTCCATCGGCCTCGGCGACGACCACCGCTGGTCCTACGAGCGGGGCTACGCCGGACGCGGTGGTGATCAGGAGATGGTCTTCGTGCGGCCCAGCGGCTGCGACCAGACCACGAACCTGCTCATGACGACGGACGCGGGGCGGATCTACGACCTGCGCCTCGTGGCCCTGCCCTGCGGGGGCCGCGACCGGACCGGCCGCAACCCCGAGCTCGACCATCGATCCGTAGTCTTCAGCTATCCCCAGGCCGTCGAGACCTGGACGACGCGGTCCGAGGCCGAGGCTCGCGTGCCGGAGCCCCAGGAACCGACGGCGGCGCACCGCTTCGTCTACACCTGGACGAAGCGGTGGCGCTTCCCGGCCGAGCCCCTGGCGATCTACCACGACGACCGCGCCACCTACCTGCACTGGCCCGAGCGCCTCGGCAACGGCGAGCTGCCGGTCCTCTTCGGCCTGTCGGACGGCGAGCGGCAGGTCGTGAACTACGAGGTTCGGGAGGGCGGGACCGTCTTCGTCGTTGACCACGTGATGACGGCTGGGGAGCTGGTGCTCGGCGACCCGGGCAAGCGACGCCCCCCCCGGTCCCTGCGGTTTGGCCTGCGGGGGGATGGCTGATGGCCCAGGAAGAGGGCGTCCAGCTGCACCGCAAGCGCATCACCGCGGTGGTGGCGGTGGTGTCCGTGGGCCTCTCGGCGGTCCTCGCCTACCTCCTCTTCGCGCCGACGCCGAAACAGTCGCCATCGTCGGCAGGGAAGGGTCTGCCGGCGGTGGCGGAAGTGGACCGACTCGTGGACGAACAGGTCCTCGGCGATGAGCGGCGTCCGCCCCGTCCATCCGAGCGGCCGAAGCGTCGGCTCGGATGGGATGAGGAACCGGGGCCAAGCCTCGACGAGCTGCTGAGTCGGCCGACTGCCCCTCCGCCACCGACGCCGTGGCCACAACATCCGGCGCCCGAGCCCGTCGACCCGTGGGAGGAGGCCGAGGACGACGCCTACCGGCAAGCGCTTCGCGGTCGATTGAAGCTCCAGGGTCGACGGCAAGCGGAGGGCTCACAAGCGGCAGGCCGGAGCGGAGCCCCCGACCCCCTCCACGATCTTGAGGCCGCGCTGGGCCTGACGTCGACCGGAGCGAGCTTCCGCAGGGCGAGCTCGCCCGAACCAGCATCCCTCGACCGACAGTCGCCCGGTGCAGTCCGCGCCCATCGGCCCCGCGGCGGACTCGTTGTCCCCCGCGGAACGGTGATCCAGGCCGCCCTCACCTCCGGCGTCCAATCCGACCTCCCGGGCCAGGTCACCGCTCGCGTCACCCGCGACGTCTACGCCGAGGGCCTGCGCCGCGTCGCGATCCCCGCCGGCACCGTCCTGCTAGGGGACTACGCCCAGCCCCAGGCCTTCGGCCACGACCGGCTCGCCGTGGTGTGGGACGCCCTCCGCCTGCCGGACGGCCGTCGCTACGAGGTCCAGGCCCTGGCCGGCTCCGACCGCCAAGGGCGCGCCGGCCTCGCCGACCGGGTCGACCACCACACCTGGCCCACCTTGGGCCGAGCCGCCCTCGTGGGCCTGGTGAGCGCGGCGTTCCAGCTTGGCCAGCCGGTGGACGAGCGGGGCGACGGTCGCCTCTCCGAGCGGGAAGTCGCCGCCGGCGCCGTGTCCCGCGAGCTGGAGCGGGCCACGGGCGAGCTGGTGCGGAGCTGGGCCGCTCGTCCACCGACGATCGAGCTGCGCCCCGGCCTGGGGCTCCAGGTGGTCGTCCGCGAGGACCTCGTCTTCAGCTGACCACACTGCCTTCGCTGTTTCCGAATCTGACGGCCGCCGTGGCCGTCCATGGGCGTCCTGTGCCCTGAAAACCGAAACGAGCACTCACACAACCAGGAGAAG
>JBCDIS010000351.1:0-4666 GCA_038748685.1 Acidobacteriota bacterium | reverse complement strand
GTCCACGTGTCCAATCAGCCAGGCGACAGCGGCCATGGCCTCGGGCTCATCGCCCCACGAGGCAGCTTCGAAGCACAGGCCCCGCAGCGCATCACGGGAGGGAGGGGTGTCGAGGTCGGGTTGGCCGTGGCCGAACCACGTTACGGGAGTCGTGTTGGACATGGAATCCTCCTGTCGTCCAAGGAAAGAAAACGGCAGCCACCCCTGTGGCTGCCTTCACCGTGGACCGCTTTTGCCCTCACCTCCCGGGACGTCGGAACTCGAAGCCGACGCCCCCTCTCCCCCTCAAGCCACCTCTGCCCGCAGCCTCTTATGGGCGTCGTCATCGGAGATCTCGACACCGAGCTGACCGATGCGCTCTGTGTCAGGGAAGAGGCCCTGAGCCGCGTGGTGGTGGGGACGCACCAGCCTCTGCCACTGAGGATTCGACAGTGGAGAGACGAACCGCGGCGCTTCGGAGTCGAGGCCCTGCTCGAAGCGCCACCAGCTGGCGATCCAGGCTTCGGCGGCCTGGCGGAGGGATCTATGGAAGTCGCTCGAAGAACGACCTGTCGCCAGCAGCTCGATGAGGGCCAAGCGACGAGGTGGGCTCAGGTGGGCGAGGTCGAATCGAGTTCCGTGGCTTTGTGACCCAGCGCCTAGATAGCGCTGGCAGGCCTCGGGCCAGGTCGGCTGAACGGCCGTCGACCAGAGAGCGGACCAGCTCCGCCACTCCTTGAGGAACGTGGCCACCGGCAGCCAGTCGGGCAAAGAGACCCGACGGACAAGGAACCTGGGAAGCGGTAGGTCGGTCGACCCGTCGGCGGACTGAACGATCTTGACTGCATCGAGATCGACCTGGCTGGCCCACGGGGCGACCGGTTCGAATACATCGCTGACCGATGGTCCGCGATGCTCAAGGAGGATGAGCGTGGGGACGACTTTGGAGGTGCGCATCGTCACCACCTCAGAAGAGCCGCATCTGGCCAGCGGTGGGTTGCTGGGAAGTGACGGCGATGGCCACGAGTTTGACCGGCTTCAGGCCTGGGGCGGGGCGACTTAGGGTCTCCGTCCGTTTCGGTGGTGCGACGAGGCGAACCGGCTTGGGAACGGGCCTGGACTCGACCACCGCCCGGGTCGTCATCGCGTCGAAGAGCGCCTGGCCCAGGGACATCGAGGACTCCAGCGCCGCGTCGCCGCCACCGGCTCCGGCTGCCGCCAGGGCGGACCGAAGATCCAAACCGTCGACCTGGAGGGCCGTCTTCAGCTTGGCGGACATCAGCCTGAAGGCCGCCGCCTGCGCGGTGTTGGCGTAGTACGGCACGTGGACCTCGACGGGCTCTGCTTGCCCGATTCGGTGACAGCGGGCGTTGGCCTGGCGATAGGTCGACGGGCAGAAGCCGAGCTGGTGCCAGTAGGCCGTCTTGAAATGGGTCAGGCAGTTGAGGCCCGTGGAGACGGCCTTGGGGTGCACGAAGAGCACCTGGGTCCCGGCTTCGACGACGCGCTTCAGGATCCACGCCTGCCGTTTGTGGGTGGGGACCTGTTGGGCGTCGAGCCACAGGCAGCGCCTCGTGACGTTGCGCTGCACCAGGCGCAGGAGCCGCGCCGGCAGCTCGGCGGTGCCGGTGTTCTGGAGAAACACGAGGACTGGGCGATTCGCCCGTAGTTCGCCCTTCAGGGTGGCGAGGAGATGCCGCTCCTTGGGGGTGACGTAGCTCGCCGGCAGCGCTTCCCCGTGGACCACCAGGTCGCCGCCGCATGATTCGGGGTAGCGGATCTCGTATTCGCCGCAGTCCTCGGTGGCACGGTCTAGGAAGGTCGGTAGCTGGATCAGGGCCGAGAAGAGTTTGCCGGCCCGCTCCGACCACCGGTCTTCCTTGATCCGGCGTAGGAGGACCCGTTCGAGGCGCTTGTATTCGTCGAGCAGGGCCTGGTCGCCGGGGTCGGTTTCCGGGAACAGCGGTGTCGAGCCTTCGGAGAGGGGCGGCAACGTCGCCTCGACGTCGGACTTGTGGATGACGAGACTGCCCCGCAGAAGGTGACGGAGCATGAAGCTGGGGTGGACGCCGGGAGCCTCGGCGTAGGCCTTGCCGCCGAGCTTGCGGTCGGATCGGGTGCCCCGCTCGTCGTCGCGCCTCACCGGCTCCCAAAGCTTGCGAAAGCCGTAGCGGTCGAGGAAGCGCCGCAGGTCGTCGCGGCCGTAGGTCTCGCGGAATCGGCTCGACGTCATCCAGTAGAGCTGGAAGAGGCTCGACGCGTAGCCGTTCATGAGGCTCCCGGTCAGGGCCAGGACGCGGATCTCCGGCAAAGCCGCGAGCCGCTGGGCGGCTTGGGACTGGGCGCTCTTGGAGTGGTTGTACTCGTGAGCCTCGTCGATGACGAGGAGCTGGAAGGCGTGGCGGTGCCGACGGGCGATGTAGCTCGCCAGGGGGTAGGTCCGGGGCCCGTTGCGGTCGGCCTGGAAGAGGGGCTCTCCGCAGGTGCGGCGTTCCCAGGCTGAGGCCTTGTGGCACGTTCCGAAGACCCGCTTGGCGACGTCGAGGATGGGTTCGCCCGTGGAGTCTGGGCGCTGGAGGAGGCGTCCTTGGCGAACGATAGCTTGCCGGGCCGGCGCCAAAGCGGCCTCGCTTCGGGCTCCGAGCTCGGCGTGCAAGGCCCGCAGGAATGTCACCGCTTCAGCCTGCCGTCCGAGTTGGCGTGCCGTCGCGGCAAAGAGGTCCAGAGCGCACCCGAGATGGGGCCCCAGGGCGTCGAGATTGCGACGGGTGAGGTCGTAGAGCACACGGATGCCGTGGCGGCCGAGGGACCTCGGTGCTTCCCGCCGAAGCGCCAGCCGGGCTGCGCCTCGGCCCGCGGTCTTGAGGAGCAGAGCGGTGCGTCGATACGGGAGCAGGGCGACGGCCAGGTCTCGGGTGAAGCGCGCCAGGGGGTCTTGAGGTTCGTAGGTCTCGGACCTGCAGCGGGAGCGGCTTCGGGCGAGCTTCTTGGGATCTGTGTCCTTTGGCAGATTGGCGCTGCAGTTGGGGCAGCGTCCACCGGTGACGCCACGCCAGCGGTGACCGAGCTTCGCCTTCTCGCGGGAGAGCAGGGCGATGGAGGGCCCCGGATCCGCTGCCGCCCGGTCGACGTCACCGCATCGTTTCAAGAGGTGGACCGGCACGTCGTCCCCCAGAGTGGCGACGATCTCGTCCTCCCACGAGGCGAGCAGGTGGGGCGGGCAGAGGACCAGCACCCGGCGCAGCTCCGGCAGGTTGGCGGAGGGAAAGCCCTGGTCCTCCAGCTGTGCGGCCGTGCGGACGCGATTTTGGGGAAAGAGGCTCGCTGCGAGGACGAGGGCCATGGTGGTCTTGCCGGTGCCCATCTCGGCCTGGATCTTCGGATGCTCGTCCCCGACGGCCAAGAGCTTCAGGGCCGAGGTGATGGCGTCGGCCTGGTAGGGGTAGGGTGAGCGGGGCAGGTCCGGCAGCTCGACCTTCTGGTCCGCCTCGCGGGGATCGTGGAGCACGGGGAACGCCCCTTCGAGCTGGGCCATGAGGGAGCCGCGGTAGTTGGCCATGAGGTCGGCGACGGTCCAGTCGGCGGGATCGTCGCCGCCAACGGGCTCGGCACCGGCCTGGAGCCGGTGGAAGCGGTGGGTGGCGAGATCGAGGACGGTCAGCTGCAGCTTCGGCCGTTCGACCTTGTGGTGCCCGGTGACCTTCCCCTTGTCGTTGTGGGTCGCACCGACGGTCCTCAGTTCGGTGCTGAAGCGTCCGGAGGCGAGGAGGGTCGGATGCCGGGTCGGGTCGTCGGGCTTCAGCTCCTGGCCGTTGAAGACGCCGGCGGTGAGGGCAAGGGCCACATGGGCGGCCCTGGGGGGCGCGGCGGTGAGGAACTTGGGATTGAGGAGCTGACCGAGGTCGTGCTGGCAGGCGTCGGGGATGGGGTTCCACGAGCGCAGGTGCAGGGCGAGCTTGTCGACCTCGAGGCGCGACTTGGTGGGGTTGAAGGGGCATTGGTACCTGGGCGTTTCCCGTCGCAACACGACGGGATCGGGGCAGCGCTGCGGCAGCGCTGCAAGGGCGCCGGGCTCTCGGGCCCAGCCGAGGATTCGGCGCTCGGCGACGTCGTCGTGGCAGGGCGTCGAGGCCCATCGGGCCACGAGGAGGACCTTGCCGAAGACCCAGAAGTGTTCGTCTGGAAGCCGCCAGCAGCGGTGGTCGACGAAGTGGGTGGCGAGGTGCTTCGCCGACACGCCGAGGGCGAGCCCTGGAACGAGGAAGAGGAGGAGGCCCTCGCCCGGCCAGAGCGCATCGGTGAAGTGCTTCAGGAACCGATGCTCTAAACGCCGGAAGTCAGGGTCCTGGTCATAGGGCGGGTTGAGCCAGAGCAGGTGGGCGCCGTCCGAGTTCGTCCAGACGAGCTGAAAGGCGTCGGCGGCGAAGGCGGTGGGGGTCCGCTGCTTTAGCTGGGCCGCGCGACCCTCCTCCAGCTCACAGCCGAGGGTGTACTCGGCCTTCCAGCTGCGGGCCAGGACGTCAAGGGCGTGCCCCTCGCCGGCGCAAGGATCGAAGACGGTGAGCCCCGGAACCTCCTTTCCGAGGTTGCGGAAGTAGGGCGGCTGCTCGATCTGGACCGTCGAGGCGATGGACGGCAGGAGCGCTTCGGGCACGGGGTAGTAGCCGGCGATCTGCCGGGATGCGAT
>JBCDIS010000350.1:0-4690 GCA_038748685.1 Acidobacteriota bacterium | reverse complement strand
GGCGACGACCACGCCGATCTCCTAACCGACCTGGTGGGGCGCCACCTCGGGGGCTGGGTGGAGACGCCGGACGCCTTCGACGCCGCCGCTGTCGCGGCCTCCGTCGACGCCACCCGCCGACTGGCGACCGCCAGGGCCGCCTGCCCGGTGCACGCCGACGCCGGCTACGGCGGAGACTGACTCCTTCCGCCGCCGGGGGCGGCCTGGGTGCCGGGTAAAAAGCGGTAGGATGGACCATCAGCAGGGCAGGCGAGGGCGCCGGAGCACCGGGGATCATGACGTTCCCCGGATCCTCCCCCCTGCGCCCGGCCGGCGACTGAACCATGGATCTCGTAGGCACCACCGTCGGCAATCTCCGGATCGAGGAGCTCCTCGGTACCGGAGGTATGGGCGAGGTCTACCGCGGCTTCGATCCGCGGCTCGAACGCCACGTGGCGGTGAAGACAATCCGCGCCCGCCACCGGTTGGACCAGGAGATGAAGGCCCGGTTCCTCCGCGAGGCGAGGATCCTCTCCCGGCTCGATCATCCCGCCATCTGTCAGGTGTACGACCTGATCGAGGACGAAGAGACCGACTTTCTGCTCTTCGAATTCGTCGAGGGGGTGACCCTCCGCAGCCGCATCGAAGCTGGGGACCTCGATGAGCAGCGGGCCCTGGAGCTCGCCGAGCGCATCGCCCTTGCCCTCGGGGTCGCCCACCGCGAGCGCATCGTGCATCGGGATCTCAAACCCGAGAACGTGATGGTCACCCCTTCGGGGGAGGTCAAGATCCTCGACTTCGGCATTTCCCGGGCCCTCAAGGAGCCGGCCTCCGGCGGTGAAACCACGGCGAAGTCGGGACCTTCGGACGGACGGCCGCCCCTGCCGACGCCGAGCTCCGCCCAGGATCCGGACGCGACGGTGCAACTGGCCGCCACGGTCGCGGATCCCGCTGGGAAACCCGATCCGCCGTCGTCCGATGGACCCGACGCCAACCCGTCGACCGCGTCGAGTCTGGAGTTCGGGGAGACCGTGGTGACCCGGCCTGGGGAGGCGGACGGCCCCGGCGTCACCTCATCCCTTGGTACCGACATCACCCGCCAAGGGGCCATTGTCGGTACCCTGAGGTACATGAGCCCGGAGCAGGTCGTCGGCGAGGACGTCGGCCCCGCCAGCGATATGTTCGCTTTCGGCCTGCTGGTGCAGGAGCTGGTGACCGGCGAGCCCGCCTACGGCGACGCCCCAATTTCGGTGCTGATGCGCCGGGTGTCCCGCAGCGAGAACCGTCCCCTGGAGCACGAGGACGCCGACCTCTCCCGCCTGGTGGAGGATCTGAAGCGGCTCGCCCCGGACCGCCGCCCCTCGGCGGAGGAGGCGGCGGAGCGCATTCGATGGGTCCTCGATCGTCCCCAGCGACGCCGTCGGAGGCGCTTTCGGCTTGCTGCTTCGGTGGCAGCCTTCGTGCTGCTCTCGGTGGTCCTGGCGGTGGTTTCGGTCCTCGCGATCAAGGCGAGCCGGGAGGCGGACCGCGCCAACCGGGAGGCGGACCGCGCGAACTCGGAAGCCCAGCGGGCCAACCTCGAGGCGGAGAGCGCCCGGCAGGTGTCGGACTTCCTCGTCGAGCTTTTCGAGGAGGCCAATCCCCGCAGGGCCCGGGGCCGGGAGGTCCCGGTGCGGGAGATCGTCGACCTGGGGGCGGAGCGGATCGAAGGTAGGCTCACCGTGCAGCCGCTGGTGGGGGCCCGCCTCATGGACACCCTCGGCACGATCTACTGGAATCTCGGTCTCTACGACGAGGCGGACACCCTGCTCTCCAGCGCCCTGGACACCCGCCGCGCCGCAGCCGCCAGCGACGGCGCCCGGGCCCAGAGCCTCGGTCAGCTTGCGGGTCTGCGGGCGGACCAGGGGCGCCTGGAGGATGCCGAGGTCCTCTTCGGGGATGCCATCGAGTTGCTTTCGGAGAATCCGGAGCTCGCAGCACAGCGGGCGGAGGCCACCGGTGACCTGGCCTCCCTATTCGTTCGGCTGGGCCGCTACGACGAAGCGGAGACGCTGTTCGAAGAGACCCTGAGCGTCCAGGAGGCGACCCTCGGTTCGGAGGCGGAGGAGCTCACCGGCACCCTCAACAACCTAGCGATCTTGGCGTGGCAGACCGGGGACTATCCTCGGGCGAGGGAGCTCTACGGGCGGTCCGTTCGCAACCTCGAAGCCACCCAGGGGTCCGATCATCCGGACCTGGCGGCGATGCTCAACAACCTGGGCATCCTTCTGCGGGGGCAGGGGGAGTACGAACTCGCGGAGGCCCGGCACCGGAGGGCCCTCGCCATCGCCGAAAAGGCTTTGGGGCCACGTCACCCCGACGTGGCGGCGATTCACTTTAGCCTCGGAACCACCTTTCTCGAGCAGGAACGGCTCGACGAAGCGCTGGCGCTGTTTCAGCAGGCCCTGGAGCTTCGCCGGGACGCCCTCGGCGAATCCCACCACGAGGTGGCCCGGACCCGGGTCAGCCTCGGCGATCTGTATCGAAGGCTGGGGGATCTGGAGCGGGCGGCGCCGCTGCTGGAAGACGGGGTTGCGGGGCTGGAATCCAGCCTCGGGGCCGACCATCCGACCACGGTGGAGAGCCTCAGGACGCTGGCTGACCTGGAGCGGGACCGCAGCCGCCCCGATCGAGCCCGGGAGCTCTACCGCAGGGCCCTCGCCTCCGCCGTCGCCTCCCTCGGGGAGGACGACCCCGAAGTGGCCCTCCTCCGCGCCCGTCTCGCATCCTTATCCTCCATTCCCGCGTCCCGCTGAGGAACCCGTACCGTCGACCCTGAGGAGCCCCCCAATGATCCCTGAGCGCTACCCCCGAACCCTCGTCGCCTTCGCTGTCCCTCTGCTCGCCGCATTCGGTCTCGCGGCCGCCCGACCTGTCGCCGGGCAGCTCCCCACCCTTCCCCTCGGCGACGACTTCCAGGTCAACACCACCGGCTCGGGGGAGCAGGAAGATCCGTCCGTCGCCACCGACTTCGACGGCGCCTTCATTGTGGTCTGGCAGAGTGAGGGCCAGGACAACTCCGGAGCCGCCATCGTCGGCCAGCGCTTCGACGCCGATGGCTCGCAGCAGGGTGGGGAATGGGTCGTCAACACCACCACCGTCGGGCCCCAGACCAAACCCGAGGTGTCGATGAACGACGACGCCGAGTTCGCCGTGACCTGGTCCGGGCCGAACTCCGCGAGCACGGGGGTTTTCTTCCAGCTCTACTCGGACGACGGCGTGGCGGTCGGCGGGGAACTGCAGCTGGACCCCGGCTCTGGTACCCACGTCGACCCCGACGTGGCGATCAACGAAGACGGCCAGTCCCTGGTGGTCTGGGCGGGTCCGGCCCCCGGGGATTCGACGGCGATCGTGGGCAGGTACGTCAACGCGGCGGGGGTCGCCGTGGGCTCCTTGTTCCGCGTCAACTCCGCCACGCTGGGGGAGCAAACGTCGCCCAAGGTGGCCAGCTACGATGAAGACGGCGGGTACGTGGTGGTGTGGGAAGGGATCGATAGCTCCGGCCGCGGGATCCGATACCAACTGCTGGACGCCTTCGGGAACTTCGTCGGCCAAGAGCGGGGTGCCAACACCGTGCCTACCGGCGATCAGGTGGATCCGGTGGTGGCGATCCGAGGCGACGACGACGCCATGGTGGACAACGGTTTCGTGATCGTCTGGCAGGGCCCGGACGGGGCGATGAGCAATGGAATCTTCGCCCAGTTCTTCGACGAAACCGGCGTCAGTGTCGGGTCCCGCTTGGAGGTCAGTCGGGACCTCGGTGGCACCTTCGAGCAGTCGGAGCCCGCCGTCAGCATCGGCGACGACGGGGGCTTCGTGATCACCTGGAGGGAAAATCCACCCCCTACGGCGCCGCCGGTCGCCGAGGGTCTCTGGGGCGATAACGACCTGGGCGAGGCCGGGGCTGTGCAGCGGGGCAGTCCCATCTTCATCCGCGGTCGCCCCTACGGCAGCGGCGGAACCGGCGGTGGTGGCAACTTCACCCGCGGCGCCGGGCCGGTGGAAGGGCCGATCTTCACCGTCAACGCCTCGGGTCAAGAGGTGTCCCGCCCCGCGCTGGCAATCGAGGGACAAGGGGACTTCACGGCGATCTGGCAGAGCCAGGGGCTCGACGGCGGCGGCGGCGGCATTTTCGGCAGGAGGTTCAGCCGGACCGGCCCGATCTTTGCCGACGGATTCGAGACCGGCAACGTCTCCGCCTGGTCGTCGGTATTTCCCTAGCCGGAAAGTCGATCGTCTGGGGGACGCCAGGACCACGCCGACGCGGCGATCCCCCACTGTGCAAGCCAGTACAGCGCGATGATGGCGTAGGGGAGGGCGGGCCACCCGGCGTAGGGCTCCGGCCCGAAGCGGGCGAGGGCGATGAGCGAATCGCTGGCGACGAAGAGGAGGGCGCCGACCGCCGCAAGACGGTCTCCGCGTCCGCTCCCGAGCCCGGCCGCCCCCCGCCACAGCATGGCGCAGAGGACCGTGGTGTAGATGACCACCGGCACCGCCAGGGGCGACCCTTCCAACCCCGGCCACAGCCAGGCCAGCACCGCGGCACCCAAGCCGAAGGACGGTATCGCCAGACCTAGCCTGGGGGCCCTGGACCGCTCCAGAAACGCGGTGATGAAGGAGAGGTGGCCGACGAGGAAGGCGGCCATGGCCGGCAGGAAGGTCGCCGGGCCGG
>JBCDIS010000349.1:0-4706 GCA_038748685.1 Acidobacteriota bacterium | reverse complement strand
CGCCAGCTCGCAGCCGCCGCCGAGGCAGAAGCCGTTGATCATGGCGATGACCGGCTTCGGGAAGTTGGCCATGACGTCGAACACCCGCGGGAAGCGCATGGCGTCACGCTGGTCGAAGGGGGAGCGCCCCTCGAACTCGCCGATGTCGGCGCCGGCGATGAAGCTCTTGTCACCGGCGCCGGTGACCACCACGGCGCCGATGCCGTCGTCGTTCTGGATCGTCTCCAGGTGGGCGAGGGTCTCGTCGCGGACCTGCTGGTTGAGGGCGTTTAGCTTGGACGGCCGGTTGACGGTCAGCACCGCGACGCGGCCGTGGACTTCCATGAGGACGGCGGACTCGGACATATCGATCTCTCCTTGCGGCGAGTTTGGTTTCAGGCGTGGCTCCACACCGGCTGGCGCTTGTCGAGAAAGGCGCGGACGCCCTCTTCGAGATCGTCGCACCGGGCGAGCTCCTCCAGGTAGATGCGTTCGGTCTCCGCCAAGGCCTCCTCCAGGAGCTCCGGCCGCGGCGAGCCGGCCCGCAGGGCCTTCTTGGTGAGTCGCAGGGCGACGGCGCTCTTCGAGCCCAGGTCGTCCCGCAGCTCCGCCACCCCTTTGACCAGGCCTTCCTCCGCGATGCGGGCGACGAACCCCATGCGATGGGCCTCGGCGGCGCTGATCCGGCGACCGGTGAGCAACAGGTCGGCGGAGCGGGCCGGTCCCAGGAGGGAGGGGTAGAGGGCGGCCGCCACCGGCGGGAAGCAGCCCAATTCGATCTCCGGCTGCCCGAAGGTGCTTCGGGGGGTCGACATCACCACGTCGCAGCACGCCGCCAGCTCCATGCCGCCGCCGAGGCAGTGACCGTCGATGGCGGCGATGGTGATCACCTCGAGGGCGAAGAGCCGGCGCAGGGCGCGGTGGAAGCCGAGGAGCATGGGCTCCACTTTTTCGGGGGTGTGATCTTCGATGGCCACCCCGGCGGAGAAGGCCCGGTGGCCGGCCCCCTGGAGGAAGACCCCCTGCAGCCCTTCGAGGGTCGACACCTCCTCCAGGCAGGCGTCGAGGCGGTCGATCATGCCCAGATCGAGCACGTTCAAGGGTGGCCGATCGAGGGTCAGGGTGGCGAAGCGCCCCTCCACCTCCAAGTGGATGGTTCGACTACGTGAGCTCATGATTCCCCCACCCGTTCCACCAGCGCCGCCATCCCCATGCCGCCGGAGATGCACAGGGTAGCCACCCCCCAGCGCCCCCGCCTGTGGGCCAGGCCGTGGAGCAGGGTCACCAGGATACGGGTCCCGGTGCAGCCGATGGGATGGCCAAGGGCGATGGCGCCGCCATCGGGGTTGACCCGTTCCGGGTCGAAGGGCAGGTCCGCCAGGCAAGCCAGGACCTGGCATGCGAAGGCCTCGTTGAGCTCCACCTGGTCGATGGCGCCGTGGTCGAGGCCGTACCGCTCGAGCAGCCGGCGTACCGCCGGCACCGGGCCGATCCCCATGATCCGGGGCTCGACCCCCACCACTTCCCATCCGTGGAGCAGCCCCGCCACCGGGGCGCCGAGCTCGGCGGCGGTCTCCTGGCTCATCACCAGAACGGAAGCGGCGCCGTCGGTGATACCGGAGGCGTTGCCGGCGCTCACCCGTCCGCCGTCCCGAAACACCGCCGGAAGCTTGGCGAGCTTCTCCGGCCGGATCCCGTCCCGGGGGTGCTCGTCGGCCTCCACCACCACGTCCCCCCTGCGGCCGGGGACGGTGACCGCCGCGATCTCTGAGTCGAAACGGCCGGCGGCCCGGGCGGCCTCGCAGCGGTTCTGGCTGCCGGCGGCCCAGCCGTCGGAGGCGGCCCGGTCGATGCCGTAGTCCTCCGCCAGCTCTTCCGCCGTCTCCCCCATCACCAGCCCCGAGATCGGGTCGTCGAACCCGTCCCGGTACATGCCGTCCACCACCGCGTCGCTGCCGAGGCGATGGCCCCAGCGGGCCCTCGGCAGCATGTACGGCGTATTGGACATGCTCTCGGTGCCCCCCGCCAAGACCACCCGGGCCTCGCCGAGGCGGATGGCGCGGGCGGCGGCGAACACCGACTGCAGGCCGGAGCCGCAGGCCTGGTTGACGGTGAAGGCGGGGCGGTCGTCGGGGAGGCCGGCGCGGTGGGCGATCTGCCGGGCGGTGTTGGGGCCGCCGCCGGCCTGCCGGCCGTGGCCGAAGATCGCCTGGTCGACCCGATCGCCGTCGAGGCCGGCCCGCCCCAAGCAGGCGCGGGCGGCGGCGGTGCCCAGGTCGGCGGCGGTCAGGGAGGCCAGTGCGCCCCCGAACTTTCCGATCGGGGTACGCACGGGCGCCACCAGGGCCAGGGGCGCGGGATCCTGGTTGGGGTCGAGGGTCATGGTCGCTCCTGGCCTCCGGGGACGCTGGGTGGGTGGGGGGTCACGCTCACTTGGCCGAGAACTGCGGCTTGCGCTTCTCGACGTAGGCGGCGAGACCTTCCTTGGCGTCCTCGGACTCGAACAGGCGCTGCTGCAGCTCCCGCTCGATGGCGAGGCCGGACTCGAAGGGCACTTCCCAGCCGCTCTGCACGGCCCGCTTGATGTTGCCGGCGGCCTTGGCGGCGGCGGTGGGGGTGCAGAAGCGGCGGGCGTAGGCGTGGATGTCGTCCATGAAGGCGGCGTGGGAGTCGGCCTCCAGCACCTGGTTCACCAGGCCGAGGTCGGCGGCCTGCTCGAAGCTCAGGAGATCCGCCTGCAGCATCAGCTCGATGGACTTGGACTTGCCGACCATCCGGGACAGGCGCTGGGTGCCGCCGGTGCCCGGCAGCACGCCGAGGTTGATCTCCGGCAGGCCCACCTTGCCGGCGCCCTTGCGGGCGACCCGCAGGTCCGCCGCCATGGCGATCTCCAGGCCGCCGCCGACGGTGTGGCCGTTCAGGGCTGCGATCACCACCTTGGGGGTGTGCTCCAGGCGGTTCAAGGTCTCGTTGGCGTGCAGGCAGAAGAAGTACTTCCAGGTCGGGTCCGACGTCTGCAGCATGTTGATGTTGGCGCCGGCGCAGAAGAACTTCTCGCCCCGGCCGGTGACCACGAGCACCTGGACGTCGACGTCGAAGCGTGCCTTCAGGATGGCGTCGTCCAACTGCCGCATCATCTCGTGGGTGTAGGTGTTGGCCGGCGGGTCGTCGAGGGTGAGGTAGGCGACGCCTTCCTTGACTTCATAGTGGACGAGGGTCTGGGAATCGCTCATGGGGCATCCTCCGTGGAATCGGCGTTGGCCCGCACCCCTCTCCGGGATCGCGGTGGATCATTGGCGAGGGCTTCGGGGTTTGGCGATGGCTCGTCGGCGCGCGGCACGCCCGCTGTCGGACGTGACGGGACCGTGGATTGGTGACGGATGGGTTGGGGGTGGACCGGGGTCAGCCGGGCGGCGGGCCGCCGCCGCTTCGGGTACCGACCCGGCGTTTCGCCAGCATCGGCTTCAGCTGTCCTCGTTCGTCTCCGAATCCTCTCACACCGGTGCCGGAAGGCGCCAGGAACCGGAGCCCATACCGGACCGTCTCGTATGGGAGTTGCGCGGGGCTAGTTCGCCCCGTGGGCCGCGGCGTCGGCGCCGTAGTCGTGGATCAGGGGTTCGCGCACCGGCAGGATCTCCTCGGCGGCGGCGATGAGCTTCTTGAGCCCCTGCCGCTTGGCCGCCGAGAGCGCCACCCCGCCGAACCGCGCCGCCATGGCCTCCCCTTGGCCCGGTTCCAGGAGATCGATCTTGTTCACCACCAGGAGCCGCGGAATCTCGTCGAGGTCGAGGTCCGCCAGGAGGCTCTCCACCGCCTCCTTCTTGGTCTCCATGTGTTCGTCGGCGGCGTCCACCACGTGGAGCAAGAGATCAGCGTCCGCCAGCTCTTCGAGGGTGGCCCGGAAGGCCGCCACCAGGTCCTTGGGTAGGTCGCTGATGAAACCCACCGTGTCAGTGATGATCACCTCCCCCTCCCGCGGAAAGCGGAGGCGACGGCTGGTGGGGTCGAGGGTCATGAACAGCTTGTCCTTGGCCTCCACCTCGCTGTTGGTGAGGGCGTTGAGCAGGGTCGACTTGCCGGCGTTGGTATAGCCGATGATCGACAGGATCGGGATCGCCTCCTCCCGCCGACGGCGGCGGCGCAGATCCCGCTGCTTCGACAGCCCTTCGATCTGCTTCTCCAGCGCCCGCAGACGGTCGCGGATCCGCCGACGGCCGATCTCCAGCACCGTTTCACCGGGGCCGCGGCCGCCGATGCCGCCCGCTAGCCGAGAGAGGCCGGCGTCCTTCTCCGTCAACCGCGGCAGCGAATACTTCAGCTGCGCCAGCTCCACCTGTAGCTTGCCGTCTCGGCTGCGGGCCCGCTGGGCGAAGATGTCGAGGATGAGCTGGGTGCGGTCGATGGCCTTGAGACCGGTGGCGTCCTCGAAGGCCCGGGCCTGGGCCGGCTTGAGGTCGATATCGAAAATCGCCACCTCGGCATCCCGGCGCATGGACTCGAGCACGATCTCGTTCAGCTTGCCCTTGCCCACCACGGTCTTGGGGTGGACCTTGAAGCGCCTCTGGCGCAGGGTGCCGGCGATCTCGACGTCGGCGGCCTTCACCAGCTCCACCATCTCCTCGAAGTGCTCGTCGTCCGGCACGACCCCCAGGAGCAGCGCCCGCTCTTTCTTGGTGCGGCCGGCGCCGCCCCGGGTCAGGCGGGTGAACTCGTCCTCCAGGGCGCGG
>JBCDIS010000348.1:0-4746 GCA_038748685.1 Acidobacteriota bacterium | reverse complement strand
GGTCTCGCGGCAGTGAACGCCTACTGGAACCGGCCGGAGCCTCCAGCGCAGGTGGTGCCTTTCGTCGCCCCGCCTCGGACCTCCGACCCTGGGGCCTCGTCCGAGCCGGCCGCGGAAGGCTCAGCGCCCCGCGGCCAGCCTCACCCTTCGTCCAGCTTTTGGACGATCTGCGCCACCTCCAGATCCGCCTTGCGGATCTTGGCGCGGCAGAGCTCCAAGAGCTCGGAAGCGCGGCGTAGCTCCTTGGCCAGACGATCGACGTCCACGGCGTCTCCGTCGATACGCTGGAGAATGGTCTCCAGCTCCGCCATGGCCTCGCCGAAGCTGAGGGCCCCTTCCGTCGGTTCGCTTTCGCTCATGGTTCCTCCACACGGCTGACCAAGGTTCCCCCCGCGAGGCGGGTCTCCAGCCGGTCTTCGGATCGTACCTGATCCGGACGGGTGACGAGGCCCCCCCCGCCGTCGCGGGTGATGGAGAAACCCCGTTCGAGGACCCGCTCCGGGGACAACTCGTGACAAATCCGCTCGGCGCCGTCAAGCACCGCCCGATGCTTCTCGAGGCGGGCCGACGCGGCGGCGGCGATCCGGCTCGACAGGGCTTCGGGGAGGGGGCGCTGACGGCCCACCGCCAGCCCGGCGCCCCGGGCCAGCCGGCGGCCGCTCTGTTCGACGTCCCGACCCGCCTCCGCCAGTCGACGGGCCCCCAGGATCCGCAGCCGACCGGCGACGTCGGAGATCGAACGCCGGCCGACGTCGAGACGCAGCCGCGCCACCTGGGCGAGGCGCCCGGCGCGGTCGAGGTCCCGCTCCCCCCGCGCGATGCACCGATCCGCGGCGGTGGCGAGCCCCCGTTGGACGTCCACCAGGCGCCCTTCGGCGACCCCCACCCGGTCCACCAGGTGCTCCGCCACTTTGGTCGGCGTCTTGAAGGATCCGTGGCACACCACGTCCGAGAGGGTGTGGTCAATCTCGTGCCCGAGTCCGCACAGGACGGGACGGGGGCAGCGGGCGATGGCCTCGGAAACGGCGCGGCTGTCGAACGCCGCCAGATCCGTCTTGGAGCCGCCGCCCCGCACCAAGACAATGGCGTCCAGCGGTTCCTGCGCCGAACCGAGAAGGCGCAGACCGGAGACGACCTCCGACTCCGCCGTCGCCCCCTGCACCGCTGCGTGGACGAACAGCAGATGGAACCCATAGCCGCTTTCCGCGAGGCCGGTGAGGAAGTCGTGGTACGCGGCGCTCTCGGCGGAGGTCACGAGCCCGATCCGGAGGGGTACGGGGTCCAGGGCCACCTCGGCGTTGGCGGTCAGCAGCCCGGACCGTTCGAGGTACACCAGGGTCTCGCGACGCCTGCGCTCGAGGTTCCCCAGGGTGAACAGGGGATCCACCTCGCGGACCACCAGCTGGAGCCGGCCGGAGGGCGGATAGAAGTCGATCTGACCGAAGCAGCGGACCTCCTGCCCGTCGACGAGGTCGACGCCGGTCTCCGCGAGCTGGCGCCGAACCCGCCGGTGGTCGGTGCTCCAGAGGACGCCGTCCAGCTTGCCGACGACCCGATCCCCCCGCCCCTTTTCCACCAGCTCGAAGTAGAGGTGGCCGCGCTGACTGGCCCTGGGCCGATGGACTTCGCCGCGAACCCAGAAGCCACGGAAGGCTTCGTTCAGGATCTCCCGAAGCTCGTCCCCGAGCTCCGACACCGTGTAGGTAGGCTCGGCGAAACCCGATCCGCCGGCTCCGGAGACGCCGAACCGCCGGTCAGTGATAGCTCGCCAGCTCCTCGCTGGTGTCGAGGGGCAGGGTGTTCGCCCAGTCGAGGGCGTCCGGGTCCCCTTCGAGGCGCGTCTCCACGAAGGACACGGCGTCCTCACGGTTGACAAAGTACCGCCACATGAACGTGTGGCCCGCCGGGGCGGTGAAGTAGCAGTAGTTCTCGACGCCGTCGGAGAAATCCAGCTTGTCGCCGTTGACCCCGACGCAGAGGAGCCCGATGGCGCGGTACGCCAGGGCGAGGGACTTGAGTGCATCCTCGTAGTCCCCCAACTCCTCCCGGGAGAGCTCCGTGTGATGGATCCCGACCCGGATGCCGTCCTCCTCCGCCAGGCAGTTGTACGGCACGTCGTGGCGCTCCATCGCCTCCTTCGTCTCCGAAGTTGTCACGAAAACATCGTCGGTGCCGAGAACTTTGTAGGCGATCGCATACGTATCTTCACCGAAGCGGGGGTAGGCCTCACCGAGCAGGCTCTCGTCCTCGACGGTGAAGTAGTACAGGCGATTGTCCAGGCGTGGCTTCATCGAAATGCTCCTTGGCGGGATAGGTCGCGAAGGCGTAGCGGTCGCGGAGAGAGAATCCCAGGAAGGTGGGTCGCTGGAGATGGCTCGATTGGAGGCGGGGTTGGGCGTGACTTTCGGCGGTTCGACGAAGACTTTGGGCAAAATCTTGGTCGTACGGCCGAAGCTCGGTCATACTAACAGACAATCCCGGGAATACATTCCTGCGGTGGGCGGTGATCACAGGCTCCCCTGGGCTGCCCACAAGGCACCCCCATGGCGCCTTCGGACCCCTGAATTATGATGCATTCGGACCTTCGTCCCCTCCCCCACTTCCATCTTCCGGTGGCCTTTCTCCGCTGGTGGCCAGCGGCGGGCGGGCCGAACCTCGGGGCTCGCCTGGAGTCCCTCGGCTCGATCCCCAGCCTCGAACGGCTGGACGAGAGCCTACTGGCGATCGTGCCGCGCAACGGCCGGGCGGCGCTCTTCGATACGGCCCTCCAGGTGGCCTGGGCGCTGCTCGGGGACCACTCGGAGCCGCGGTCGGATCTCCCCGGCGTCCTGCTGTTTCCAGGCCGAGTGCTCGACACTGGCGACGAGCTTCGGCCGATCGAGGATCCGTTCGTCCAGGATCTGGAGCAGCGGGCCCCGACCCTGGCCCCCGGAATTCCGGTGGTCACCGGATACGGCGCCTCGTGGCTCCGCGGCCACTACGAGCTCACCGACGCCGGTTCCTACGAAGCCGAGTCCGGACGTCGCGTTCCTCTTTTCCGCGTGGTTCAGAAGCGCCACCAGCTGCTGCCCTGGCACAACCCCGAGCTCCTGGGCCGACGGGTGAGGATTCCGCGGTCGGTGGACGCCACCCTCGACCAGACCCTGTCGCTCCCCGTCGTGCTCGCCACCGGCCCCCTGGGGGTCGGCAAGGGGTTCTCGATCTGGCACCGCCTGCTGAACAAGCCGGGTCCTCAGATATGGGTGGACTTCGCCGCAACCCTGCCGGATCGCCCGGTCCTGACGCAGGAGCTCCTGCGGCGACTGCCGGCTTCCGCCGACCTGGCGGCCTCCGCCGACGGTCCCCTGACGGACGACCCGGAAGACGAGGCACAGCGGCTGGTGTCCCATCTCACGTCGGCCAAGGAGGCCGTCGGAGAGCGGCTTTGGCTGGTCTGTGACGCGACCCAGGCGGCCTCCGGCTTCGACCTGGAGCTCCTCGGACACATGCTCCGGGAACCTCGGCTCCTACAGAGCTGCCGGCTGATCGTCATCGAGCGGGAGGGGCGAGCCCACCCGTCGTTCCAGGATCTTCCGCGGGTGCGGATTCCGGCCATGTCGAGCTCCGAAGCCGGGCGGTTGGCGGAGCGCCTCTTCGAGGGCCTGGAGATCCACCCTCCGGTTCAGGAGCGGCTGCTGGAGGCTGCAGCGGGCTATCCCTTCGCCCTCGAAGAGGGCCTGACCCGCCTGGTCCACCGCGGCTTGATGCGACGCATCTACGGCAGCTTTTTCTTCGCCGGCGGGGAGGACACCGCCTACGAGCCGTCGGAGCGCCTGATCCGACACGTGGAGGCGGAGGTCCGCCGACTGGGGGAACCTTTGCCCCTCCGCCTGCTGGCCGCCGCCGGCGAACCGATCTCCGCCGCCCAGCTGCAGGGCGCCAGCGCCCATTTCGGCATCGACCTGCCGACGGAGTGGGCCCGCCCGTGGATGGACGCGGGCTGGATTCGTTTCACCGAGGACGCCCAGAACAACCTAGCCTTCGCCTGCCCCGCCTTCGGCGCCGCGCTCCTCCGGACCCTGGCGCCGGACGGAGAGCAATCCCTCCGCCACGCCCTCGGCGGCGTGCTCGCGGACTCCGGCCAAAATTCGGGCTGGCGTGCCTATCGCCTGCTCGCGGGATCCCCCGAAGCCCTTCCATCCCTCCTCGACTTCAACCGGGACTCCGGAATCGGCGTGCCCAGGGAAGAGGTCTTCAACGCCCTGTGGAGTGAATACCGGGATCACCGCGCCCGCCGGGCCGACGAGGCTACTGAGCTGGAGATCCTGTGGAGCCTGCTCCCCCTGGCCAGGCGCCTCGGCTGCCTGAGCCAGCTCGAAACCGAGCTGAGGCGCGCCGTGGAGCTCGCCGAGGGGCAGGATCAGCGCTATGTCGCCCTGGTGGCCCTCAAGGCGGAGTTGGACCAGGAGATGGGCCGCTTCTACGAGGCGGAGCAGGGCCTGCGCCTGGCCCTCGCCTCCTCCGAAGGCTTCGACGAGAAACGGCGGGCCACCCTCTTCCTGCGCCTCGGCGCCATGCTCCACCGCGAGGAGCGTTGGAACGAAGCGAGGCGGATTTTCCGACAGCTCCTTTCCGTCGTCGAAGAAGGTAGCTCCCTCGCCGCGATGTGCAATTTCTACCTAGGGAACATCGCCCTTCAGGAGCGGCAGCTGGACGAGGCGGAGTCGCTCCACAGGCTGGCCCTCGACGTTCGCCACGGGAAAGGCC
>JBCDIS010000347.1:0-4805 GCA_038748685.1 Acidobacteriota bacterium | reverse complement strand
GTTTTTGCTCATCGGTGTGCTCGGCGGCTTTCTCGCCGGCTACGTGATGCACGAGGTGATGTCCGCGAGGCAGCCGGTGCCCCTGTGGGCCGGCGGCACTCCGGCGGCTCCACAGGGAGCTCCCCAGGCCGCTTCCCAGGGCGCCCCGGCGCCGACGCAAAGCGGCGCCCCCGCCATGGAGATGGTGCAGCGGCTTCGGGCCCGGGTGGCGGCGGACCCGACCGACAGTCAGGCGGTGCGGCAGCTCGCCAACATGAACTATGACATCAGCAACTGGCAGCGGGCCGCGGAGCTGTACGAGCAATTTCTGGAGCTCGTGCCCGGCGAGGTGGACGTGATGACGGACCTCGGCGCCTGCTACCGGAATCTCCGCAACTACGAGCGTGCTCTGGAGCTATTCCGGGAGGTCCGGAAGGCACAGCCGGAGCACTGGCAGGCGCTCTACAACGAGGTGCTGGTCCTGGCCTTCGACCTCGGCGACGTCGCCAGCGCCGGGGAGGTGCTCGACCAGCTCTCCAGCCTGCAGCCCAACAACCCGGACGTCGCCCGCCTGGCGGCGGAGGTGGAGAAGCGTCGGCAAGGCGCGTGACGGGCCGATCCCGCTGTGACCATGGCGTCCACCGGCGACTCGGCCCGCTATCCGGAAACCCTAGGCGAAGGGCCCGCAGAAGGGACCGACGCCTCCACAGCAGATGTCTTCGTGGCGGTGGCGGTTCCAGCGCCACTCCCGGAGGCCCTGACCTACGCGGTTCCGCCGACCCTGGCGGAAGGGCTGGGGCCCGGATTTCGGGTTCGGGTCCCCCTCGGCCGCCGGCAGGTGGTGGGGGTGGTCACCGCCCGGTTGGACGCTCCACCGGATGGAGTTCGTACCAAGGCGATCCTCGAAGTTCTGGACGTAGAGCCTGTGCTCGACGGGGAGATGCTGGACCTCGCCGCGTTCGTCGCCGAGTACTACATGGCGCCGATCGGAGAGTCGGTCCGGCTCTTGGTGCCTGGCACCTTGCCACCCTGGGGGGAGCGACGGATCTCCCTGACGGACGCAGGCGCCCTGGCGGAGCCCCGGGACGAGCTGGACACGGCGATCCGGGACTACCTCCTGAACCATTCCAAGGTGCGCCTCGGTGAGCTCCGCGCGGAGCTCGGGCTCCCCCTGGTGGCGCCCAGAATCGCCGAACTGGCCCGGGCGGGGCGGGTCTCGGTGGAGGAGCGGGGCGGCGGACGGGGAACCCGGTTCGTCAAAGCCGTGGAACGTAGCCCCGGGGATCTCGCAGAGCAGCTGAAGGCTTGCGGTAGGTCCCCCAAGGCGAGGTCCGTTCTCGAATATCTCGACGCCCTCGGGCGCCCCGCCACCCTCCGCGATATCGGCCAGCAGGTGGGCTGCACCTCCGCCGTGGTGCGGCGGCTGTCGAAGTTGGGGCTGGTGCGGGAGTTCACCCAGCCGGAGAACCTCTCCCTCCGCAGGCATCGCTTGGAGACGTCGACGGAGGCCGAGACCGGGGATCCTGGCATCGTGCTCCGGCCGGATCAGGAGATATGCGCTTCGGCTATCGAAGGGGGGCTTCGGCAGGGGAGCTTCACGCCGTTTCTCCTCCGTGGCATGACCGGCTCCGGGAAGACCGAGGTCTACCTCCGCGCCGCACGGCTTTGTCTCGATCTCGGCCGGGGCGTCGTTCTGATGGTGCCGGAGATCGCCCTGGTGCCTGCCCTCGCCACCGACGTCCGGAAACGGTTCGGACGGGAGATGGCGATTCTCCACTCGAACCTCTCGAAGGCGGAGCGTCACCAGGAGTGGGAGCGCATCCGCAGGGGGGAGGCCCGGGTGGTGCTGGGGCCGCGGTCCGCACTGCTGGCGCCGGTGCGGCACCTCGGGCTGATCGTCGTCGACGAGGAGCACGATTCGTCGTATAAGCAAGACAAATCCCCGCGCTACAACGGCCGCGATCTGGCCCTGTGGCGGGCCAAAGCCCACGGCGCTGTGGCGGTCTTGGTGTCGGCGACGCCGAGCCTCGAAAGCCGCTACAACGCCAACACCGGAAAGCTCGCGCCGCTGGTACTGACCCAGCGGGCGGGGCACGGCAGGTTGCCGCAGGGCCTCTTGGTGGACCTGCGAAAGGAGCCGGCGGCTCGGCAGAGTGGGGAAGTGTTGTTCTCAGGTCTCCTGCTGAAGGAAATCCGCGACGCCGCCGACCGCGGGGGGCAGGTGATCCTGCTGCGCAATCGGAGGGGCTACTCGCCGGTGCTCCTTTGCCGGGCCTGCGGGGAGGACTTCCGCTGCGGTGACTGCGGCCTGCCGATGACGTACCACCTGCGTGGGCATCGCCTCGCCTGCCACTACTGCGGGGCGGATCAGAGGGCCCCCACGTCGTGTTCCACCTGCGGCGAGGCCGCCCTGGAGCCCATGGGGGCGGGTACGGAACGGGTGGGGGAGCGGTTCCGGGAGCTCTTTCCGGACCTGGCGGTGGACGTCCTCGACGCCGACGCGAGTCGGCGGGTGGGTGGGGCGGCGGCGGTGCTGGAGCGTTTCCGCACCGGTGAGACCCGCGTCTTGGTGGGGACCCAGATGGTGTCCAAGGGACACCACTTCCCAAACGTCTCCCTGGCGGCGGTGCTGTCCGCAGACACCTATCTTCGGTTCCCCGACTTCCGGGCCGTGGAGCGGACCTACGCTCTCCTGACCCAGCTGGCGGGCCGCGCCGGCCGCGGTGAGCGACCGGGCAAGGTGGTGATTCAGACCTACTATCCCGACCACTACGCCATCCGCGCGGCCCTGGCCAACGACGACGGAGCCTTCATCGAGCAGGAGATGGAGTTTCGGCGCACTTACCACTACCCGCCGTTCACCCGGGCGATCCAGGTGCTGGCTCAGCACAAAGACATCGACCGTGCGCGGACGGTGCTCGGGCGGCTTGCCCACGATGTCCTTCGCCTGCCGGCGGCCCGGACGCTGCGGGTCCTCGGCCCAACCTCGGCCCCCCTGGAGCGCCTACGGGGCCGCTGGCGTTTCCAGATGCTGCTGAGGGCCGCGTCGGCGAGCCTGCTCCGCCGGACGCTCTGGACCGCTCTGGGGTCGGTTCCCGCCGCGGATCGATCGATTCTGTCCATCGACGTCGACCCCTACGACCTGATGTGAGCGGACCGCGGGGGTTGTCCTCGACCTTCCGGCGATCCGATTGACCGCGCCTCCGCCCTCTGCTAGCTTCCCGCCGATGTCGACCCCCGCAGACACACAATTCGAACAGCCCCTCCTCGAGCTCCGCCAGCAGATCGAGGAGCTCGAAGGCTATTCCGACGACAGCGGTCACGGGCCGGAGCTCGATCGCCTGCGCAAGACCCTGACACGCCGGACCCGCGAAGTCTTCGCCAAGCTCACGCCTTGGCAGAAAGCCCTCGTCGCCCGCCACTTCGACCGCCCCTATACCCTCGACTACGTTCGGCACCTGATGACCGATTGGGTGCAGATCCACGGCGACCGCGGCTACGCCGACGACCCCGCCATCGTCGCCGGAATGGCCACCTTCCGGGGCCGCTCCGTCATGGTGGTGGGGCACGAGAAGGGGCGGGGCACCAAGGAACGCATCCGCTGCAACTTCGGCCAGCCCAGGCCGGAGGGATACCGCAAGGCGCTCCGCGCCTTTCAGATGGCCGACAAGTTCGGCCTGCCGGTCCTCACCTTCGTCGACACCCCGGGGGCCTACCCGGGGATCGGCGCGGAGGAGCGGGGCCAGGCGGAGGCCATCGCCCGTAACCTGATCGAGATGGCGGACCTGGGTGTCCCCGTGGTGGTGACGGTGACGGGGGAGGGGGGCAGCGGCGGCGCCTTGGCGCTGGGGGTCGGCAACCGGGTCTTCATGCTGCAGTACTCCATCTACTCGGTGATCTCCCCCGAGGGCTGCGCCGCGATCCTGTGGAAAGACCAGGACAAGAAGGCGGAGGCGGCCGCGGCCCTGCGTCTGACGGCGCCGGATCTTCTGCGCCTCGGCGTGGTGGACGGCGTGGTGGAGGAGCCCCTGGGGGGAGCCCACACCGATCCGGTCGCGATCGCGTCGCGGGTCGGCGACGTGATCGAAGACGCCCTGGGGACCCTCGAAAGCATGACGCCGGAGCAGCTTCGGGAGGACCGCCTCCAAAGGTTCCGCGCCCTCGGCGCCATCGAGGGCAAATAGGCTGGCCTCCGAGACCGCGGCCCACGACACCGTCGTGGTCTGGCTTCCGGCGCCGGTTCCGGAAACGGCGTCGGCACTGGTGGACGGCGGCTTCGAGCCCCGCCTGGCGGCTGTACTGGCTCGCCGGGGTCTCGACTCCGCGGAAGAGGCGGAGCGATTCCTTGCTCCTGACCTCGAACAGCTGCACGAGCCACGGCTGCTGGCGGGTATGGAGGACGCCGTGGCCCGTCTGGTGGCGGCCCGGGACGGCGGAGAGCCGGTGGCCATCGTCGGGGACTACGACGTCGATGGCGTCAGCGGCACGGCTCTGCTCAGCGCCGTCCTCCGGGCCTGCGGCTTCGCGGTCAAGACCATCCTGCCGCACCGGATGCGGGACGGCTACGGCTTCCAGCCGGTCCACGCCGAGCGGGCCTTGGCCTTCGGCTGCGGCGTGCTGATCACCGTCGACTGCGGGACGAATTCGGTGACGGCGGCGGAGCGGGCCATGGCCGGCGGCCTCGACGTGGTGATCACGGACCACCACCTACCGGGGTCGAGCCTTCCGGCGGGGGTGCTGCACGTGAACCCTCGGCAGGAGGGCTGCTCCTATCCCTTCCCGGACCTCTCGGGTGCGGGGCTGGCCCTCAAGCTGGCCCTCGCCGT
>JBCDIS010000346.1:0-4837 GCA_038748685.1 Acidobacteriota bacterium | reverse complement strand
CTTTGGTCAAACGCAGAGCTCTTAGCCCTCAATCTGATCGCGACATCATCCGTCAGTTATAACAACTGCATTAGCAAGCTCTGTTACTAATGATCGGTTCACGCGCGCTCGAAGGACCCTCTCCGGGTGTCCCGGTCCTTCATTCCCCGGAGGGTCCCCAGCAGCATCGCCGCCGCCGCCGCCAAGGAGCCCCCCGCCAGCAGCGAGCAAATCACCAGGGCTGGGGTCCCCACCAGGCCCCGCAGGAAGAACGCTGCGGCCGCTGCGGCGGCGAGCGTTCCGAATGCCAAGGGTCCACAGCCGGCGGGGTCCCGGCTCGGGTTCTGGGACGGAGATTTTTCGGCGGCCATGCCATCTCCTACGTCGTCGACGTTGCTGTGATTCGTTGGGTCCAGTCTAGCGGGACCAGGGAGGCTGGCGCTGACCCTCCGCCTGGACCGGCCCCTCGACGGACCGTCTCCGAAGTGCGCGGTCGGGGGCAAGCCCCGACCCTACTCTGGACACCCTCCAGGGGTCTTGGACACGCGACGCGTCGCCAACAGGCTGATCGGCCTTGGACGCCCTAGGGAATGGTGCTCCCGGGGTAGCGGGCCAGCAGGGCGGTTCGCTGGGCGGGCCGCAGGCGGTTGATGTTCTCGCCGGTGCCGGTGGTGAAGTTCGGGCTGATGACCTGGGTCACCGTACCCCCCGCGATCGTGTAGGTCGAGTTGGACGTCCAACGAACTCGGTACTGCGCCTGATTGTTGCGGATCAGATACGCGTCGAAGAAGAAGTCGATCTGAACCTGCGCGAGTGCGGGGCTCCTACTGTTTGCGAACGCCTCGACCACGGGGTTGGCGGGGGGCCCCCCGGGGAGGTCGAAGATCGAGTTGGACTGCCCGACCACCCGCGATGCAAAGGCAGCCCCGTAGAAGGGGCTCGCAGCGGAGCCCGAATCCACATCCCAGTGGCCGGCCCCGGGTCGCGAGATCGGAACCCCGGCTGGGGCGCCCGACGTAGGCACACTTCCAGGCATGTCGACCCGAGTCGTGCTTCCCGGGGCGAATCCGAAGATGGAGATCTGAAAGAACTGGAGCCAGTTGGCGGTGCTTCCCCCGAGGCCGGAGTACTCCAGGGAGATGACGTCGGACAGCGCACCCAGGTTGTCTCCCTCCCGAACCGAAACGGTGGCCTCGGGACGCAGACGGTCGCCGACGAAGCCCAGATGGGTCAGCTCCCCGTCGGTGCGGAGGATTCCGGCCCGCAGCCGCATGCGGCGGGCGGCGGCGGCGAGGGCCATCTTCGTCGGCGTTCCGACCTCCGCGCGGGCCCCGAGGCTCGCCGCCTCCGCCTCCATCTCGTCCGCCAGTCGACCCGCGGTGGCGCCGTGGATCTGGCCGTCCTGCGCCAGGCCGAAGCGGGACTGGTATCGACCCACCGAACGGACGAACGCGTCGTCGACCGCCGCGGGCTGGGGGGAAACCCCCAGGACATCCCGCACTTCGGCGAGCTCGTCGGCGTCGGTGAACGCGGCCTGACCGAAGGCAATGGCGTCCGTCACCTGTTGCGGGGTCAGGGGTGCGACCACCGGATTGGCCGCCGTCGGCGCGATGGCGAAGTCCCCTTGGATCACCGCCGGGCCCATACCCCCAGAAACGGAGGCCGTCGGGGAGACGGGACCCTCGGCTGCCGCGCCCCCTCGGACGGCGGCGCGGCCGGCCCGGTCCGCCTCCGCCTCCAGGCTCGGGTCGGCGTTGATGGGCACGCCGCGGGCTTCGAGTGTCGGTCGTACCCGGCCCTGTCGCTGCTGCACCACGTGGGCCAGCTCGTGGCCGATCAGCTCCTGACCCGGGGGGCTGGTGGGGGAGAACTTGCCCGGGGCGAAGTGGACCGTATCCCCCTGGGTGAAGGCGTTGGCGCCGAGGCGGCTCGCGGCGTCGGACTCGGTGACGAGCTTCACCGCCGAAAAGTCGGCCCCCAGGCCGGTCTCCATGTTGGTCTGAACCGAGGAGGGCAGGCTGAAGAACGGTCGGCCCGACCCCTCCGCGGCGCCGTCGAAGAACCCTCGGCTCCGGGACGGAGTCCCGGGCGGCTTCTTGGTCTTTTTGCTCATGTCCCTCCCCCTCCGCTCTCGCCACCGCTGATCGGGCGATCGGCCTCCAGGAGGGGACGCTGGGACTCCGACAGCTCAGCGGGATCGATGCGGCGGTAGTGCCGCCGAAGCCCGTCCCCCTCCATCTGGAAATGGCCCCCCCGGAACTGGGCGAGGTCGACCTCGGCGCCGTTCGGGGCTCGGTAGACCAGGGTGTCCCCCCTCCAATGCGTCTCGACTCGGTGGACCCCGTCGGCGGGGGCGGAGGGATCCAGGGAGATGCTCAGTAGGTGCAGGGAGACGCTGCCGTCACGGTGGCAAACGAAGACGTCGTGCCACGGCAGTCGAAGTTCCGGCGGCGTCTCCACCGGAACGTCGCGATCCTGCTTCCAGGGGCCGAACCAGGCGGCGGGGCGAAGGGCGTCGTCATCGTGTTGGGGGGGCATGGCGGTCTCCCTGGGGACGTGGTCCGGTCACTGGAGGCGGTTTTCCTTGGCGTACTCCCGCCGTATCCCTTCTTCGAGGTCCGTCAGGCGAATCTCGTCTCGGCCGTCGGCGATGGACCTGAGGCAGGCGTGGCGGACGGCGTTCATGATCATGCCGCCGCTCAGCTCATAACGGGCTGCGAGGTGGTCGAGGTCCACCGCGGGATCCAATGGGACGCCGGCGGGCAAGCCCTTTCGCCACAGCAGCCTCCGCTCGCCCTGGCGGGGGGTGGGGAAGTGGACGATCTGCTCGAAGCGGCGGGCGAAGGCTTCGTCGACGTTCTGCGTCAGGTTCGAGGCGAGGATCACCAGCCCCTCGAAGGTTTCCACCCGCTGGAGCAGGAACGACACCTCCTGGTTGGCGTAGCGGTCGCGGGCGTCCCGCACCTGGGTGCGTTTTCCGAAGAGGGAATCGGCCTCGTCGAAGAAGAGGATCCAGTCCTTGTTCTCGGCTTTGTCGAAGAGTCGCGAGAGATTCTTCTCGGTCTCGCCGATGTACTTCGAGACGATGGACGCCAGGTCGATGCGGTAGACCTCGCGGCCGGTGCGCTTCCCCAGCAGGGTGGCGGTGAGGGTCTTGCCGGTCCCCGGCGGACCGTAGAAAAGGGCTCGGCAGCCGGGGCGCAGGGCTCGGCCCATGCCCCAACCCTCCATCAGGGTGCGGCGGTGGCGAACCCAATCGTCGAGCTCGTCGATGCGCCCGAGGGTCTTCGCCGGCAGCACCAGGTCTTCCCAGGTCATCGCCGTTTCGAGGCGGCGGGCGGGGAAGGCGTGGCCCATGCGCGGCGGCCGGACCTGCCCGGTGATCCAGCGCTCGGCGGTCTCGGAGTCGAGGGTGAGCCGTCCGCTCATGGGTGGCTCGCCGTCCACCGGCGGATGGAGCGCCACGACTCCGCTTCGGATCAAGGGATGGTCTCCGCAGAGCTGTCCCTGCCAGAAGGCCCGCCCCTCGATGTCGGTTCCGGCCAGCAGGAATAGGGCGGTGTCGCCGGTGGGCAGCACCCCCCGGTGCTGGCGCCCCCGAATTCCGCCGAGGATCGGGTAGTCCCCCGCCTGGGGAAGGACCCGGTGGATGACCCCGTCGAGGAAGTCGGGGCGCAGCCGCGGCGCCAGGGCCAGGAGGAGCAGGCGTTGGGCGTCGTCGTCGAGATTGTGTTGGAGGACGAACGAACCGAAGCCGTCGTCCTCAGTGGCCTTCGGCATCTGGGGAGACGGCGGGTCGTTGGCGGCGGGGTCGAGGTAGTGCCGAAGGGCGATCTCCAGGGCCAGCTCCAATGCCCGAAGCCCCGCTGCCAGGGCCCCCAGGCTGGGGGCCTGGGAAGGTGCCCTGGGGGCCGTTCCCGCTGCGGATTGTGGCGGAGCCGTTGGGTTTGGAATCCCTCTGGGTGTGGAGGCCATCGCTAAAAGAACACCTTCTTGAGGACGGGGAACAGCTTCAGCATGTCCGCCTTGATCATCACCTCGAAGCCCGGGCCGTCATGGAGCGGTGGTAGGCCCGGGTAGGATTGCATGAGTGTCCAGGACGGGTCCCAGGGGGTGGCTCCCGGTTGGAGGATGGGGTAGGGGCTCAGTTCCTTGAAGCTCTTGCCCTGGAGCTTGAGGCCGCCGTCGAGGAAATCGAGCCCGAAGCGGCCCCCGGTGAGGGACGTGCCCCCTTCGCCTAGGGACGTATCGAAGCCGAAGGTCAAGCCGCTCAAGGCGAACGACGGACGCTTCTTCCGCAGTAGCTCCAGGTAGGGATTGAGGGTGAAGTCGAAGCTGAGTCCCAGACCCTCGAGGTCCTTCTCCGGCAGCTTGTACTTGAACCCCTCGATCGGGACGTACGGGATCCAGCTGAGGGGTTTGCCGATATTGACGTCCGACAGTAGCGATCGGAACTGGGGATTGAGACCGAAGGCGAGGCCCGCCAGGCCCAGGTTGACGGCGCCGTAGCTGATCAGCGCGGCCTGGTCGGCGGGGGGGAGCTTCTCCCACGCTTTCTTCAGGTCGTCGATCTTGTCGTCGACGAAGGCCTCCACCTCCGGGTCCTCCAGGGCCTTCTCGCCGGTGAGCTTCAGGCCGTCGAGCAGGGGATCCTTGTCCTCGGAGTCTTTGGATCCTGAGGCTTTGCCCGAGCCGTTCTCCTGCCGCTGAACGACCACCGCTGGACCGGAGGAGAACCGGGGGGCGGTGGACCCCGGCGCGGTGGAGAAGAACGGGGCGGGGGACCCCCCCCACCCCCCCCCGGGCGGGGAGAAAGGGGCCGGCCCGGCCCGGGGGGCGGCGCGGGGGGGTGCGGGGG
>JBCDIS010000345.1:0-4888 GCA_038748685.1 Acidobacteriota bacterium | reverse complement strand
GATCCCGGTAGGTCAGCTGGTAGGCCGAATCGGAGCCGTCGAAGGCGGGGGTCTCCACCCGGGTCACCACCCGCTTCAACCAAGGGTGATCGGCGCTGAGGAACACCCGGTGGGTCCGACCATAGCGGTCGGTCATGGTGCGGACGGTGTCGTCCCCGTTGTAGGTGATGGTGAGGTCCGGGTCGTTCACCGACGCGAAGCGATCCCACACCTTCGTGAGGCGGTAGGCCCCGCCGAGGCCGCCGGTCTCACTGACGAAGCGGCGACGGGTTCCGTCCGGCTGCTCGATCTCGACCCAGCCGTGGGAATCGGTGGGCAGGCGCATCCGCAGGTAGGAGCCGTCGCGGGTGTAGAGGACGTTGGGGTCGCCGTCGTCGGGGTCGTCGCGGTGCAGGCGCTGATAGAAGTAGTGGCGGCTGCCGTCGCCGTCGACATAGAGCCATCTATCGGTGGTGTTGTACCAGTGGTCCTTGAAGTAGACCTCACCCCAGCCGAGGTGCCAGCCGAGTCCACCGCTGTTGAGCTCGTCGGGGGTCGCGCGGATCACCGGAAAGCCGATACCGTCGTCCCACACCTGGTAGCGCCAGATGTTGGTGTTGTAGGTGAGGGCGAAGGGGCCGAGGGGAATCTTCGCCGAGAGTCGACCGGAGTAGAGGTCGACATGGTCCATCTGTTCCCAGCTTTCCTGGTAGGAACGCTCCGGGCCGAAGCCCTGGGGCTGGTTCGGGTGCTGCGCCGACACCGGGCCGACGAATGCGAGGCTGCCAAGGAGGCCCAAGAGGAGGCCTCGGACGGCCCACCGGTGTGGACCCTTCGAAAGTGCTTTGAAGTGCATAGCTGAAAGTCCTTCCGGTTCAGGGATCGACGGTGAAGGCGTAGTACTCGAGGTGCACTGGATCGATGCCGACGACCACATCCCCCGAACCCAGGGAAGCGAGGGGCGGTGGGCTGGGGGCCCCGGGCGTCAGTTGACCCACCGGCGACAGGCTGCCGAGGTTCGCGTCGAGCACTCCGTCGGAGTCGGCGCCGAGATCCCCGGCGGCCCCGTCGTGGATCTGGCCGTACCAGACATCGCCGCTGGGACGGACCACCAGCAGCAGCAAACTCCCCCGCTGGTCCACCAGCTGGCCCGAGCCGTTGACGGTCGACGGCGCATCAGCCGCTTGGATCTCGAAGTCATCCGCGGCGCCGACCCCGAACCGTCCCGTGGCCACGTCGACGGCGACCCAGAGGGACTTTTCGAGGGTGTCGCCGGTGGAGTGGGTCACCGCGCCGTCACCATCGTTGTCCGCCAGGGTTTCTGCCCGCGGAGACACCGTGCCGAGCCAGGGTTGGCGGCCATGGACGACCCCCAGAAGGGCGACGTCGCCGGAGGCGGTGACCCCCGACACGGTGACGTCGCCACCGCTGACCGACACCGTAGGCGGCGCAGGAGGCGTCACCGTGAGCTCCAGGTTGTCCGCCGCCATCAACCCGGCGGCGCCGCCGAGGGTGCGGTGGAGCTGGAAGCCCCCGTGACTGACGGCCGGGGCGTAGGGCAAGGGGAGGTCCTGCGCCACCGCGTGGCTGTTGACCGACGCCGACACGGTGTTGGCACCGGGGTCGAAGGTCAGCGTCAGCTCGTTGAGGCTCTGGGGGTGGAAGTCCAGGGCCATGCCGCTGGTGACGGTGTGCTGCACGCCGTCGGCGCGGACCACGTAGCTACCGTTCGACCGCAGCAGCATCCAGACCTCTCCACCTGCCCACATGGGCAGGGTCGGCGACGAGGTGAAGCCGATGGCCACCCAGGACGAGCCGGAGACGTCCAGGGATCCCGTCAGGGTGGCCCTGGAACCTGTGGAGTAGGCCGCGGGATCGAAGGCCAAGCCGCCGACGTGGGTGCGGTCGGCGCCGCTGTCGACCACCTTGCCGGCGCCGAAGATCACCCCGGAGGTTGCCCCCCAGGCGACACCCCCGACTTCGGCGGCCACGCCGTCCAGGGGGCTGCCGACGGTTCGCTGCGGGGTGGTGTTGGCGAACGTCTCAACCCAGGGCGACGCGCCGTGGGTCGGCAGGGCCAGAAGGGCCAGACCCAACAGGGCTCCGGCGCAGGGCAACGCCGCGGCGCGCCGAGGGGGGCGCGGGGGCGGCGCAGTTGAGTCTCCGACCGCGGGGCGGGGTCGGGGGGAGAGCGATAGGTCTAGCATCACGGAGGTCTCCTTGGAGGTCCCGGTGGATGGACCGCCAGCGGCGGGGCGGCTGGCGTCTTTGGGTCCGGCGCGGAGGGGCGCTCCCATCGCTCGAAGCGACGTGCCGGACCCGCTTCCCCTCGGTCGGCGCAGTGGAGACGGATTCGTCTCATCGACTTCGACAGTGCCCCTCGACGCAGGGCGCCCCGTCCCGCTGCAAAGGCATCGCGGACCGGCACCGCACCTGATGCTGGCCGCCGAGGCTCGGCCCGGTCGTCTAGAGCTCTTGCCGCCGCTTCAGCAGCCAGCGGGCGATGTTGCTGTCGGCTCCGTGGTGCTCCCGGGCCAGGGCCAGATCCCGCTCCAACATGGCGACGCCTTCGCCCCTTCGCCCCTGCTGCGCCAGCGCCTCGGCGAGGGCACCCCGGGCGGTGAGGAGCCTGGGGTCGTGCTCCGGCGTGTCCGCCGCGAGGTGAATCTCCAGGGTTTCCCGGATCAGCGCCTCCGCTTCGGCGCCGCGCCCCTGATCCAGCAGGCTCTTCGCCAGGCTACGGCGCACCAAGGTCGCGTTCGAGTGATCCGGCGCCAGGAGCTCTTCGAAGGCGGCCAAAGCACGCCGAAAGAAGGGTTCGGCCTCCTGCGGCCGCCCCTGCTGCAGGAGCAGCATCGCCAGGTTGTGGTGGGCCGACGCCGTTCTCGGATGAAGCTCCCCGAAATTGGCCTTGAGGACCTCCAAAGCCTCCCCGTAGAGCTCCCGAGCCCCGTCGAAGTCCCCGGCCCCCTTGCGTACGACGGCGAGGTTGTTGAGCACCGTCGCCACCTGGATATGACGGTCGCCGAGGGCGTTGCGGTAGATCGCCAAGGCCTCCCGCATCTGGGCCTCCGCCGCCACCAGATCCCCCCGCTCGGTTTGGACCTGCGCCAAGTTGCTGAGGTCGCCGGCCACCTGGGGATGCTGCCCTCCGAACCCGTCGCGGTGGAGCTTAAGGGCCTCCCGGAAGGAGGCTTCCGCCTCGTCCAGGCGCTTCTGCTTCAAAAGGACCAGCCCCAGCAGGTTGTGGGTGGTCCCCACCCCCGGATGCTCCCCGCCGAGGAATCGCCGCGCCATCTCCAAGCTCCGGCGTCCGTAGGCTTCGGCGTCCTCGAGACGTCCCTGCGTGTAGAGGACCGAGGCGATGCAACGCAGGGTTTCGGCGACGGCGGAGTGGCCCTCCGGGTACAGGCGAGTCTGGGCTTCAAGGGCTCTTCGGAACTCCGCCTCCGCCTCCGCGAACCTCCCCTCCTCTTCGAAGAGGAGTCCCACCTGGAGATCCAAACGGGCCACCTCTGGGTGCATCTCACCGAAGGCGTCCTCGTAGAGCCCGCGGGCCTCCAGGTACACCGAGCGGGCCGAGCCGAAGTCCCCCAGGGAACGGGCCGTCCCGCCGAGCCTGCGGAGGACTTTGGCCCGAAACTCCCTTGCCTCGGGGTGATGGGCCCGCAGGGCTTCAAGAACCTCGGTCTGCACCCCCAGGGCGCCTTCGAGATCCCCCTGGAAATGGAGCACCCTGCTGACGGCGAGCCGGCGGCGCAGCTCCTCCACCGGTCCAAGGGCGCCCTCCGCGGCGTCTTTGAGCAGCGTCATGGCCTCGGGGTAGCGCCCCTGGGCGATCCGCAGCTCAGCGAGGGTGAAGTGGGATTCGGGATCGCTTCCCGCGGGGACAGCACCGGCGGCGGACTCCAGAAGTAGGGTCTCCGCTTCGTCGAGGTGCCCCAATCGGAGGTAGGCCCTGCCCATGACGGAGGTCAGCCGAGACCGGACCTGGGGCTGGTCCGCGAACCGGGACCGCACGTCGATGGCGCCGCGGTCCAGCAGGTCTCGGGCCGGCACCTCTCGACCCCGGTGGCGTTCCGGCATCGAGACCTCGAACAGCCCTTCGAGGAAGCCGGTCACCTCCTGGCTGACGGCCCTCTCTTCCAGCAGGCGGTCCCGCTGGCGGAGCAGCCCCAGGCCGAGGCTCGCTAGAACCGCAAGGACCAAGGCCGCGACCAGCACCGGAACCCGATGGCGGCGCAGGAACTTCCCGGCCCGGTAGAGAACAGTGCTTTCGCTGGCCTGGACCGGCCGGCCGACGAGGTAGTTGTCCAGGTCCTGCGCCAACCCCTCCGCCGACGGGTATCTCTGCGCCGGATCCTTGTTCATGGCCTTGGTGACGATGGCGTCCAGGTCCCCCGCCAGCAGCCGGCGAAGCTGGGCCGGCTCCGAACAGCCGCGGACCTCCGCCGCACGCCGACGGGCCGTCGACTCCTCGGGGGTGTCCTCCGGGCGTTCCCTGACCCTTTCCGACGGCCGTTCCGTGGGCCGATGCCGGATGGCGTCCACGAGCTGGGCCAGGGACAGCCCCCGACTCCTCAAGGGCCTGGCGCCGGTCAGCAGTACGTAGAGGATCCCGCCGAGGGCGTAGACGTCGGTGCCGGTGGTGATGGCGGCGCCGGTAACCTGCTCGGGTGCGGCGAAATCCGGCGTCAGGGGCGAGCCGCTGTCGCTGCCCACCATCTGGGTGAGGTCTGGGTTCTTGGAGCCCAGTAGCTTGGCGACCCCGAAGTCCAAGAGCTTGGGCTCCCCCCGCTGCGACACGAGGAGGTTCGCGGGCTTGAGATCCCGATGGACCACCAGGCTCTGGTGCGCAAAATGGACGGCGCGGCAGACCTCGACGAACAGCTCGATCCGCCGGCGCAGG
>JBCDIS010000344.1:0-4899 GCA_038748685.1 Acidobacteriota bacterium | reverse complement strand
CGACCAGCTGGCGGCCACCACCGGCATGCCCGTCGCCATGGGGCGCCTCAACATGGCAAAGATCGGCCATGTCCTCGGGGCCATCGAAGGGGTCCTCGACGGCCTGACCCGCGGCCTTGACCTGTCCGTCCTCGACGGCGGCTGGGGGGAGGCCGGGGGTCGGCGGCTGAGCTACCAGCGCCTGACCGACAACCTCGGCGCCATCCTCCCCAACAACTCCCCCGGCGTCCACAACCTGTGGATCCCCGCCATTCCCCTCAAGACCCCGCTGGTGCTCCGCCCCGGTTCGTCCGAGCCCTGGACGCCGCTGCGGGTGGCCACGGCATTCATCGAGGCGGGGTGTCCCCCCGAGGCCTTCAGTCTCTACCCGAGCGGCCACGGCGCCGTCTCGGAGTTGCTGGTCCGCACCGGACGCTCCCTCTTCTTCGGCGACGCCGCCACCGTCGACGCGTGGCGCGGTTCCGGCAAGGTCCAGGTCCACGGCCCAGGCTGGTCGAAGGTGATCTTCGGCGCCGACGCCTCCCCGGCGTGGGCCGATCACCTGGAGCTACTGGTGGGTTCCGTGGCGATGAACGGAGGACGTTCATGCATCAACTGCTCCAGCGTCTGGGCGCCGAGCCACGGTAGGGAGATGGCGGAGGCCATGGCGAAGGAGCTGGCGAAGGTGAAGGCCGTCGACCTCGGCCACCCCGACGCCGCCCTCGCCGCCTTCCCCAATCCGGCGGTGGCGGAGGCCATCTCGACGATGATCGACCAGCAGCTGGAGATAGAAGGCGCCGAAGACCTCACCGCCAAGTTCCGTGAAGGATCCCGCGTGGCGCGGGCCGGGGGCTGCACCTTCATGCTGCCGACGGTGATCCATGTGACCGATCCGGAGCATCCCCTGGCGGCGGCGGAGTTCACCTTCCCCTTCGTCACCGTGGTGGACTGCCCGGAGGACCAGCTCCTGGACGCCATCGGCCCGACCCTCATCGGTACGGTCGTCTCCGACGACGCGTCGTTCCAGACGAAGGCCCTCGACTGCCCCCACATCGACCGACTGAACCTGGGGGCGATCCCGACGTACCAGATCTCGTGGGATCAGCCCCACGAGGGCAACCTCTTCGACCACCTCTTCCACCAGCGGGCCTTCCAGCTCGCCTCCTGACGAGGAAGGACCGCCACGTGAGCCACCGAATCGAGCCCGAGGGCCATTGGTCCGTCGACCTGGGGGGCGTCCACGCCGTCTTCGGCGCCGGCGCCCTGGAACGGATGGGGGAACAGGCCCGGGATTTGGTGGCCGAAGGCACCCACGTGCTGGTGGTCACCGACCCGGGGCTCGAAGCCGCCGGCCACGTCGACCGGGCGGTGGCGAGCCTGCGGGACGCCGGCCTCGACGCCTGCGTCTTCGACGGCGTCGAGGAGAACCCCACCACCGCCCACGCCGAGGCCGCCGCCGAGGCGGCCCGGGCCTGCGGCGCCGAGCTGCTGGTGGGGCTCTGCGGCGGCAGCTCCATGGACTGCTGCAAGGCGGCCAACTTCCTGGTGTCCAACGGCGGCGCCATGGAGGACTATTGGGGGGTCGACAAGGCGACGAAGCCCATGCTTCCCTCCATCGGCGTGCCCACCACCGCCGGCACCGGCAGCGAGGCGCAGCGCTTCGCTTTGGTCTCCCAGGTGGATAGCCACCGCAAGATGGCCTGCGGCGACAAGAAAGCCCGTTTCCGCACCGTTCTGCTGGATCCGGATTTGATCGCCACGGTCCCCCGGGACGTTGCGGCGGTCACCGCAATGGACGCGGTGTCCCACGCCCTCGAAAGCTACGTCTCGACCCGGCGCAACCCGGTTTCCCAGCTATTCGCCCGCGAGTCGTGGCGCCTCCTGGAGCGCAGCTTCGAGCCTTTCCTCCAGAACTCCGACGACGCCCAGGCGCGGGCCGACATGCTCCTCGGCGCCCACCTTTCCGGGGCCGCCATCGAGGCCTCGATGCTGGGGGCCGCCCACTCCTGCGCCAACCCTTTGACCGCCCGCCACGGCGTGGTCCACGGGGTCGCGGTCGGCCTTATGCTGCCCCACGTGATCCGTTTCAACGGCGACGCCGTCGCCGGGCTCTACGCCGAGCTCAACGCCACGGCGGGCCTCAACGGCCACGTACCCCTCGCGGCCCCCGATCGGCTGGCGGCGCGGGTCGCCGAACTGCAGGACGCCGCCGGACTGCCGAGGCATCTCGGCCACTACGGCATCGACGCCGACGGCCTCGGGATCCTCGCCCACGAGGCCGCCGACCAGTGGACCGCCAACTTCAACCCCCGCAAGGTCGACCGTGACCGCCTGCTGGGGCTCTACGAGGCTGCCCTGTGATCCCCATCCAGAAGACCTCCCCTTCGAGATTCGCCCCCGCCTCGGCGGTGCTCGTCCTGTTCGCCCTGGCTCCTCTAGCGCTAGGGACGGCGGCCGTCGCCGACGACTGGCCCCAATTCCGCGGCGGCCCCACGCAGGTGGGCGTCGCTCAGGGCCCCCTCCCCGCCAAGCCCACCCCGGTGTGGACCTACGACCTTCCCGAAGGGGTCGAGGCGACCCCCGCCATCGCCCAAGGCAAGGTCTACGCCGGCGGCCTTTCTGGGCGTTTCGTCGCCCTCGATCTGGCCAACGGCAAAGAACTGTGGCGATATGAAACCGGTGAAGAGATCAAGTCCTCGCCCTTGGTGAGCGGCGGCGTCGTCTACTTCGGCGACGAGCTCGGCAAGCTCCACGCTTTGGACGCGGCGACCGGCGAGGTCGTCTTCACCTTCGAGGCGGAAAGCAGCATCACCGGCGGCCCGAACCTCGCCGGGCCCTGCCTGGTGGTCGGCGCGTACGACAACTTCATCTACTGCCTCGACCCGAAGACCGGCGCCGAGCGCTGGAAGCAAGAAACCGAAGGCTACGTCCACGGTACCCCCGCGATCGCCGACGGCAAGGTCATGGCCAGCGGCTGCGACGGCCTGCTACGGCTCATTTCGCTGGAAGATGGCAAGGAGACCGCCCAGCTCCAGATCGGCTCCTACGTCGCCGCCAGCCCGGCGGTCCTGGACGGTCGCCTTTACGTGGGCACCTTCGACCACGAGGTCATCGGGGTCGACCTCGGGAAGGCCGAGGTGGCCTGGCGCTACAAGCATCCGGAACGGGAGTTCCCCTTCTATTCCTCCCCCGCCGTCCACGACGGCCGGGTGATCGTCGGCGGCCGGGACAAGATGGTCCACGCCCTCGACACCGCCACCGGCAAAGCCCACTGGACCCACGCCATGCGGGCCCGGGTCGAGGCGTCCCCCGTGGTGGTGGGGGATCGGGTCGTCGTGGCCGACCAGAGCGGCCTGCTGCAGATCCTTTCGGTGACCGACGGCTCAGTACAGTGGGAGATGGAGCCCGGGGACGGCATCGCCGCCTCCCCCGCCATCGCCGACGGTCGCATGGTCATCGCCACCGACACCGGCAAGATCTTCGCCTTCGCGCAGCGGCTGTCCCGTTCCCCCGCCCCCTGACGGCCCTGCTCACCTCCCCCGCCCCGCCACCGCCAGCCCCCGCCCGACGGCCCCACCGACCGCGCAGCCAAGGAGACCCACGATGACCGCCAACGCCGAACCAGCCCCCGGGAATCTCGAACAGGCCAAGGGGCCGAAGATTCACTCCACCGAGGTGGGCAGCGTCTTCGTGTCTAACTACCCCCCCTTCTCCTTTTGGCGTGAAGAGAACCTGCCGGCGGCCCACGGCGCGCTGTCGAACCCCGGCCGCCAGGAGGTTCCCCTCGGCCTCTACATGCACATTCCGTTCTGCCGTAAGCGCTGCAAGTTCTGCTACTTCCGCGTTTACATCGACAAGAACGCGGCGCAGATCCAGCGCTACCTGGACGCCTTGGGCTCAGAGATAGAGCTCTACGCCGAAACCGAAGCGGTCCAGGGCCGGCCCCTTCGCTTCGTGTACTTCGGCGGGGGCACCCCCTCCTACATCGCGGTGAAACACCTCCGCGGCCTGGTGGACCGGGCCAAGGCTGCCATCCCATGGGACCACGTGGAGGAAGTGACCTTCGAGTGCGAGCCGGGGACCCTGACCCAGTCGAAGGTGGCGGCGTATCGAGAGATCGGCGTGACCCGACTCTCCCTCGGCGTCGAGAACTGGAACGAGGACATCCTGCGGGGCAACGGCCGCGCCCACGCGGTCAAAGAAATCCACCGCTGTCTTCCCTGGATCCGCGAGCAGGGCTTCGCCCAGCTGAACATGGACCTCATCGCCGGCATGGTGGGGGAAACTTGGGACAGCTGGAAGGAAACGGTGGAGCGCACCATTGACGAGGACCCCGACAGCGTCACCATTTACCAGATGGAGTTGCCCTTCAACACCGTCTACTCCAAGGGCATCCTCGAAGACGGCAACGACTCCCCGGTGGCGGACTGGCAGACCAAGCGGGCCTGGAACGACTACGCCATCGAGCGGATGGGGGAAGCGGGCTACGAGGTATCGAGCGCCTACACCCTGGTCAAGAAGAGCGGCCGGGAAGACGGGGGTGGCCGTTTCGTCTACCGCGACGCCCTGTGGAACGGCGCCGACATGATGGGCACGGGGGTCGCCAGCTTCGGCCACATGTCCGGAGTCCACATCCAAAACCGCGCCAGCTGGCAGGAGTACCTGGAGCCCCTCGAGACCGAGGGCCGCCTGCCCCTGGGCCGCGCCTTCGAAACCTCCGGCGACGAGCGCCTGACCCGGGAGCTGATCCTCCAGCTCAAGCTTGGCAACCTGTCCTTCGGGCCCTTCGAGAAAAAGTTCGGCGTCGACCCCATGGATCGCTATCGCCCGGTGTTCGAGAAGCTCCGCGAACGGGGCATGTTGGACCGCCTCGACGACGACGGCGTGGTCCTCACCCGCGAGGGCCTGCTCCAGGTGGAT
>JBCDIS010000343.1:0-4909 GCA_038748685.1 Acidobacteriota bacterium | reverse complement strand
GGGGACGTTCCCCGGCACGCCGATGGTCACCGCTTCGGGGCCGGTGTTGCCGGCGGAGGTGACCACCACGATGCCCGCCTGCCAGGTGGCCATCACGGCTTGGTTGATCGGATCGTCCCAATAAAAGGACTGCGGCGGAGCGCTGAAGGACAGGTTGGCCACCCGGATGCCGTAGGCGTCACGGTTGGACACCACCCAATCGAGGGCGCGGATGACCGTCGCGTAGGTGCTCTTGCCTTCGAAATCGAACGCTTTGACCGAGACCAGATCGGCCCCGGGGGCGACGCCGCGGTAGTCCTGACCGCGGCTCTTGGTGGAGTCCATGATCACGCCGGTGACGTGGCTGCCGTGTCCGTTCCAGTCGTTGGTATCCCCCCGGCCGTCCTCCCGCAGGAGGTGGTCGCAGATGGCGTCATATTGGGCCAGGACCCGCCGTTCGTTGGCGGCGTTCTTTTTCAACCCCCGAATCCGCCAGAAGCCGGTGTCGATCACCGCCACGGTGACGCCGCTGCCGTCGATGCCTTGGCCGTGCAGATCCGCGGCCCCCACCTGGGTCGGGTAGAAGGTCTCCCGCTTCGGGTTGTCGTTGCCCTGGCTGTTGTGCGTGGCAACCTCCAAAGCGCCGTTGTTCCAAATGCGGTCGACCCCGGGGTGGGCAGCGAGGGCCGCTTCCTGCTCCGGGGTGACGTCGGCGGCCACCGCCCGGATGAGGTCGAGGTGGTGGGTGATCCTCCCCCCGGCGTCGAGCACCGCGGTAGCTGCGCCGTCCCCCTGGAGAATGATCGAACGGGCCTGGGCTGTGAACGGGAATAGCAGGACGAGGGCCGCCGCCAGGCTGAGGACACGTAGGCCTGCATTCGACGCTTCATGCATTTTCATGGGTAACTCCTCATGTTCCGTGGGTCGCCTCACCTCGGAGAGCTCGGGGTGACGGCTCGCAGTTGATCGACTCGGCTGCGGGACCTGCGGAAGGGGGCGATCTTCCAGATAGCGCAGGGTATTGGCGTCCTGTGATGAAATCTCTAAACTTGGGCGATTAAGTTTAGCAAGAGTCAGTGATTACGATTAGAAGCAGAAACCATGCCAGGGCCGGTGTGAGGGCTCCCCCCGTTTCTTCTGGGGGTTACGTCTGGCGGGTGGTCCTTTGGCAGGGGAGAACATGGTGGGTAGGGGAGACTCTCCCTCCCACCCGGCTCTCCTGGTAGCATCCAATCCTCTCGTCGTTCGAGTGCCGCCGGCGACGATCCGCGGCACCCCATCTGCCGTTCCTTGTCGTACCCGCGGCACCGGTTCCCCTTGCGGCCCGTTCCGCGTCGGCCCTACAGAAATGCACTGGACTCTTTGGCTCAGCGCCCTGTTGCTTCCCGCCGCGGGCTGGATCGGCTGGCTGCTGGGGACCCGCCGTCGCTCCGATGGGGGGCTCGGTGACGGAGCCGCGCGGGAGGCCGCCTTCGCGGCGGCCCTGAGGCACAACCCCCTGGCCGTGTGGCTCACGTCACTGCCGGACGGGGAGATCCTCGATGTCAGCGACGGAGCTTTGGAACGGGTGGGCTTCGAACGCGACGAGGTTATCGGCCGGACCGTCCACGAGATCAACGCCTGGTGGTCCCCGGAGATCCGCACGCGGTTCATGGAGGTGCTGCGGCGGGACGGCGAGGTGAAGGAGATGGACGTGGCGGTGCGCAGCGCCGCGGGGGACCGCATGGATTGTGTGATGTCGGCCAGGGTGGTCGACATCGCCGGCCGGACCGCCATGATCTCGGTGCTGCGGGACGTGACCGCCCAACTGCGGGCGGAGCGCCAGAGGCGGGCCTCCGAGAAGAAATTCGCCGCCGCGTTTCGATTCAGTCCGGACGGAGTGCTCCTCACCCAGATGGGGGACGGCACGATCTTGGAGGTCAACCAGGGGTTCTTCACTATCAGTGGCTACGGGCGGGACGAGATCTCCGGACGTACCATCCGGGATTTGGGCCTCTGGGCGCAGCCCGGCCAGCGGGAGCTGATGTACGAGCGCCTGGAGCGGGACGGAGTCCTCCGCGATCTGGATATCCTGGTTCGACGCAAGGACGGCGCGATTCGGGAGTGCGTGGTCTCCGGTCAGAGGGTCGAAGTGGAGGGACGGGAAATCCTGCTCTCGGTGGTCCGGGACGTCACCGACCGTCGCCGCCGGGAGAAAGAGATCGAGGCCTTCAACGCCGAGCTCGAAGCGAAGAACTCGGAGCTCGAGCGCTTCGTCTACACGGTGTCCCACGACCTCAAGAATCCCCTCTTGACCATCCAGGGTTTCGCCGATCTCCTGGAGCAGGACATTGTCGACAACGATACCGAAGCCATCGCCGACGACATCCAACGCATCCGCGGCGCCGCCGGGCGCATGCACCGTCTCCTCGACGAGCTACTAGAGCTGTCCCGGGCCGGGCGCGTGGTGCAAACGCCGCAGCCGGTGGCGATCGAAGAGGTGGTGAGGGCCGCCGCCGAGCAGCTGGCGGGGCCCTTGGCGACGCGCGGGGTGGCTTTGGAGGTCGAGGCTGACCTGCCGACGGTGGCCGGCGACGCCACGAGGCTGCTCCAGGTCTTCGAGAACCTGCTGGGCAACGCGGTGAGGTTCATGGGGGACCAGCAGGCCCCGAAGGTGGTGGTGGGTTCGAGGCTCGACGGCCCGGAGACGGTCATCACCGTGCGGGACAACGGCGTCGGCATCGAGGAGAAGTTCCACGAGCAGATCTTCGGCCTGTTCGACCGATTGGACGCCGGAGCCGAGGGCACCGGGATCGGCCTGGCTCTGGTGCGCCGGATCACCGAGGTCCACGGCGGACGGGTGTGGGTGGAGTCAGAGGGTTCCGGTCAGGGCAGCACCTTCTGCATCGTGCTTCCGCCCCCTCAGACCCCGACCAGCTCCTCGGCGCTGTAGGCTCGAACGGCGCCGACCACCAGGTCCGCTTCGCGGTCCCGGCGGCGGTGGAGCCCCGGCAGCACCTGGGGATCCCAGAGCCGCTTCATGGAACGGATCTGCACGGCGATACCGGCGAGATCGCCGGCCGCCACCAGCGGTCGTAGGTCCCGCATCTCCCGGCGCCGATCGTGGTTCCGCATCGAGCCGCCGCGGTTGAAGACGAGTGAGAGGAGAGCCCCCTGTGCGTCGGCGGGGAGCGCCTCGATCCCCGGGTAGACCCGCCGGGTGATGTTGGCGTGGTGGGGAAGGGTGGCGGTGAAGAACACTTCCCGGGCCGGGGCGAGGGGCACCTGGATGTCGGCCACCCCGGGTACGAGGGCCCTTGCGGCGACGCCCGTGAAGCCGACGGTGGTCAGCAGTCGGTCGAGATCTGCGTCGGGGATCCGGCCCCGCCAGTCCCGCTCGACCCGGGCGGCGGAGGTGTGCCCCAGGTCGTACCCGATGCCGATGGTGACGCCGCTTTGGGCCCCGGGCCAGATCGGGTTGGAGAGTTTCCGCTCATAGTGGGCGAAGGAGGAGATCTCGAACCTCACCAGGGCGTCGAGGCTACCCCTCGATACGGTGAGGTTGGCCTCCACCGGCGCCGGCCCGAGGTGGGAATCGAGCATCCGCTCGAGGGCGCTCAGGGTCTTCGGTCCGAGGATGCCGTCGGCGCGGACGCCGAGCCGACGCTGGACGTCCCTCAGGCGTTGGTCGATCGTCAGTTGGGGCACGGGGGGACCTCCCTAGAGACTTGACGTTGCCTGCGATGCTATCACCCGCGGATTCTGACCATCCTTCGGCCCGCTGCCTTAGTCGTCCGGCCGTCCATCGATCAGCTCCGACAGGGCCTCGAAGGTGACCCCGAGACGCTCGGCGGTGGCGGCGGCGAGGGAGGTTTCCGCCACCCCGGGGAGGAACTGATAGGTCGACGACAGGTCGTCGTTCGATTCCACCCGGAGGAACTTCATCCCCGGGATCGGCCGTTCGGTTTCGAGTCGCTTGGCGAACTCGAGGAAATGGGTGCTGATGAACGCCACCGTGCCGAGTCGGTCGAGCATGCGCAACACGAGGTCGAAGATTTCTTCGCCTTCGCGGGGATTGGTGCCGGAGCAGAGCTCGTCGAGAATCACCAGGGAGGGGGACCCCATGGACGCGAACAGCGAGCGGATGCGCATCATCTCCCGGCCCAGGCGCCCCTCCGCCTGGTGGGCGGTCTCGGTCTCCACCAGGGACACGAACATGCCGCGGACGAGGGGGAGCCGGGCCTCGGCGGCGGGCACGTAGAGGCCGCTCTGGCCGAGGAGCTGAGCCAGCCCCATGCCCTGGAGAAGTCGCGTCTTGCCGCCGGAGTTGGGTCCGGTGACGATGGTGATGGAGAGGGGATCCGCCGGTCCGACGTCGCAGGCTACGGGGCGTTCTTCGCCGGCCAGCAGGAGGGGGTTGAACAGTCCCCGCAGGCGCACCGGCAGATCGGGCTCCACCGTCGCCAGGCTCACCGGCAGGTTCTCCGCCTCCATCCGCTCGCGGAAGGCGAGGGACGCGAGGTAGACCTCCAGGTGCCCTAGCATCTGGACGAGGGGCACCAGGGCCGGCGCGATCTCCTGGAAGACCTGCCGCAGGATGTGCTGGACGATGACTTTTTGGCTCAGCTGGTAGCCGTGGAAGAAGGACTTCACCCGCAGCAGGAGGCGTCTCCAGGGCGAGGTGTAGAAGGGATTCTTCTCGTTCTCCCGTAGATCATGGAGTACTAGATCCTTGACCTCACCGTCGGCGCCGATGTTGAGGGTCACCGCCAGCTCCGACTGACGGCTTTCGTAGTCCAGGAGGTCCAGCAGCCTTCCGTATTGGGGGCCCCCTTGGATCTCGACCCCCGATTCGTGGAGGCGCCTTAGGCCCGAGGTGGCATCGCCGAAATCGGCGGCCATTCGATCGATCACCCGACGGGCCTGCTTTAGGAGGTCGAGCCGGAAGGCG
>JBCDIS010000342.1:0-4954 GCA_038748685.1 Acidobacteriota bacterium | reverse complement strand
TCCTCGGTCGCCTCGACCGGCGGGTCGAGATCCGCGGCTTCCGGGTCGAGCTGGGGGAGGTGGAGGCCGCCCTGGAGCAGCACCCCAGGGTCGGGGACCGGGTCGCCACGGTCCAGGGGGAGGGGGACGGCAGGCGCCTCGTGGCCTTCGCCGTGGTGAGCCCGAGGCCCGCGGATCCCGGCCCCAGCGCCGCCGACCTGCAGGCCTTCCTGCGGGGCAGGCTGCCGGAGTTCGCAGTTCCCACCGTGCAACTCCTCAACGCCCTGCCCCTCACCGAGAACGGCAAGGTGGATCTGGGCTCCCTTCCCCAGGTGAGGGCGTCCGCCCTCCTGGAGTCGGCCCCGAGGATCGCCCCTAGGGACGCCGTCGAAACCACCGTGGCGGACGCCTTCGCAGAGGTCTTGGGGGTCCGCCATCGGCCGAGCGTCGACGCCGGCTTCTTCGACCTGGGGGGGCACAGCATGCTGACCGCCCAGCTCGTATCGACCCTGCGGGAGCGGCTCGGCGTCGACCTGCCGATCCGCTCGGCGCTGAAGAATCCTTCGATCGCCGACCTCGCGGACCGGATCCGGCGGATCACCGGCGTCGCGTCCTCGGCAGGCGAGGAGGGCCTCGGCTGATGCCATTGATGAACCCCATGTATCCCTGCCGTCCGGGTATACAGACACTAGGAGAAGAAGGTTTGACCTTTGGACGGGAGGTCGATTACCCTTCCAGCCCCAGGCACCCTCCGTCCCAGGCTGGACCGGACTTCCCGCCCGCGGGGCCTCAGGCCGAGTGCCGAACGGTGGCCACCCCTGGCCCCGCCCCACCCCGTTCACACCACGAGGACGCCCGAAGCGCCCCCCCACGCCAGCCGACGCGCGGACAACATCGTCCAGAAGCGTTTTGCAACGCCGTCCGTCCTTGCCGCCGGAAGACCGGAGGCGGGGACGAAGGATCGCTCCTGGAGGACGTGAAACCATGAATCCCAAAGACTTGGCGGGCCTGTCTCGGGAAGAGAAATTAGCCCTTCTGGCGAAGCTGGCCAAAGCCAAGGCGGCCCGGCCGAAGACCTTCCCCCTCTCCTTCGCCCAGCAGCGCCTCTGGTTCCTCCAACAGCTGGACCCGGGCAGCCGCGCCCACTCCATCTTCCGCGCCCTCTGGCTCCGCGGCCCCCTCGACGTCGGCGCCCTGGTGGCGGCGGCCCGCGGCTTGGTGCGTCGCCACGAGGCCCTGCGCACCACCTTCGCCGAAATCGATGGCGAGCCGAAACAGGTGGTGGCCCCCGCCGCCTCCGCCGACGACGTGGAGGTGGAGCTGCTCGACCTCTCGTACCTTTCCGCCGCCGAGAGCCGGGCCCGGGTGGTGGAAACCGCGGAAGCGGAGGCGGGGGCCCCGTTCGATCTCGAAAAGGGCCCGCTGATGCGCCTGAGGCTCCTACGCCTCGACGACGGCGAGCACGCCCTGCTCCTCGCCCTCCACCACATCGTCGCCGACGGCTGGTCGTTGGGGATCCTCCTACGCGAGCTTTGGGCCCTGTACGACGCCTCCGCCACCGGCGTCGACGCGGATCTCCCGCCCTTGCCCATCCAATACCCGGACTTCGCCCGCTGGCAGCAAGAGGAGCTCGACTTAGACGCCCAGCTGGCCTTCTGGAAGGCGGAGCTGGAAGACGCCCCCACCCACCTCGAGCTGGCGACGGATCGCCCCCGACCTGCGGTGGCCAGCCTCGAAGGCACCACCCTCCCCTTCGAGGTCGACGGGGACATCGCCCGCGGCCTCCGGGACCTGGCAAAGGACCAGGGGGCGACCCTTTTCATGGTCTTGATGGCGGCATTCCAGACCCTGCTCTACCGCTGGAGCGGCCAGCGGGACCTGCTGGTGGGGACCCCCATCGCCAATCGCCACCGCACCGAGGTGGAGGGCTTGATCGGCAGCTTCGCCAACACCCTCGTCTTCCGCGGCGTCTTCGACGGGGCGCCGACCTTCCGCCAGGTCCTCGATCGGGTGAAGGCCCGCTCCGTCGCCGCCTACGAGCGCCAAGACCTACCCTTCGAACGGCTCGTGGAGGAGATCCAGCCGGAGCGGGACCTCTCCCGCAATCCGCTGTTCCAGGCGATGTTCGCCATGTTGGACGGCGGCGGCCAGGTGGGTGGTGGGGCGCCGAAGGGGGAAGGTGACGGGCCCCGACCCGCGGGCGGCCGCGGCGGAGCGCTGCGGGTGGATCCCATCCAGGTGGGCCGGAACCTCTCGAAGGTGGACCTCACCCTGGAGATGGTCGCCGGGTCGCGGCTGCAGGGCTATTTCGAATACGCCACGGACCTCTGGGATCGCTCCAGCATCGAACGCCTCGCCGCGGCCTTCGTCCAGCTTCTGGGGGCCATCGCGGCGGACCCCGGGGCTCCGGCGGACGCCCTCCCCATCGTCGACCCCAAAGACGCCGGGGATCAGCTGCGCACGGCGGCGGCGGATCCCCCCGCCGGCGGAGAGCCCTTCGTTCCGCTACATCGCCTGGTGCGCCGGAGCCTCGACGCCGCCCCCGGCCGCAAGGCCCTGGTGGCGGCGGCGCCGATCGACTCCACTGGACCCTACCCTCCCGGAACTTCCCTCACCTACCTCGACCTCGGGCGCCGCAGCGCCCGCCTGGCCCGCCACTTGAGGGGCTTGGGGGTGGGGCCGGAGACCCGCGTCGGCGTGTGCCTGGAGCGTTCCCGGGAGGCGGCGGTGGCGTTCCTCGGGATCCTCGAAGCCGGCGCTGCCTGGGTGCCTCTGGATCCAACCTACCCCGCCGAGCGCCTCGCCTTCATGGTGGACGACTCGGGGATGGAGTTGGCCCTCACCCAGGGCTCCCTCGCCGGAAAGCTCCCTGCGAGCCTCGACAAGGTTCTGCTCGACCGCCGGTTCGACGAGCTGACGGGGGCCGGCGACGCCGATCCAATCGATCTGCCGTCCCACCCCGAGGCCGCCGCCTACGTGATCTACACCTCCGGCTCCACCGGTCGGCCGAAGGGGGTCGTGGTCCCCCACCGCGCCGCCGCCAACCACAGCCTCGCCATGGTCGAGCGCTATGGCCTCGGCCCGGCGGATCGAGTCCTCCAATTCGCCTCCCTCTCCTTCGACATCTCCATCGAAGAGATCTTCCCGAGCTGGATCGCCGGCTCCACGGTGGTCATGCGGTCGGAGGAGCAATCCCTGGCCTTCGGCGATTTCCTGCGTCTGCTGGATGAGCACGGAGTCACCGTCGCCAACCTGCCCACCCCCTACTGGCATGAGTGGGTCTCGGAGCTGGCGGAGGGCCGCTCTTCGATGCCGGAGGCCCTTCGGCTGGTGATCGTCGGCACCGAGCAGGCCCTGCCGGAGCGGCTCCAGGTCTGGCTGCGGACGGTCGGCGATCGCCCAGCCTGGATCAACGCCTACGGTCCCAGCGAAACCACCATCACCTCCACCACCTGGGGGGCGCCCCCGGCCCGGGGTGACGACGACGCCCCTGCGGAAGTAGAACGGGCGCCCATCGGCTTTCCGGTGGCCGGGGCCACGAACCACGTGCTCGACGGCCGCCTACGCCCGCTGCCGACGGGGGTCCCCGGCGAGCTCTGCATCGGCGGCCTCGGCGTCGCCCGGGGCTACCTGCAGCGACCGGCCCTCACCGCCGAACGATTCGTTCCGGACCCGTACTCCCAACGGCCCGGGGCCCGGCTCTACCGCTCCGGCGACCGCGTGCGCCGCGGGGAGGACGGCGCCATCGAATTCCTCGGCCGCTTCGATCAGCAGGTCAAGATCCGGGGCTTCCGCATCGAGATCGGCGAGATCGAGTTCCTCCTCTCGACCCACCCCGAGGTCAAGGAGGCGGTGGTGGTTGCGGTCGACGCCGGTCCCGGGGACCGGCGTTTGGCGGCCTACGTGGCGCCCGAGGACGGGGCCCGCGTCGACACCCCGGCCGATCTTCCAGCGGCCCTGGCGGATCACCTGCGGAGCCACCTCCCCGCCTACATGGTGCCCTCCGCCACGGTTCTCCTCGAAGCCCTACCCTTGACCCCCAGCGGCAAGATCGATCGACGGGCCTTGCCGGAGCCCACCTGGGGCGTGGACGATGAAGCCGCCGAAGGCTCACCCGCCGCCCGTGCCCTCCGCTCCCCCATGGAGAGGATTGTGGCGGAGGTCTTCGGCCACGTCCTGGGCCGCGGGCGGGTGGGTCCCCACGAAGGATTCTTTGATCTTGGGGGGCATTCCCTCCTGGCCACCCGGATGCTCTCCCGGCTGCGCTCGACGCTGGGTGTCGAGCTGCCCCTGAGGGACGTCTTCGAAGCGCCGACGGTGTCCGCCCTGACCCAAAGGGTGGAGGCGGCCCAGCGCCGGGCCCGTGGCCAGCGGCCGGTGCCGCCGATCGTCCCCAGGCCCAGGTCCGAAGACGCCGCCGCTCCCCTGTCCTTCGCCCAGCAGCGGCTCTGGTTCCTCCACCAGCTGGATCCAGATAGCCCCGCATACAACATGCCCACCGCCCTCCGGCTCCGCGGGGACCTCGACATCCCCCGGCTGGAGCGGGCCCTGTCCTCGCTGATCGCCCGCCACGAAAGCCTCCGGACCTCATTCCGCTCGGACCGGGGCAAGCCGGTGCAGATCATCGCCGAGCCCGCAGCCGTGGTGCTCGAACCCCGGCGGGTCGACGGCGAGGAGGAGGCTTTCCGGGCTGCCGGGGAATCGTCCCTCGAACCCTTCGACCTCGCCACGGGTCCGCTGCTTCGCCTCGGCCTCCTCCGCCTCGGCCCGGAAGAGCACTGGCTGCTCTTCACCTTCCACCACATCGTGTCCGACGGTTGGTCCACCGACCTCTTCATCCAAGAGGCCCTCGAACGCTATAGGGCGGACGAGCAGGACAGGGCGCCGCGGCTCCCGGAGCTGCCGATCCAATACGCCGACTTCGCCGCCTGGCAGCGGGAATGGCTCCAGGGCGAGGTGCTGGACGAGCAGCTCG
>JBCDIS010000341.1:0-4994 GCA_038748685.1 Acidobacteriota bacterium | reverse complement strand
GAGCGCAGCCTTGTCTTCCTCGCCGTTGGGGCGGAGGAGAGCGGGCTGCTGGGCGCGAAGTACTACGCCGCCAACCCGGTCTACCCGCTGGAGACGACGGTCGGGGTGCTCAACACCGACGCCCCCGGCGTTCACGGCCCGACCCGGGATTTCTCGATCTCGGGCAGCGCGAAGCTCGGCCTGCTCGACATCATGATCGAAGAGGCGGCGAAGATGGGGCGGCGCTATTCGCCCGACCCCAATCCGGCGGCGGGTAGCTTCTTCCGCTCCGACCACTTCGCCTTCGCGCAGGTCGGCGTACCGGCCGTCAGCTTCCAATCCGGCAGTGACCTCGTCGAAGGCGGTACCGAGCGGGCGGCGAAGATCGCGGCGGCCTACGATGAGGACGATTATCACCAGCAGAGCGACGAATGGTCGCCGGACTGGGATCTGAGCGGCATGATCCGCGACGCCCAGTTGATCCACGCGGTCGCCGAACGGCTCGGCAACAGCGAGGAGTGGCCCAACTGGGCGGAGGGCAGCGAGTTCAAATCCCTGCGGGACGCCAGCGCGGAGGCTCGGGACTAACGGACCGATCCGGCCCGCGGGACCCCTCTCCGGAGGTCCCGCGGTCCGGCTACGCTGGATCGACGAAGCCAGTCCGCTGCGACCGTCCTGCCGAGCCGCGAAGAAGCGAACCATACAGCGCTTGGGCCCGGCGGTCTCCTGAGAGTGCGAAGACCCCCCATTCGGCAAGCTCCAGATTTTCCCGTAGGCAAGGCCAGCTCCCTATCGATGCCTTCTGAATCAAGTTCCGCGCACAGCGACACCTCAAGAAAGCGAGTCCCCCTAGTGATCCGTCACCTAACCCGGCTGATTTTGGTAGCACTGCTCTTCACCTCTCCGGCCATGGCCGCCGTCGACCAGACCAAAGGCGAGTTCCAGGACAAGTTTCGCCAGTTGGACGAGGTGCTCCCCACCGCCAACGCCTACCGAACGGCGGGCGGCGAGCCGGGGCATCAGTATTGGCAGCAGGAAGTCGACTACGAGATCGACGTACGGCTGATCGAGGACCGTCGGCGCCTCGAGGCGAGTCAGCGCATTCGCTATACCAACCACAGCCCTGACACCCTGCGCTTCCTGTGGCTCCAGTTGGACCAGAATCGCTTCCGTGGGGACTCCCTGGCGGAGCGCAGCGCGGTCTTCGGCGACACCAGCCGGCGGGGTCCCAAGGAGGAGGACGCCAAAGACGGCAAGCCGCCTCGGCTCAGCCTGGAAGCGCTGCGGCGCCGGCAGTTCATGGCCGACAACGTCCTGGGCTACGAGCTCCCGTCGGTGCGCGACGCCGGCGGCGACCTGGCCCACGCCCTGGTCGGCACCAACCTGCGGGTCGACCTGCGCAGCCCCCTCAAGCCGGGGGAGACCACCGAGTTCGAGATCGATTTCGCGTTCAACATCGCTGAAGAAGACGCCGTCTGGGCCCGCGCGGGCTACGAGCATTTCCCGGATGACGAGCGCGAGGGGGGCAACGACATCTTCCTGCTGGCGCAGTGGTTCCCGCGCCTCCACGCCTACACCGACTACGAAGGCTGGACCAACAAGGAGTTCCTCGGCCGCGGGGAGTTCACCTTGGAGTTCGGCGACTACACGGTGGACATCACGGTGCCGGAGGACCACATCGTCTCCTCCACGGGGGAACTGCAGAATCCGGACGAGGTTCTCACCAGCACCCAGCTCCGGCGGCTGGAATCGGCCCGCACCGCCGAGGCGCCCGTTTTTATTGTCACCGCGGAAGAAGCGCTGAAGAACGAGCGGGAGGCCGCCCCGGGTTCGAAGACCTGGCGCTTCCAGGCCGACAACGTGCGCGACTTCGCCTGGGCCTCCTCCCGCAAGTTCATCTGGGACGCCCAAGGCTACCGGCAGGGCGGCGAGGTGCAGCCCGAGGTGATGGCCATGTCCTTTTATCCCAAGGAAGGGGAGCCGCTGTGGTCGAAGTACTCCACCGCCTCCGTGATTCACACCATGAAGGTGTACTCGCGCTACTCCTTCGACTATCCGTACCCCGTAGCGCAGTCGGTGAATGGCCCGGTCGGCGGCATGGAGTACCCCATGATCACCTTCAACGGCCCGCGTACCGATCTACAGGACGACGGCGACCGCACCTACACCCTGGCGGAGAAGCGATTCCTGGTGGGCGTGATCATCCACGAGATCGGCCACATCTATTTCCCCATGATCGTCAACTCGGACGAACGCCAGTGGACCTGGATGGACGAGGGCCTGAATAGCTTCCTCGACGCCCTGGCGGGCTGGGAATGGGATCCGGAGATCCCGTGGGACAACCAGCCCCGCAACGTCGTCGACTACATGAAATCGGACAACCAGGTGCCGATCATGACGCAGTCGGATTCCGTACTGCAGTTGGGCCCCAACGCGTACCACAAGCCGGCGGCGGCACTCATGATCCTGCGGGAGACGATCCTAGGGCGCGAGCTTTTCGACTTCGCGTTCCGCGAGTATTCCCGTCGTTGGATGTTCAAGCGCCCCGCCCCGGCGGACTTCTTCCGCACCATGGAGGAGGCCTCGGGGGTGGACCTGGACTGGTTCTGGCGCGGCTGGTTCTACACCACCGACCACGTGGACATCGGCATCGACCGGGTTTGGAAGCTGCGCCTGGATACGCTGGACCCGGACATCGACTACGGCCGGAGGCGCCAGGAAGAGGCCGACAAGCCGGCCTCCGTGATCGTCGAACGCAACCGCGCCGACGGCCCCACCTGGGTGGAAGAGAATCCGGACATCCGCGACTTCTACGATGAGAACGATCGCTTCACCGTCACCAACAAGGAGCGCAACGAGTATCGGGCTTTCCTCGCCGAGCTCGAGGACTGGGAGCGCCGTGCCCTCGAACGTGCTGTGAAGGAAGACCAGAACTACTACGTGCTGGAGTTCAGCAACCACGGCGGCCTCGTGATGCCCATCCTGCTGGAGCTCACCTACGCCGACGGCGCCACCGAACGCATGGACATCCCGGCCGAGATCTGGCGCCGGAACGCGAGAAACGTCAAGAAGCTCATCGTCACCGACCGCGAGCTGACCCAGGTGGTGATCGATCCGCATTGGGAAACCGCCGATACCGACGTGGAGAACAATCACTACCCGCGGCGTATCGTTCCCTCCCGCATCGAGGTGTTCAAAGTGCCGGACCGCGAAGGCATGGAGCGCCGCGACATCATGCAGGACATCAAAACCGAGCTGGAGCAAGAGGACCCGTAATGATCGCTCCGTCCCGCCGGCACGCTTGGGGGGCGCTGCTCGTGATGCTCCTGGCGACGCCGCTGTCGGCCCATCAGCTGAAGGAGTCGGTCACGCGGGTTCTCTTCAACCCGCGGACCGGCAACATCGAGGTCATGCACCGGTTTCTGGTGCACGACGCCGAGCATGCCATCCGCAAGCTCTTCGGCGGCGACGCCGACTTGCTGGGCAACGCTGCGGACCGGGACCGCTTCGAAAGCTACGTACACGGGCATTTTGCCCTGAAGGACCAGGACGGGGCCGCGATCCCCCTCACGCCCGTCGGCCATGAGATCGACGGACCCCACCTGTGGGTGTACGCCGAGGCCCCCGTCCCGGACGGGCTCACCGCCCTCACCCTCACCCACGACATCCTGCGTGACGTGTGGCCGGAGCAGGTGAGCCTGGTCAACGTGGAGCGGGACAAGACGGTCCGCAGCGCCACCTTCGACAGGGGCCGCCGGGATGTCACCATCCGCTTCTGATCGTGAACCAGAGCAGATCAAAGCCCGCAGATCTCGACGAGGCTCCTCGATGAAGAGAAAGTCACGCAAGCGGATCCCGGTGAACCTCATCGGTGGATCCCTCGGGGTTGGTAAGACGACCACGATCAATCACCTGCTGGAGCACCGGCCGAAGGACGAGCAGTGGGCCGTGCTCGTCAACGAGTACGGGCTAGTGGGACTGGACGCCGCGTTGATGGAGGCCCCCGGTGAAGCGGGACAGCCGCCGGGGGTTGAGATCCGGGAGGTCGTGGGCGGCTGCATTTGCTGTTCCGCCAGCTTCCTGTTCGAGATGTCCCTGGTGGTTCTGCTCCAGCGCCGCCCCGATAGGCTGCTGATCGAGCCCACCGGCCTGGCCGCCCTGTCGGGGATCTTGGACACCCTGGGCCGATCCGGAATCCGTGAGTCGGTGGACGTGAGGTCCGTCGTCTGCCTGCTCGACCCCGTCCGGTTCAAGGACGACATCCTGCGGGAGGAGGTTCTGGATCAGGTGGAGGCCGCGGATGTCCTGCTCGCCAGCCGCCCCGATCTTGCGGATGCGGAGCAGCTTGAAGCTTTCCGGTCATGGGCGGGCTCCCTCTTCCCTGTGAAGCCCTGGGTGGGGCAGGTCGAGAAAGGGCGCATCGACCCCGCGCTTCTCGACCTCGTCTCCGACCGCGGGACGGAGGTTCCCCGCCGAGGCCATCGGCACGGAACCGACCATCACCATCACCATCACGGGCGCGAAGCCCACGACCCTGAAGCCGTCGCCGACGGGGGTGCCACGGGCCCGGTCTGCGACGCTGCGCACCCGATCGTTCAGCGCTCCCACCGATCGTCGTTGACGTCGACCGTCGGCTGGATCTGCTGGCATGAGCTCGTGTTCGACGCCAAACAGGTCTCGGAATGGCTGAGCGAGATGGCCGGGCTGCCGGGTGCTCGGCGGGCCAAGGCCGTCCTGCGGACCAATGAGGGTTGGTGGGCCTTCAACTACGCGGACGGCATCGAGGACGTGAAGCCGAGCGGCTACCGGAGGGAATCGAGGATAGAGGTCGTGATCGAGGACGGTCCGTTCCCGGACGCCGACGCCCTCGAGCAGAAGCTGCGTTCCTGTCTTGTATCCCCAGCGGCCCGAAATCCAGCGGCCCGACGCCGAGTCGGCTAGTCCCGAACCGTCTTCGTCGGTCAGCCCCCGTCAATCAGCTCGGGAGAAGCCCGGGCGGCGGGGCGGCGTTCGGT